>VYBO01000127.1 GCA_009844405.1 Acidimicrobiaceae bacterium
AATGACCACCCTGCGACGCGATTGGCCGCCGATCAATCCGCGCTCGCTCTTATGGACGCTTGCCGAACTCGGGGCGCTCGGTTCTGGTGCGCTTGAGCTCCCAGAAACCGGACACGTTCATCATGGCCACTAGGGCGTCCCACATGGCCAGGGAGTCCTCGGGGGGCGGCACCCGGGTGATCACTGGCCCGAAGTAGCCCTGCTTGTCGCCGTTGCGGTCCTTGAGGGCGATTATCGGAGTGCCTACCTGGTCGCCGCACAGGGCCAGGCCCTCGTCCATGCGCTTGCGGATCTCGGGATCCCAGGAGTCGTCGTCGAAGGCGGCCGCATGCGAGGTGTCGTAGCCGACGGCCTCCAGCGCGTCGGCCACAGGGAACTCCCGTACGTCGTCGTGGTGCAGGCGCCGGCCGTACTCCCAGTACAGCGGGCCCACCGCGTCGTCGCCCTCGGCCTCCCGAACCGACTCCAGCACCCTCATCAGCCTCAGGCTGAAGTACGAGTGCGTGTAGTAGTCGCCCTCGGGGTCGGGATCGTTCTTGAAGAACAGGCTGATCGGCTGCCAGGTGATGTTCAGGCCCTTGGCCGGCTGCACCTCGTCGACGACCCAACGGGCCGTCACCCAGCACCAGGGTCAAAGCGGGTCGATCCAGAACTCGATGTCCATGTCAGGCTCCTTGCCTCAGGCGTTGGTCGGGGTCGGTGTCAGGCCGTCTTGCGTTCGGGCAGGCCCAGGCGGGCCGCGCCGTCGGCCCAGTGGGGCCAGCGCTCCCGGCTCTTGGCCGACAGGCGGTGCATCAGCGCGATGGCGCCCGGGTCGTCGTCGCCGGGACGGGTCTCGATCGCCCCGTCGCGCACCATGGCGTCGATCACGGCCCGGCCCAGCTCGGTGCGCACGATGGTGAGGGTCCAGTCGGTCAGGTCTCCGATGCCGCCGGTGGAGATGTCGGCGTGCTCGGCCGCGAAGTCGGGGCACAGGTTGCAGCCCTCCCGGGTCCAGGCGTGGCACTCCTTGAGGTTGATCTCGTGGTAGCCGCCGTCCTTGGTCCAGATCTGGAAGACGCCCTTGATGTTCATCTTCGAGATCCGCTCCTTGGGCAGCCCGTACTTCACCTCGAACAGCTCGTCGAACAGCGAGTCGTCGAACGACTTCGAGCACAGCAGGCCGATGTTGAGCTTGATGGGCTTGCTCACCTTGCCCACCTTGCGGTGCCACATCACCGGCCCCACCGACGTCTGACAGCTCATGCCCACCAGCGCCAGGCGTTCCAAGCCCTTCTCGCGGGCCTCCTCGAAGGCGATCGGGTTGGCCGAGTAGGTGTAGCGGCTGCCCGCGCCCCGCAGGACTTCTTCACGGTTGGTGGCCACCATCGGGAACGCCTTCCAGCCCGGCTCTCCACCGGCCAGCGACTCCACCCCGCTGGTGAGGGCCCCGTCAATGACGTCGTTCTCCATGCACCAGATCAGGATGGCCGACACCAG
Source organism: Acidimicrobiaceae bacterium (assembly GCA_009844405.1). Taxonomy (GTDB): domain Bacteria; phylum Actinomycetota; class Acidimicrobiia; order Acidimicrobiales; family Aldehydirespiratoraceae; genus Aldehydirespirator. Next base: position 1,480 of record VYBO01000127.1, read on the forward strand.
CCCGCCGTCCTGGCCGACCTCGTACACGAAGTCGTCTGAGGCCCGGGTCAGCAGGATGTCGGAGTAGATGCCCGACATCTCGTCGGGATGGCGCTCCCGGCCGAACAGGTGCATGTCGGCTTCGGGCTCCCACATGCGGAAGCGGGGGCAGGCCCGCGTGCACGACGTGCAGCCCTTCACCCCGTGGACACAGTCGCCGGGACCGTACTCATCGTCCTCGAGGTGGAACGGCTTGTAGGCGCCGGGCTCGTGGGTGTAGCCGATCACGTGGTGGGGGCAGGCGATCACGCACCCCGCGCAGCCGGTGCAGAGCCCGGAGGTGATGACCTCGTCGTGGAGCTCCTTCCACTGGTAGGTCCAGCGGGGCTTCTTGGCCGGCGCAGCGGCCGCGTCTGTGACGGTCATGCACCCCCGGCAGGATTCGAACCTGCGCACACGGCTCCGGAGGCCGATGCTCTATCCCCTGAGCTACGGGGGCTGGGCCGGGCCATGCTACCGGCGCTGCGCTCACCGGCATGATTGGGGGGGGATCGGGGCGGGTCGCGCTCACCGGCGTGACCGGGGGCGTCCGGTAGGATCGGCCGATGCCGGATGTGCGCGACGGCTTGCGCGACGGGCTGCGGTCGGCTCTCGAAGGGGCCGGCGTCGACGGCGCGCCCGCCGAGATCGCCATCGAGCGTCCCCGGGACCGCTCCCACGGTGAGTGGTCGTCCAATGTCGCTCTGGCCGCGGCCAAGGCCGCGGGACGTCCACCCCGCGAGCTGGCCGAGCAGATCGTCGCCCACCTGAGCGCCGAGCCACCCCCGCACGTGGTGACGGTGGAGGCCGCCGGCCCCGGCTTCGTGAACTTCAGGCTGGCCCCGAGCTGGCTGCACGAAGTGCTCGGAGCGGTGATCGACGCCGGCGTCGACGGCTACGCCCGCAGCACCGAGGGTGCGGGACGCTCGGTGAGCGTGGAGTTCGTGTCGGCCAACCCCACCGGACCGCTGCACGCCGGCCACGGACGCTGGGCCGCCTACGGAGACTCGCTGTGCCGGCTGCTGGAACGCTGCGGCTACGCGGTGTGCCGGGAGTTCTACGTGAACGACCGGGGCCGCCAGATCGACCTGTTCGCCGCCTCCCTCGAGGCTCGGAGCCGCGGCGCTGAGCCGGCCGACGACGGTTACCACGGCACCTACGTGGCCGAGTGGGCCGCCGAGATGCCGGCCGGCGCCGATGCCCGCCAGTGGGGGCTGGAGCGCGCCCGCCGGGACCAGGCCGAGACCCTGGCCGCGATGAACGTCGACTTCGACCTGCACACCAGCGAGTCCTCACTGGTCGCCCGGGGCGCGATGGACAGCGTCCTCGACGAGCTGCGCAGCCGAGCCATGGTCTACACCCGGGACGGCGCGGTTTGGCTCCGCACCGGCGAGTTCGGCGACAGCGCCGACCGGGTGCTGGTCAAGAGCGACGGCGAGCCCACCTACTTCCTGCCCGACATCGCCTACCACCACGAGAAGTTCTCCCGGGGCGACCTGGTCATCGACATCCTCGGAGCCGACCACCACGGCTACGTCCCCCGGATGCGGGCCGCGCTGGGCGCGTTGGGCCACCGTCCGGACGGCTACGAGACGCTGATCGGCCAGAACGTCACCCTGCGGCGGGGCGGGGCCGAGGTGCGCCTGTCCAAGCGGGCCGGCGACATGGTGCTGGTCGCGGACCTGCTCGACGAGGTGGGGCCCGACGTGACCCGGCTGGTGTACCTGCTCCAGTCCATCGACACCACCCAGACCATCGACGCCGACGTGGTGTCGGCCCAGTCGGCCGAGAACCCCGTCTACTACGTGCAATACGCGCACGCCCGCATCCACTCGCTGGGACGTATGGCCGCGGCCCGCGACGTTCGGCGGGCGCCGCTGGCCGATGTGGATCTGTCGGTGCTGGTGAACGAGCGGGAGCTGGACGTGCTGAGGGCCCTGGCGTCTCTGCCCGACGCCGTGGTGGCTGCTACGCGAGCCCGCGCCCCGCACCAGGTGACGGGCTGGGCCCGCGAGCTGGCGGCCGCCTTCCACCGGTTCTGGCACGACTGCCCAATCCTGCGCGACGACGTGGACAAGGAGATGCGTCAGGCCCGTCTATGGCTGGTGGAGGGAGCCCGGGTGGGCTTGGCTGTGGCCATGGGCATTCTCGGGGTGTCGGCCCCGGAGAGGCTGTAGCCCGATGGCCGGATCGCGGGCTTCCTCACCCGTCAAGGCCTTGCCGCTGCCCCGCCGCCTGCTGCCCGACAACCATGACGTGTCACAGGGTCGGCTCAGTATCGGGGGATGCGACGTTCTCGAGCTGGCCGACAACTACGGCACGCCCCTGTTCGTCTACGACGAGGAGCACCTGCGCAGCCGTTGCCGCGAGGCGGCGGCCGCGTTCGGGCCGGGCGTGGCCTACGCAGCCAAGGCGTTCCTGTGCGTCGCCATGGCTCGCCTCGTGCATTCGGAGGGGATGGGCCTCGATGTGGCCACCGGGGGCGAGCTGCACGTGGCGCTGGCCGCGGGCGTGCCCGCGGACCGCCTGGTGCTGCACGGCAACAACAAGTCGATGGGGGAGCTGCGCGAGGCCGTAGCGGCCGGCGTCGGGCGCATCGTGGTGGACAGCTTCGACGAGTTGGACCGCCTCGACGCGCTGCATGCCGAGACCGGGGAGCGCCCCGGGGTGCTGCTGCGGTTCACCCCCGGCGTCGAGGCCCACACCCACGCCTACCTTGTGACCGGGGCCGACGACTCCAAGTTCGGCTTCACCGTGTCGACCGGCGCGGCCGCGGCCGCCATGGAGCGGGCCCGGGCCTCGGCCTCTGTCGAGGTGGTCGGCATCCACTCCCACATCGGCAGCCAGGTGTTCGACGCGTCCTCCTTCGCCAAGGCGGTAGCGGTGATCGCGGAGGCCGCCGCGCCGTTCGAGGTGGACGAGATATCCATCGGCGGCGGTCTCGGCGTGCCCTACGTCTCGGGCGAGTCGGCGCCGACGATCGCCGAATGGGGCGCGGCGGTGAGCGATGCGTGCCGGTCGGCGGGCGTGACGGCCCGGGTGACCGCCGAACCGGGCCGCGCCATCGCGGCGGCCGCCGCGGTCACCCTCTACACGGTCGGGACGATCAAGACGATCGAGGGGATCCAGACTTACGTGGCCGTCGACGGCGGGATGAGCGACAACCCGCGGCCGGTCCTCTACGGAAGCGGCTACGAGGCATTCCTGCCCAGATCGGTCGACGCTCCCAGGGACCGGGTCGTGACCGTGGTGGGCAAGCACTGCGAGTCCGGCGACACGCTTGTGCGAGATGCCATGGTGCCCTCCGACGTCGCGGTGGGCGACATCCTGGCCACGCCCGTCACGGGCGCCTACGGCCACTCGATGGGCTCCAATTACAACAAGGTCCTGCGGCCTGCAGTGGTGTTCGTCGCCGGTGGCGAGGCCCGCTGCGTGGTCCGGCGCGAGACCTACGACGACCTGCTGGCCTGCGAACTGCCCGACGCCTGAACCGGCGGCCGGTCACGGGAGCGAGGGGTCGCGTCGCCGGGCCGCCAGGAAGCGGCCAGACGCCGCCACCAACTAGGTGCATGCCCGTCTGCGGCGGGAACCGACCGAGGCGATGAGTCGCGCCGGGGCCGCGCCAGCACGAACTCGACGGTCGGCGCCGGATCAACACGCTGGGCGTTCACTGCCGGCGCGGGCAGCGAGTCGGTGCCCAGCCGCTCCAGCATCTCGGCCGCGGTGCGGGCGTCCGGCGCTGAGCCCTCGCCGCCCAGCATGAACGACAGTTCTGCGCTGAGAGCCGGCGAGCATCCGAGGCGGCGCAGATCGGCTGCACGCCAGGAGGCCCCCGGATCCAGCAGGATCCCGGTGGACAACTCGATGAGAGCCAGTGCCAGCGCCGTCAGGTCGGCGGCTGGGCGAGCCGGCGCGCCCGCTGGCAGCCTGCCCGGGCTGAAGCGTCTGAGCGGCTGTCCGTCCGCGGGGCAGGCCGCGTCGAAATCCGCCAGCCACAGCTCGCGGTCGTGGCTCAGCAGCAGGTTGGCCGGCTTGACGTCTCCGTGCACGAGCCCGGCCGCATGCACCCGAGCCAGCGCGGCGGAGGCGGCGGCTCCGACCGCCCTGACTTCGTCTTCGGGCAGAGGGCCCCGCTCATGCAGCACATCGGCCAGCGAGCAGACCGCTCTCTCAAGCGCCAGGCCATGGGCCCCGACATCGCGCAGAGGCACTATCCCGCAGCCGCGCAGAGCCTGGAGGTGCCGAGCTTCCCGGGCTGCAGCCTCCGCCGACGAGCAGTCCTTAGAGAAGAGTTGAACGTCGCCGCTCATGAATCTTAGTATATGTGAATGGCTCTGGTTGTCGGCGTCTCCACCATGTGATATGATGTCTTTCATGCTGATTGCATTGATCTCCGTTCTGGGTTCCGGCCTAGTGGGGATCATCGGCGTGCTGGTGCACTTCCTGCTCAAGCAGGGTGGTGAGCTGCGGGACCTCATCGACCGGCGCCACGGTGAGGCGTTGGCTGCGATGGCCGAACAGGGTGCTGAGCAGCGGGACCACGCCGACAAGCTCCACCGCGAGGCCATGGCTGCGATCGCTGAGCAGGGCGAGCGCTTGGTTGACTTGCACCTGCAAGCCATGGCGGCCGTCGCCGCGCTGGGAGAGCGCACCGCCGCGCTTGAAGCGAAGGCCGGCTGGCGCTAGCCGCGGTGATTCCTGGTCGAACCGGAAGACGCCGCGACGACGGGGGCCGGACAGGCCAAATCGAGGCCGGGTCATCAGGCCGGTAGCTTGGAGGGGTGAACCGGCTCCGTATCGGACTCCTCGGCTGCGGCAACGTGGGCGCCGCTCTCGTGACGCTGCTCGACGAGCAGCGCGACACGGTGGCGGCCCGCACCGGCATCGAGCTGGACATCACCAGAATCGCAGTGCGCTCCACCTCCAAGGACCGCGGCCTGAACATCGACCCGACGGTGTTCTGCACCGACGCGGCCGCGATCGTCTCAGATCCCGAGATCGACATCGTGGTGGAGGTCATCGGCGGGATCGAGCCGGCCCGCAGCCTGCTGCATGACGCCGTCGCGAAGGGCAAGCCGGTCGTGACGGGCAACAAGGAGCTGCTGTCCAACTACGGCGCGGAACTCTTTGAGGCGGCCGACGACGCCGGCGTCGATCTGCTGTTCGAGGCGGCCGTCGCCGGGGCCATCCCCCTCATCCGGCCCCTCCGGGAGTCGCTGGCGGCTGAACCGGTACAGCGGATCATGGGGATCGTCAACGGAACGACCAACTACATCCTCACCCAGATGTCCGAGGGCGGTGTGAGCTACGCCGAAGCCCTGAGCGAGGCCCAGAGCCTGGGCTATGCCGAGCGCGACCCCGCCGCGGACGTCGAGGGGTTCGACGCCGGGGCCAAGGCCGCCATCATCGCCACCGTCGCCTTCGGTGCGGTAGTGGTGGCCGGCGACGTCTACCACGAGGGCATCTCCCGGATCACCAGTCACGACATCGAGATGGCCCGCCGCCTGGGTTACGCGGTGAAGGCCGTCGCCGTCGCCGAGCGCACCGGGTGGGGCAACGGCGAACCGCCGGAGTTGGCCGTGCGGGTCCATCCGGCCATGGTGCCGGTGCACCACCCGCTGGCCGGCGTGCGCGACAGTTTCAACGCGGTGTTCATTCAGGGCGACGCGGTCGGCGAGCTCATGTTCTACGGCCGGGGCGCGGGCGGCCGCCCCACCGCCGGAGCCGTTCTCGGCGACCTCGTCGACGCGGCCGTCAACCTCGCCTCGGGCGGTTCGGGCCGCATCGGTCGGCTCGTCCGGGCCCGCATCCGCTCGATCGACGACCTGCGGTCGGAGTACTACATCGGCTTGGAGGTCGCCGACCGGCCCGGCGTGCTGGCCTCGGTGGCCGACGTGTTCGGACGTCACGGAGTGTCCATCCGCTCCATGGAGCAGCACGGCCCCGGAGGCGGAGCGAGCGGGCGGGCGGATCCGGCCCATACGGGCGACGCCGTGGCCCGAGCGGCCCGTGAGCGCAGCGAACAAGAGCGGGACACACCCCCCCTCGGCGCGAGCCGCCCCCACCGGTTCGCGGACGCCCGCGGCGGCGACGCCCGCCTCGTGTTCATCACCCACGAGTGCCGCGAGCGCGACCTGCAGGCCACGCTGCGCGACCTCCGCGGCCTGGAGGCGGTCCACGAACTGGGCAACGTCATCCGGGTCGTCGGGGACGAGAACCCCCAGTAGCGCCGTGCGGTACATGAGCACCCGGTCGGAGCCGGGTCATGGCGACCGTCTCGCGTTCGACGAGGTGCTGCTGGGCGGACTCGCAGCCGACGGCGGCCTCTACATCCCCGAACACGTGCCCAAGCTGCACGAGGACGCCGGCCCTGAAGCCCGCCACACGAGCTATGCCGAACTGGCCGCCCGCATCATGGCCCCCTACGTGGACGGAGCGGTCGACGACGACGAGCTGGCGTCACTGGTCGCCGACGCCTACGCCACGTTCGACCATCCCGACGTGTGCCCGATGGTCGCCCTCGACGACGACCACTGGCTGCTCGAGCTGTTCCACGGGCCCACGTTCGCCTTCAAGGACGTCGCCCTGCAGGTGGTGGCCCGGCTGTTCGATCACGAACTGGAGCGCCGCGACGACCGGGCCATGATCGTCGCGGCCACCTCGGGCGACACCGGCTCGGCGGCCATGGAGGCGGTGGCCGGCCGCGACCGCCTCGACATCGTGGTGCTGCACCCCACCGGGCGCACCAGCGAGATCCAGCGGCGCCAGATGACGACGCTGGACGCGCCCAACGTCCACGCGGTCGCCGTCGACGGGACTTTCGACGACTGCCAGGACCTGGTGAAGGCCATGTTCGCGGACGAGCCGTTCCGCACCATGACGAAGCTGGCCGCGGTCAACTCCATCAACTGGGCCCGGGTGGCGGCCCAGATCGTCTACTACGTCTGGGCGGCCCGGCGGCTGGCCGGCGATCGACCGGTCACGTTCTGCGTTCCCACCGGCAACTTCGGCAACGTGCTGGCCGGGCACTACGCCCGCCGCATGGGACTGCCGATCGAGCGCCTCCTGATCGCCTCCAACACCAACGACATCCTCAGCCGGCTCATCGAGACCGGTGCGCTGGCCGCCCACGACGTGGTGCCCACGCTCTCGCCCAGCATGGACATCCAGATCTCGTCCAATCTCGAGCGCCTGCTGTCGGAGCTGTTCGACGGCGACGGAGCGGCCACCGCCGCCCTGCTCGCCCGCTTCCGGGCCGAAGGCCGGGCCGGGCTGAGCGCGGAGCAGCACGAGCGCCTGAGGGCGGAGTTCGCCGGCGACCGTCTCGACGACTCCGAGACGCTCGATGTGATGGGCCGTGTCCATGCCGAGTCTGAGTTGTTCATCGACCCCCACACGGCGGTCGGGGTAGGGGTGGCCGAACGCTGCCGCCGGCCCGGCGAACTCGTCGTGTCGCTGGCCACGGCCCATCCGGCCAAATTCCCCGATGCGGTCTTGAAGGCGACCGGCTGCCTGCCGGATCCGCCCCCCGCGCTGGCAGCCGTGGCCGACCTCCCCGAGCGCTGCACCTCGTTGCCGAACCGCCTCGACGCGGTCGAGGACTTCGTGCGCTCGGTGCGCAGAGACTGACGCCGAGGCTCGAGGCGGGCTCTGAGGCAGACGAAAACCGCCCGGCAGAGGCTGAATGCCCTGCCGCGCTGGTTGCAGCATCGGGCCTTTGCTGCGTAGCCTTCGCTGAGCGCCTCGCGCCTTCGGCGTGATGGCTGCTTCTCCGGCTCGTGATGCGTCGCTTCGCCGAGCCGGGATGCTTGAGTCCGACGACCGGGGAATTCATCCGTGGAAGCGACCGAGATGCGGCGGTCCACGCTGCAACGCAAAGACCGTGGCGAACTCAATCAGATCGCCGCCGCCCTGGGGGCCAAGCCCTCCAGCCGGGCCCGCAAGGACGAGATCATCCAGCTGATCATCGACCTGACCGCCGACGGCGCCAGGATCTCGCGGCCGGCCGGCGAGAGCCCGCCGGCTGAAGCCGCGCCGGGCGGATCCGGCGAGGCCGACCAAGGACTGCAATCCGCCGACAACGCCGGTGCCTCCGGGCGCGACGGCGATCAGAACGGCGAAGGATCGGCGGCCGGCAGCCGTGAGGAGAGCCGCCCCGCGGACCGCGGCGAGGACGAGGTGGATCCGGGCAACCGTCGCCGGCGTCGCCGCAACCGCGATCGCGACCGCGACCGCGACGACAGCTGGGACGGCGACCCCGTCGCGGTGGCGGGCCGCCTGGACCTGCGCGACGAGGGCTACGGGTTCCTCCGGGTCGACGGCTGCTTGCCGAACCGCAACGACGCCTACGTGCCGGTCAAGACGATCCGCCAGTACGGCCTGCGACGCGGCGACCACCTCACGGGCACGTCCCGCCCGGCCAACCGGGCCGAGAAGAACCCGGCCCTGCTGACACTGGAGTCGATCAACGGCGGCCCCGCGGAATTGTCGGATCGCCCGCAGTTCGAGAGCCTCACCCCGATCCACGCCGTGCGACGCCTGACGCTCGAGCAACCCGAGGATCCCGACGCGATCGCGGCCCGGCTCATCGATCTGGTCGCGCCGATCGGCATCGGCCAGCGAGTCCTGGTGACCGGGCCCCGGCGATCCGGAGCCTCCGAGTTGCTCACCTCTCTGATCACCGCGATCGAGACGAACGAGCCGGACATATTCGTGATGGGTCTGTTCCTCGACCAGCGGCCCGAGGACGTCACCGAGGTGCGGCGGTGCGTCCGCAACGGCGATGTGGCCGCCACGTCGTTCGAGCAGACCCCTGAGGAGCACGTGCAGACGGCGGAGATGACCATCGAGCGGGTCAAGCGCCTCGTCGAGTCCGGACGCAACGTGGCGGTGGTGCTCGACAGCCTCACCTCCCTGGCCCAGGCCTACAACGCCGCGCTTTCGAACGCGGGACGGGCCTACAGCGGCAACGTCGAGAGCGGCGCCGTGCACATGCCCAAGAAGCTCTTCGGCGCGGGCCGCAACGTGTCCGAGAGCGGCTCGGTCACCATGATCGCCTCGATCGTCTCCGACGGATCGAGCTCGCTGCCCGGCGTCCTGAGCGACGAGTTCGTGGGCACGGCCAACACCGAGATCCGGCTCGACCGGTGGGCTGCGCAACTCGGCCTGTTCCCGGCCATCGACTTGAGCGCCTCCGTGTCGCGCGACGAGGACCGCTTCATCGACGCAGACGAGGTCCAGGCCCTCCAGGACCTGCGGCGCAGCTTCACCGGCGACGCGGAGGACGATCCGGGTGGAGTCGTGAAGGCCCTGGAGACGGCCCTCTCCAAGCTGCGCAGCACCGCCTCCAATGCCGAGTTGTTGCGCTGATCGCGGGTGAACGCGGGAATGGCGGAAAGTTCGTCGCCGCCGGGGTTGTGACCGGCCCGCCCGACTTACAGACTGGTGCCCCGATGAAGACTGACATTCACCCCGAGTACCGGCTGGTCGTCTTCTCCGACCAGTCCGCCGGCACCTCGTTCCTCACCCGTTCGACCATCGCCACCGAAGACACCGTCGAGTGGTCCGACGGCAACACCTACCCGCTGGCCAAGGTGGAGATTTCCAGCGCCAGCCACCCGTTCTTCACCGGGACGATGCAGATCGTCGACACTGCGGGCCGCGTCGAGCGCTTCGAGCGTCGCTACGGCCGGCGCAAGGGCCGCGAGTAGACACGCAGGGTCCGCGGGCACCGTCGGCGATGGAACACACCGAGGCGAATTCTCGCGCTGGCGCGGCCGAGGTCCGCTCCGGCGCGGGCGACGCGCTGGCCAAGGCGTTCGAGATGATCGCCACCCCTGCCATCTTCGGGTTCGGAGGCTGGCTCGTCGACGGGCGCCTCGGGACGTTCCCGTTGGTGACTCTGGTGCTGGCGATGATCGTCCTCGGCTACGAGGTTTGGAGCTTCGTCCGCCATTACGGCGTCAGCATGGACGCGGCTCTCGACAGCCGCCGGACCAGCTACGGCGCACCGCGGCCGGAGGCGTCGAGCCAGCCATGAACGCGCCTCCGGCTCCCGCTCGGCTCGGCGTCGCACGGCCGGCCGGCAGCGAGTCCGAGACCCTGGCCGCGCCCGAGCGAGACGTGGCTCTCGACATGGTGCGGCGCTCGGTGTACTTCGCGGTACCGCTGCTCGCCGCCGGGGCGGTGGGCTGGGGATGGCCGGGCGCCCTGTCGGTGGGGATGGCCCTGGGACTGGTGCTGGTCAACTTCATGCTGGGCGCTGCCGTCATCGGCTGGGGCGCGCGCTCGGGGCCGGCCGCGATGATGCTCGGGGCCCTCGGCGGATACGTGGCGCGTCTCGGTATCGTTGCGGCCGCTGTGCTGCCCGTCCGCCACCACGACTGGTTCGAACTGCTGCCCTTCGCGGTGGCCCTGCTGGTCACCCATCTGGGCCTGCTGATCGTCGAGACGCGCCGCGTCTCGCTGTCGCTGGCCTTCCCGGGCCTCAAGCCGGAGGGTCGCCCATGAGCGCCCTCGCCCTCGAGTATCCGCCGATCAACCACCTGTTCGACTGGCCCGCCTTCCTGTTGGACGGCACGCCGCTCGCCGTCAACAAGACCGTGTTGATCTACCTCGCGGCGACCGCGGCCACCATGATGCTGTTCGGGCTGGCCGGCCGGCCGCGCCCGACGCTCGTTCCCTCGGGAGTGCAGCATGTGGCCGAGTCGAGCTTGAACTTCATCGAGGACTCGGTGGTCATGCAGACCATGGGTCCCGACGGCAAGAAATACATGCCCTTCCTGACCTCGCTGTTCTTCTTCGTCCTGTTCTCGAACATCACCGAGGTCATTCCCGGCATCCAGTTCCCGGCCACCAGCCGGATGGCCGTGCCCATGCTGCTGGCTCTGCTGGTGTGGGTCGTCTACAACGTGGTCGGCGTCAGGAGCCAGGGTCTGTTCGGCTACCTCAAGAACTCGCTGTTCCCCCCTGGCGTGCCCAAGGCGCTCTATGTCCTCGTCACGCCCATCGAGCTGGTGTCCACCTTCGTGGTCAGGCCGTTCTCGCTCGCCATCCGGCTCTGGGCCAACATGGTGGCCGGCCACCTGCTGCTGGTGACATTCGCGGTGCTGTCGGCCGCGCTGTGGGGCGCCACCTACATCGGCGCGGCCCTCACCTTCCCGATGCTCATCGCGATGACGGCTTTCGAGATCCTCGTCTCGGTCCTTCAGGCGTTCATCTTCACCATCCTCACCGCCGTCTACATCGGCGGGTCCATGCATCCCGAGCACTAGGCGAACGCCTACCGATCGCGGTGCCCGCCACAACCGTTCTTCCCACAACCCCTCACACACCACAGGAGAGACAAAGTGCTTGAGATCCTCGCACAAACCGCGCCGGGTGAGTTCCTCGACGGCTTCAAGGCCATCGGCGCCGGTCTCGGCTACGGACTGGCCGCGGTCGGCCCGGGCGTGGGCATCGGCATCGTGGTCGGCAACGCCATCACGGCCATGGCCCGCCAGCCCGAGTCCGCCGGCATGGTCCGCACCACGATGTTCCTGGGAATCGCCTTCACGGAGGCGCTTGCCCTCATCGGGTTCGTGGTCTTCGTCCTGCTGTACTTCATCTGATCCGGGGCGCCATGAGATCAACGATCCTGCCGTCCAAGGTTCGGTTCGGCGCTGAGCGCGCCGGGCGGGCGACGCTTCGGCTGTGCGCCGCCCTCAGTCTGGTCGGTGCTGTCACCGTGACTGCGGCCGCGCCGGCGTGGGCCGCGGGTGAGACGATCGGCGGGTGCGTCCTCGAGAAGGTGAAGGAGGCCAAGGACGAGCACGGCAGCCTCGAAGCCGTCAAGGCTCTGCCCGCAGACGATCTCGAGGCATTGGAGACGGATCTGGAGGGATGCCTTGAGTCGCCCAACCCGATCCTCCCCGCCCTCGACGAGATCATCTGGGGCGGTTTGGCCTTCGCGGTCCTGTTCGCGTTCATGTGGTGGAAGGGCTTCCCCGCCGTCAAGCGGGCCATGGACGCCCGCTCCGAGAAGATCCGGGCCGACCTCGACGCGGCCGACAGCGCCAAGGCCGACGCCATGCGCACCAAGTCGGAGTACGAGGCCCAGCTGGCCGAGGCGAAGACGGCCGCGGCCGCCATCATCGACGAGGCCCGAGGCCAGGCAGACCAGCTCCGCCAGGACCTCCAGGCCCGCGCCGAGGCCGACATCGCCGAGCAGCGGGCCCGGGCCGCGGCCGACATCGATTCGAGCCGCCGCCAGGCGATTGACGACCTGCGCACCGAGGTGGCCGCTATTGCAGTGGGAGCGGCAGAACGCGTAGTGGGCGCCAGCCTCGACGCCGATGTGCACCGCTCCTTGATCGACGGCTACATCGACGACGTGGCCGGCGCCGCCAGCAACAGCAACGGGGACGGGAGCTGAGCGGTGACACCGGCCGGGCACCCAAGGGGCGCTGATCCCCGGACCGTCGGCGGGATCTGAGCGGTGGCCGACGCAACCACCTCCGACCGCATCGGCGGCTACGCCGACGCCGTGCTGGCGGTGGCCCGCGCCGAGGGCGCCCAGGCCGAGGTCGAGGACGAGCTGGCCCGCTTCGCCGAGGCCCTGCGTTCCAGCGACGAACTGCAGTCCACCCTCGCCGACTCAGTCATCGATGTGGAGCGCCGGCTGCAGATCACCGAGGACCTGCTCGCAGGTCAGGCCCTCCCCGCCACCGCGGCGCTGGTGTCGCTGGTGGTCGGTTCGGGCCGCGGCGGCGAGCTCGTCGAGATCATCGACGCCGCCATCGACAGGGCCGCGGCCGGCCGCAACCGGCGAGTGGCCCGCGTGCGCAGCGCGGTGGAGCTCACCGGCGAGCAGCGGTCCCGGCTGACCGAGGCCATCAAGGCCTCCTCGGGACTCGAGGTGGAGATCCAGGCCATCGTCGATCCCAGCGTGGTCGGCGGGGTTGTCACCGAGATCGGCGACGACGTGATCGACGGCAGCGTGCGCAGCCGCCTCCAGCAGATGCGAAGCGGCCTCGGCTGAAGTCAAGGGCCCGAGCGGCCCGTGAGCGCAGCGAACAAGAGCCGGAAGGAAACGAGCGACCAGACATGAGCGACACGGCACAACTGACGATCAACACCGCGGACATCGCGGCGGCCATCCGCCAGAACCTCGAGGGCTTCACCCCTGCGCTGGAGCAGTCCACGGTGGGCCGGGTGCTGGAGGTGGGCGACGGCATCGCCCGCGTGTCCGGGCTGCCCGACGCGGCCGTCAACGAGATGCTGCGCTTCGCCAACGGCACCGTCGGCCTGGCGCTGAACCTCGATGAGACCTCCATCGGCGCGGTGGTCCTCGGCGATGTGGAGGGCATCGAGGAAGGCCAGCCCGTTCAGGCCACCGGCGACATCCTGTCGATCCCGGTGGGCGACGGCCTGCTCGGCCGGGTGGTCAACCCGCTGGGCGAGCCGGTGGACGGCAAGGGGCCCCTGTCCAACCCGATCCCGAGACGCATGGAGATCCAGGCGCCGGGCATCACCGGCCGCAAGCCGGTGCACGAGCCGATGCAGACCGGCATCAAGTCCATCGACTCCCTCATCCCCATCGGCCGGGGCCAGCGCGAGCTGATCATCGGCGACCGCAAGACGGGCAAGACCACCATCGCGCTCGACACCATCCTGAACCAGCGCGGCCTGGACCTGAAGTGCATCTACGTGGCCATCGGCCAGAAGGCTTCGACCGTGGCCCAGGCGGTGGCCACCCTCGACGAACTCGGGGCGATGGACTACACCGTGGTGGTGGTGGCGCCCGCGTCCGATCCGGCGCCCTACAAGTACTTGGCCCCCTATGCCGGGTGCGCCATGGGCCAGCACTGGATGGAGAACGGCGAGCACGCCCTGGTCATCTACGACGACCTGTCCAAGCAGGCCGAGGCCTACCGGCAGGTGTCGCTGCTGCTGCGCAGGCCGCCGGGGCGCGAGGCCTATCCCGGCGACGTGTTCTACCTCCACAGCCGCCTGCTGGAGCGCGCCGCCAAGCTCAGCGACGACCGGGACGCGGGGTCGCTGACCGCGCTGCCGGTGATCGAGACCAAGGCCGGCGACGTGTCGGCCTACATCCCCACCAACGTGATCTCCATCACCGACGGCCAGATCTTCCTGCAGGACGACCTGTTCAAGTCGGGCATCCGCCCCGCGGTGGACGTCGGCATCTCGGTCAGCCGGGTCGGCGGCGCCGCCCAGGTGAAGGCCATGAAGACCGCGGTGGGCACCCTCAAGGGCGACCTCCAGCAGTTCCGCGAGCTCGAGGCCTTCGCCGCCTTCGGTTCCGACCTCGACGCGGTGTCCAAGGCCCAGCTCGAGCGGGGCTACCGCCTCACCGAGCTGCTCAAGCAGGGTGTGAACAGCCCGCTGCCGGTCGAGGAGCAGGTGGTGTCGATCTACGCCGGCACTCACGGCTACCTCGACGGTGTGCCCATCGGCGATGTGCGGCGCTTCGAGAGCGAGCTGCTCGACTGGTTCCGCAGCCGCGAGGCCGCCACGCTGGCCGAGATCCGCGACAGCGGGGCCATCTCCGGCACCGACGACTTCGACGCCCGGGTCAAGGCTTTCGCCGACCAGTTCGAGACCTCGGACGCCGCCCCGGGAACCGAGCCCGACGCGGTCGAGCAGGGCGCGGAGCAGGCCACCATGGTCGATGCCGAGACCACCCTGCCCGAAGAGGACCTGAGCCGGGACGAGGGCTAGAGGCGCAGGCAGGGCAATAGGGGAACAGGGACAGAGGCAGGACCGTGCCTGGAGGCAGAGAACGCGAACTGCGCCGGCGCATCGGCAGCATCCAGTCCACCAAGAAGATCACCCGCGCCATGGAGCTGATCGCGGCCACCCGGGTGGTGAAGGCCATGCAACGGGCCAACGCGGCCCGGCCCTACGCAAGGCTGATCACCAGCGTGATCGAGGATCTGGCCGCGGGAGGGGCCGAGGTCGACCATCCGCTGCTGCGCCAGGCGCCGGAAGTGCGGAACGTCGGGTTCATCATCATCACCGGCGACCGCGGCCTGGCCGGGGCCTACAACACCTCGGTCATCCGCACCGCCGAGCGCCAGGTGATGGCGCACATGTCGGAGGGCAAGGGCTATTCGCTGTGCTGCGTGGGCCGCAAGTCGGCCGGCTACTTCCGCTTCCGCAACTACCGCATCGACAACGCCGTGTCGGGGTTCAGCGACAACCCGTCCTATGACGACGCCCGCCGCATCGCCGAGACCGTCAGCGAGTCGTTCCTGTCCGAGGCGGTCGACCAGGTGGAGCTCATCTACACGGAGTTCGTGTCGATGGGCACCCAGCGGGTGGTGGTGCGGCGCTTCCTGCCGCTGGTCGACACCGAGATGATGGCCAGGGAGGGCTCGGGCACCGGCCGGGAGGGGAGCTTCGAGTTCGAGCCGTCCCCCGAGGCGGTGCTGGAGGCGCTGCTGCCCCGCTACACCGAGGCCCGGCTCTACGGTGCGCTGCTCGACGCGGCAGCGTCGGAGCACGCCAGCCGCCAGCGGGCCATGAAGGCCGCCACCGACAACGCCGAGGAGCTCATCACCAAGCTGTCGCGGGCCATGAACCAGGCCCGCCAGGACGCCATCACCACCGAGATCATGGAGATCGTCGGCGGGGCGGAGGCGCTGGGCGGCGGCGAGTCGACCGACGTCGACCTCGCGCTGGCATCGATGCTGGCCGGCACGGACGCGTCTGACCTGGTCCCCGCGGGTGGACACGCCGCGTAGGACGAGCAGCACAGCACGGACCGCAGAATGAATCGAACAGAACGAACCGAACAGAACGACACGGATAGAAAGCCACAGAGAGTATGACCATCACCGAATCGGCCCCAGGGACCGATCTCCGCACCGGCCGCATCGTCGGCATCGCCGGCCCGGTCGTGGACGTGGAGTTCCCGCCCGGACACCTGCCCGAGATCAACACCGAGCTCGAGTTCGACGTCGTCGTCGACGGCGCCGACGTGCGGGTGCCCGCCGAGGTGGCCCAGCAGATCGGCGAGCACCGGGTGAGGGCCATCGCGCTCAGGCCCACCGACGGCCTGACCCGTGGCACCGAGGTCCGCAACACCGGCCACGGCATCCAGGTGCCGGTGGGGGACGACACCCTCGGCCATGTGTGGAACGTGATGGGCGAGTGCCTCGACACGCCGGGCCACAGCACGCCCGAGCGCTGGGACATCCACCGCCCGGCGCCCTCGTTCGACTCGCTGGAGCCCTCATCGCAGATGTTCGAGACCGGCGTGAAGGTGATCGACCTGCTCACCCCCTACAAGCAGGGCGGCAAGATCGGCCTGTTCGGCGGGGCCGGCGTGGGCAAGACCGTGCTCATCACCGAGATGATCACCCGGGTGGCCACCAACCACGGCGGCGTGTCGGTGTTCGCCGGGGTGGGGGAGCGCACCCGCGAGGGCACCGACCTGTTCCTGGAGATGGGCGAGACCGTGATGGGCGACGGCAAGACCCGGGTGCTCGACAAGGCCGCCCTGGTGTTCGGCCAGATGGACGAGCCGCCCGGCGTGCGGCTGCGGGTGGCGCTGGCCGGGGTGACCGTGGCCGAGTACTTCCGCGACGTTCAGAACCAGGACGTGCTGCTGTTCATCGACAACATCTTCCGGTTCGTGCAGGCCGGCTCGGAGGTGTCCACGCTGCTGGGCCGCATGCCCTCGGCGGTGGGCTACCAGCCCACCCTGGCCGACGAGATGGGCGAGCTCCAGGAGCGGATCACCTCCACCCGGGGCAAGTCGATCACCTCGCTGCAGGCGGTGTACGTGCCCGCCGACGACTACACCGACCCGGCCCCGTTCACGTCGTTCACCCACTTCGACGGGACCACCGAGCTGAGCCGCGACATCGCCGCGCTGGGCATCTACCCCGCGGTGGACCCGCTGGCGTCCACGTCCACCATCCTCGACCCGCTGGTGGTGGGGGAGCGCCACTACGCAGTGGCCCGCCGGGTGCAGGAGGTGCTCCAGCGTTACAAGGAGCTGCAGGACATCATCGCCATCCTCGGCCTCGACGAGCTGTCCGAGGAGGACCGGGTGACGGTGGACCGGGCCCGCAAGGTTCAGCGGTTCCTGTCGCAGCCCATGTTCGTGGCCAAGAACTTCACCGGCCAGGACGGCATCTTCACCCCGGTGTCCGAGACCATCGAGTCGTTCGAGGCGCTGGTGAACGGCGACATGGACGACCTCCCCGAGCAGGCCTTCTACATGGTGGGCGGCGCCTCCGACGTGGAGCGCAAGGCCGCCGAGCTTCAGGCCTGAGATGCGTGAGGGCTTGGCGTGCGAGGGCCGGGCATGGCTGTAGAGCTCGACGTCGAGCTGGTCTCGCCCGAGGAGGTGACCTACTCGGGCTCGGCCGAGATGGTGATCGTGCGCACGGTGGAGGAGGGCGACATCGCCTTCCAGGCCGGGCACGTGCCGTTCCTGGGCGTGCTGGCCCCCTGGTCGGTGGACGTCCTGCGACCCGGCGGTGAGCGCGACACCTTCGCCGTGCACCGGGGCTTCGTCGAGGTCAGCCACAACAAGGTGACCATCCTCTCCGACGTGTCCGAGCCCGCCGGCGAGATCGACGTGGCCCGGGCCGAGGCCGCCCGGGACGGGGCCGACGGGGCCCTCAAGGCCGACCCCGACGACGGGGCCGCCGCCGCGGCCCTGGAACGGGCCGAGCTGCGCCTGCGAGTGGCGGTTCGAAGCGGCTGAACCGCGGCCCATGACGGTCCTGGAGGCGCTGGGCGACGTGCGGGCGCCTGCGGGTGGCGGTTCGAAGCGGCTGAAGCGCGGCCCCGAGCTTCGACGGAGGGCCGGCGGCCAGTCCTGAGACTATCCCACGTCGAGCACCACGGCCGTGGCGGTGTGCGGGTCTGTGTCCGGCCGGCTCGGAGGCCGCAAGGCCGCGCGAGCAGCGATGATGTTTGGTGGTGCTGGTGGTGCTGGGCAGGGCCGGTTCGGGCTCGCCTACAATCGGTTTGAGACACCGCGCGCGGGATGCAGGTCCTGTTGCGTTCGGACGAGAGGATCGAGCACATGTCACAAATGACGCGTAGCAACCCGGGGGGGGGGGCTTCGTCGGTCCTCTCGTGAGCGGCGCAGTGCCCGTCTGAGGCGCCGGCTGGCGGTTGTGGCTCTGGCGCTGGCCGCGGGTTCGCTGGCGGCTGCGCCGGTGCAGGCGGAGGAGTCTGGGCCTTCGCCCGATTTGGTGGCTGAGATCGAGGAGCGGATCGCTTCGTTGGAGGCGCAGGGCAAGGCCAACGCGAAGCAGCGGTGGGAGCGTGCGCTTGCTGCGGTGCGCTGCGAGCCGGGGGCGATGGGCCTCGATGAGATCGAGCGCCGCGCGAAGCGGCGTTTCAACACGGAGCTGTGGGCGGGGGTGCTGGCCGCGGCGCGGGCGTGCGCCGAGGATCCGCCGCCTGACGCCGATGCCGGGTCTGATGCTGATACGGCGCCTGATGATGAGCCGCAGTTCTTCGGGAGTTCGCGGTCTGAGCCGGAGCCCTCCGCGGCGCCGCAGCCTGAGCCTGGCCCGGACGCGGGCGGCGCGGGGACGCCATCAGACATCCCGCCTGCGGCGATGGATCCCGGCGACGGAGGCGACGACGGCGAGCTGCCGTACGACGCCGTGACGCTGAATCAGGATCCGCCGAACCGGCGCCCGGTGCGTCTGGACGCCTGGCCTGGCTCGTTGACCTTCCTGGGAACCGGCGGCACGGTCACGCTGACCCTGTCGGCTGAGTTCAGCGATCCCGACGGCGACACCTTGACCTATTCGACGGTATCTCTAGTTCACGGCGGCGGTGATCATGGTGCGGTGGATTTTGACTTGGATACCGACGCGGACGAACTGGTCGTCACCGCACAGAGGGCGCCGAGCATTACGAGCTTCACGATGACGGCCAAGGACGGCAACAGCGACTGCCCGACCAGCAGCGGCGGCACGATGGAGTGCCGCGTCAGTAGCTCCTTTACCGTGTATGTGCATGAGATGCCGCAGCGCTCGGATGCGGATTGGATCGACGTCGAGGTGCGGCCCTACGGCGTCGGCCTCGAGGGCATCAGCGGCATGAACCAGGGCGGCTCGGCGCAGGGCTGCGTGCCGTTCGCGTTCGATCTGAGCAGATCGGCGCCGACGCGCTTCGCCTACGAGTACCGCATCGTTCCCGTGCCGGAGTCCACCGTTCTCTACGGCCTGGGCGGCTCCAGCAAGGGCGCGCCGGCGTCGTTCTTCGACGACAACACCACCAACGTGTGGCGCCAGGCCGGCTTCCAGCACCACATCAACGAGTTGGGCGCGCAGACCACCGGCGGTTTCTGCGTGCAGTTGAAGGGGGTCACGGCCATCCCCAACAACGGCGCCAACAACTACAGCGACCACTGCCCCAAAGGCGAGAGGCGCCACTTCTACGTCGACATGCGCATCCCGCAGTACTGGGAACAGCAGGTGGGCGTGCGGATGGTGGACGGCAAGACCAGATCGATCATGAACCTCACCTGCCAATGAAGGTGTGGCCGCGACGATACTGACAGCGGTAGACCCGAGGTCGATCAGGGGCCTAGGGCGGTTATGGGGGCTACTTGCACTCCGTCTTTGCGGCGGTAGGCGGTGCCGGTGGAGGTGACGACGAGCAGCGCGGCCAGGTCGTCGGGCCGGGCCGTGGCCGACGTGTCGACCCTTCCGCCCGGTGGAGGTGACGACGAGCAGCGCGGCCAGGTCGTCGGCCCGTCGGCGGGAGAGCTTGTCCCGCAGGCGCAGCAGCGACGCCGCGGCCGCGTCCACCGAGCGGGGCGAGGGGCTGAGCTTCGCCTCCGCCGCGAGCCATGCTCCGTCGTTGCGCTCGACGACGGCGTCGGCCTCCAGCCCGACGTTGTCGCGGTAGTGGTACACCCGAGCCGGTCTCGGCTTGGCTGTAGACGCGGAGGTCGCGCACCACCAGCGACTCGAACAGCAGGCCCAGCGTCTCGGGGTCCGCCAGCAGCCGCCCCGGCGAGGCCCGCAGCGACGATGCGGCCAGCGACGGATCGACGAAGTGGATCTTCGGCGACTTGCGCAGCGTCGCCCTGGACCGCAGTTCCACGGACCATGCGGGCTGGGTCTCCACGACGAAGATGCGCTCCAGGGCCCGCAGATAGTCCGCGGCGGTGCCGCGAGCCAGCGGCGTGTCCCCGCCCGCGTCCACGGCGAGGCCGGCGATCTTGGCCTCGGTCGCCACGTTGCGGGCGATTGACCGCACAAGCCGAAGCAGGGCCCCCGGTTGATGGCGGACGCCTACCGCCTCGTACACCTCGGTTCGGACCGCTTCGTTGACATAGTCGCCCATGGTCCGCTCGGTGTCGGCTTGCTCAGTCCAGGTTGATCGCCCATGCCGGCCTCCCGGCCAGGAGGGCCGCCTCCCGCGCGGCCATCATGCGCGTCGCGTTGCGCGGTGCACTTTAGAAGTGTAGCGCGATGTAAAGTGTAGATGGTTTAGAGGCCCCGCGGATAGGCGGGCGACCCGGCCCATACGGGGCGGGGCCGTG
>VYBO01000029.1 GCA_009844405.1 Acidimicrobiaceae bacterium
CCCTCCCAAAGCTCCTCGCCCTCCCCCGCTCCGGCCGCCGGGCCCTTGGCCACCCGCACCCAAACCCCAAGTACCCCCCCCCCCCCCGCCCCGAATTGCAACACAATCTCCCGAGAACAGCCCGCACCTCCTTGAACAGCCGCGCAACCAAGAGGCCGAAGACGGCTGGGGCGGACGAGGCGCCGGCGGCGCCCGTCGAGCGCGTCCACGCCGCCGCGGCGGCGCGACGCCCGACCCCGAACCCTTCGCCGACCGCCGTTCGATGAGCGGCGGGCGCGCTCCTTTCAGATAGAGGGGCACCCTCGGATTTCGGCGGCGATCTGCTCCCAGGCCGGCAGGTGGCCATAGACCATGGTCCGCAGCGACGGGTGCGCTTCCAGCATGTGTTCATACTGCGGCGTGCCGGGCTGCCACACCCGCAACGACCGATAGCCGGAATCGGGGGGCTGCACACGGGGCCGATTGATGTTGCGTCGTGCGCGCACACCATCGTCTGAATGCAGCATGTGCGTTACGGCGTCCTCAATGCTCTGAGCGCTCAGCCATCCTCGTCCGTCGAGCCATTTGAGGAGCATGTAGATGTCGTAGTGGTCGCGTATCCGGGCGACCAGGCTGGCGAGCGCCCGGTCCGGGGCAGCCCCAAACGTCGATTCTCGCCAACAGACGGCATCCAGTTTGTCCACAAGAACGGTTATGGGATGCATGCACACAATCTCAGATGCGGAATATCCGTGTGGCAGCGAAGCTCCGGCGCGTGCCAGGTATGGCTGGGCGGACAGTTTGAGGATGTAGGCAGGGTCGATGTCGCGAATGCCCATATCGGACTGCACGATCGGGTCGTGAGCGCCAGTCAGCACGGATGGGTAGCGGTAATGGATCTTCCGGAAGAGGTTCCCCCCACCAGGACCGAGGTGCTCCGCGGTGATGCCCAATCGAGTTGCGGCTTTGCACTGGAGTGCATCAAGCAGTCGCTTGCCGTGCTTGTTGCTGCATGCTGCCAGCCCACCAGGAACAGCCACACTGAAATCGGCGTCCTCCGAGAGGCGCTGGGTGATGCCGACGGCTGCAAGCATCGAACCACCGCTCAGGCATGCGCTGACCCCCGGGTGCTTCGGGATGTCTGATCCCATACACAGCGCCACTTGGAACATCCAGTAGTCGCGTTCGATTATGCTCGGCACCAGATCGCCTCGAGAGTGTCGCACGAGAGCGGAACGCAGGGAGGCAGCAGACGGGCCGTCGGGATGGACAGGGGCACTGCTGGTCGACTCGGGTTCGACGAGCGTGACATCGGCCGGCGTGTCCGCTCGATCCGGTCTGCGGTGCTCATCGTGCGGGCATGACTGCTTGGGCAGGCGGCACGGCTTGCGAGAGATCGTGTTGCGAGATCCGCAGAGCTCGCGTCTCTTGCCCACCTCAACGCGCCTGTCGCTCTGCCCAAACGTCGCTCACCATCTGAGCGCACTCAGAGACCCGTCGGCGGAACAGATGCGGATGCTTGACACGCTCCGTCGCGGCGGCGTACTGCAACGCCTCGGGCGCAGGGACGGGCAAGCCTGCGGTGATGCGGCGCCGCAGACGGCTGGCGGCGCAATCGAGCGCGGCCTGCCATCGATCGTCGAAGTCCAGGAACTCGTCAGCCCAACGGTCGAATGTCACCAGCGCTTCGAGATATGTGGCCTCGATGGTGTTGAGGTGCCTGCGACGCGGGTTGCGACGACCGACCAGGCTGACGCGCTCGATGGGATTGCGCGATCGGGGCTCGCCCGGCACGGCATACACGAACCGGACGGACAGCTGGCTGCTCCACCCCACGCGATGGGCGCCGAACCAGCCGACGGCCGCAGCATGGGGGCCTGCGAACGCATCCCCCACCTCTTCGACGGACGGGAGGTGCAGACGACCTTCGATGATGTGAGCCTCCGCCACCTTCCAATAGAGTCGAGGAGCTACCCGAACGACTCGTTTCGAAGCGTCCGGTCGAGCATGCTCGCGGCACAGGAACGACGCCACCGCGGATCGGTTCGGGCCGGGCACCTCTTCCTGCCTGAAGAACGAGCCCACGGGCAGCGCCTCGACCCAGCGCAGCATCTCAGACGTTCTAGGCATCCGCCCCTTCTTTCGTGACTACAACACAGAGTATAGGGGAACATGAACGCTGCCACTCGGCCCGGCAAATGGCCCTGGCGTGGCGGTGTCGGGGCTGGTTGCTCGCAGCGGCCGGTTCTCGGGCCGCCCATCACGATCCGGACTGCCCGCCGCCGCGTCCGCGGCGGAACACCCCCGCGATCATGGCCGCGCCGACGGCGATGACGGCCCCTCCGGCCACGAGCACCGGATCGATCTCCGTCCAGAGCAGATCGGCCAGCGCGAGGGCGGCGATCGCGACGAACAGCACACCGGCCACCGCCGAGACGGCGTCGGCGCGACCGGCGCTCCAGCGGCTGGACGGCGGGTCCGGGCTCTCGTTGCCGGGCACGCCGTTCTCCTCGTGCGGTGCTCGTCGCGCCGGCCGGCGGCGAGCCGGTGCCGCGGTCTCGTTGGCGGGCATGTCGTTCTCCTCGCGGTTCATGTCTCGGATCCCTCGACGGGGGCGGGCACGAATACGAGCCGGGCCTCGCCGATGCCCACGTCGATGTCCAGGCGCAGCTCACCGGTTGTGTCGCCCTGCGCGGGCACGGTGAGGGTGCTGCTGATGTCCAAGCCGTCCTCGCGGCCGCTCCAGGAGTACGACTCGTAACCGGATCCGTCCATCCGGATGTTCCCAACGCCCACGTCGATGGCGGCGGCGGTGGAGATGCTCGCGGGTAGGTACACCCTCAACCCGCCCACGCCGAGGCTCAGATCCACGGAGTGGTCGATGCGCTCGGGATCGAGATCGCGCAGGTCCACGACCAACTGGCCGATGCCGTGGCGGTACTCGTCCTCCAGCTCTTCGACATCGACGACCCGCACCCGAGCCTCGCCTACCCCTGAGCCCCGGGGCACGTCCACGCTGACGAACAGCAGCAGGGGTGCTGCCAGCGCAACCCCGAGCACGATCAGTCCTCGGGCGGGGTGGGTGAAGGCGGACGCCAGCAGTCCGGCGCCGGTGACGGCCAGCGCGACGGCGAAGAACACGCCCAGGTCGACGCCGACCACGTCGATGCGGGCCAGCATCACTGCCGCGCCCGCGTACACGAACAGCGCCGCGACCGTTGCCGAGCCGATCATGGAGCGGCGGCGGCGCGGCTCTGCCGCGGGAGCGGCCGCGCCGGGGGGAGGCGGCCACTCCGGTCCGGCCGCCGTGGGGGGAGGTGCCGCGGGCGTCGCGTGGGCCGAGGAGGGCGGCGGCGAGCCCGGTGTCGGCGGGGCCGGCGACCGGGCCGGCGACCGGGCCGGAGTGGGCTTGGGGCGTCCAGCGGATCCGGGCCAAAGGACCAGGGCCACGCCGGCCGCGATGAGGAACAGGGCCAGGAAGGGAGCGAACATCCACACGTCGATGCCCGCTTTGAACAGGTTGTCGCTGAGGCCGGCTGTGATCAGCAGGCCGACGCCGAGGAGGGCCACGGCCAGCAGGCTGCGAAAGCGATGGGGCGACTCTGCGCCGAGAGCGCTGCCGATGACGCTGCGCGAGTCCCCACGGGGCAGGGCCAGCCAGCCGATCAGGTACAGGAACGGGCCGGCACCGCCCATGAAGGTCAAGACGATGAAGGCGATCCTCACGATCACGGCGTCGATCCCGAAGTAGGCGCCGATGCCCCCCGCGACTCCGGCGAACACCTTGTCGGTGGAACTGCGGCACAGCGTGCCGCGCTTGGACGCGGCGCCCCGCCCGCCCCGTCTGGACC
>VYBO01000133.1 GCA_009844405.1 Acidimicrobiaceae bacterium
ACGGCCCCGCCCCGTATGGGCCGGGTCGCCCGCCTATCCGCGGGGCCTCTAAGGGCCGGAATTGCTCGCTGGCCATGCTGCCCGCTCGTTCTTACGGCTTGCAAGACTTCGGAGATGGCCCGATTCCACGTTGAGAGAAAAGTGTTGCGAGCACCGACACTTTCGCGTAACGTTACGGACTAGCCCACCCGGCCCTTTATGGGCCGGGTCTTTCTTTACCATCCGCTTGGCTTGGCGAGATTGCCGACCGGGTCGGGTAGCTGGCAGTTGTAGAAGTCGTCTCTCGTCAGCCGGTACCACGGCGACCTCCACCGGTGGAGGTCGCCCACCAACTCCAGGTCAGATCACAACCCCTGACTTGGGCCTCCCCCTTGGGCTTCCCCGATCCGGGGCAAATCTCCCCTATGGAACGGCACCGTTAGGACCGCGGCAATGAGACCATCTTCACCGGCGTAGGCGGAACCCAGAAGTGACCTAATTCGAGATCTGTGGACGTAGAGTTCATTAGAGACACCTCACTGCCATAGAGGCGGACAACTCGATAGAAGCAGTGATCTCGAACGAACTTGGAATCAGTCCAGCAAGGTGACCTAATCCGATAACGAAGCCGGCTAGAAGTGCTTCTGTGGCGTCAACGCGCCCTGGACGTTGAGCTTCGTTTGATGCTTGTTCTCGGTCACGAGGTTGGTGGACACGTCGATCACGCCGTCGATCTGCTGGATCTTCTCATGGATCAGGCGGCGAAGGTCGAGCACGTCGCGGCAGAAGACATCGGCGACGATGTCGTAGGCGCCGGCCAGGGTGGCGACGTACGCGGTCTCGTCGAGGTCGGCCAGCGCATCGGCCGTCTCCGTCAGCTGCCGGGGCCGGACCTTCATCAGCAGCGTGGCGTGCACGCCCAGTCCCGAGCGGTGGGGGTCCAGCCACACGTCGAAATACAGCATTCCCGACTTGCGCATCCGGCTGATCCGGTTGCGCACGGTGCCGGCACTGACACCGATGACCTTGGAGATGTCGCTGTAGCTACGGCGGCCGTCCTCGTGCAATGTCCGCACGATTTCCTGGTCGACATCATCCAGATCCACATCGAAACGCTACTTGCATTGCTGGACGCGCACGCGCCTCATGCAACCCGCCCCATTGATTGACACAGCGGCCCCGCGGGTAGGCGAGCGAACTCGTTCCATACGGGCGGGGCCGTGGCCCGAGCGGCCCGTGAGCGCAGCGAACAAGAGCGGGAAACAGGCTCTCCGCGTTTTAGGGTGGGGTGAGGGTGTTGAGGAGCGCCCAGTTGGGTCTGCCGGCGTAGAGCAGGGCGCGGATTCGGTAGTTGGCGAAGTTGGTGAACCCGAACGCGGCGCGTTTGACGCGTTTGATGAGGTTGTTGGCGGCTTCGGCGGCGGCGTTGGTGACTCTGGCGGTGTGCCAGTTGGCGATCTGGTGTCTCCAGGTCCACAGGGTGCGGCCGAGGCGGTTGATCTCAGGCGGCAGGCCGGGGTCCTGGAGGCCGGCGGCGAGCTGGTTCACGGTGGCGGCGCCGGCGTCTGGGGCGTCGATGTCGTAGATGCCGCGCAGGGTCTCTTTGGCGTGCCAGGCGTCGCGGACCTCGCCGTAGGGGTCGCCGGCGTCGAGCAGGCCCCGCAGCCGGGTGCGCCCGGCGCCGGTGACGTGCTCGGAGGCCATCGTGAGCAGCATGCGCGCCCGGTAGAGGGGGTCCTCTTTGTGGCCGCGGTGCCCGAGGGTCTGCTGCTGCACTCGGCGGCGGACCTCGTCGAGGGCGTCGTTGGCGAGGCGCACGACATGGAACGGGTCCGCGACCTGGCGGGCGTGGGGCACCGCGGCGTCGAACGCGGCCCGGTAGGGGCCCGAGAGGTCCAGCACCGCCCAGCGGATGCCGGCGAGCCAGCGGCGGGGCCGAGCGAGCAGCCACGCTGTGGGCGCTTGGGCGGTGCGGCCTGGGACTATGTCCAGAAGCTGGCCCCGCCCGACGTCGACGATGCCGGTGGCCCAGGCCTTGGCCCGGAACCGGCCCCGGCGCCACATCAGGTGCTCGTCGAGGCCGAGCGCGGCCACATCGCAGATGCGCCCGGCGTCGGCTTCGAGCAGCGCAGAGCCCCAGCGCAGCACCGAGTCGTTCACCGGGCGCCAGCTGCATCCGAGCTCGTCGGCGATGTCGCTGTGGGGCCGGCCACGGCCGGACTGGCGCGTCGCCCAGCGCCCCGCTCTCGTCGTCAGCCTCTCGCGCTCGGGCGCGACCTCCGCGTCCTGCTCGGTCACGGTGCCCGCCGCGCAGTCGCAGTCCCCGCAGCGCCAGCGGCGCTTGTGCCACACCAGCCGCGCCGGCCGCCCGAACGCCGGCAGGTCCACCAACTCCACTTCCCGTTCGCCGTCAGACCACAGCACACCGCCGCAACGCTCACAGCCAGGCCGCGGCGCCCAGCGGCGTATATGCACCCGCAGCGGCTCGCCCGCCTCGTCTTCGACGCCGAGCACCTCCACATCACCCAGTCCCACCAACAGCTCGCACACGCGCGTAGGGTCGCACTCCACAGGGATCCTCCAGATCTCGGCCGTTCGGAAGCGCCGATTCTGGGGGATCCCTCGCGTTCAGCCGCGGACCCTCACACCGCTCACTCCACCCTCAAACGCGAAGCGCCGAGTAACCCAGCTCTGATCTGAATAATACGTAATATTCGAAATCAGATTTCCCTTGTCTTGACAACGTTTCGGGGTCGCCGGACCACCAAAGGCCCCCACTTCGCACATGGCACTGCTCCCTCCCGGCACTTGGAGGCCCCGCGGATAGGCGGGCGACCCGGCCCATACGGGGCGGGGCCGTGGCCCGAGCGGCCCGTGAGCGAAGCGAACAAGAGCGGAAATGACCACCCTGCGACGCGATTGGCCGCTGATCAATCCGCGCTCGCTCTTGGTCAATTGGCACTGCACCAGGCTGCCATCAGGCGCGATGATGGTCGGACGCAAGGCGAACTTCATCCACCATCTGTTCGGCCTGCGGCCGAGCCCCGCGACATCGAACGAGTCCGGACCGCAGCCCGCCGCTGCGCCGTGCAACTCATCGAGTCGCACTCCGCCGATGAGACCAGCGCCCAGTTCGCAGCTCGCCTCGACTCCCCCGATGTCCAGCCGATCCGCGTAGTGGGAACCTGCAGCCAAGAGCTGAGAGCCGCAGCCAACGAAGCCGGCATCCACATCGCCGACGACCCCGTAAGCGCCGAGGGCCGGATCGAGCTGCTCCACTACCTGCGCGAGCAGGCCATCAGCCGCACCACCCACCGCTGCGGCAACGTCCTCTAGCAGCGCCCCCTCTACGGCCGACCGCGAACGCCCGGCGTCGCTGATTCCCGGTCAGAGTCTCTTGGCGAACTGCCTGTCGATGGCCTCGCCAATCATGGCCTGCTTCCCATCGGCGATCCTCGATCCGCCGCGGTCGAAGAGCCCGAAGATCACCGATGGGTCGCTCACAGTCTCCTGTGGCGCAAGGTCGTTGGTCGCTGTCCTGCTCCTCTACCTGGATGCTAGTCTAGTCCCTGGACTAAGTTTGATAGCTCCACACTGTGAGGGTTCACAACCGAGTGTCTAGAGGGTACCATAGGAGAATGATTGTGACGGAACCAGAAATAGTGAACATTCATGAAGCCAAAACCCACCTGTCGAGGCTGCTGGAGCGAGTGCACGCAGGCGAGGAGATCATCCTGGCCAAGGCCGGCAAGCCATACGCCAGGCTCATGCCGCTGGCTTCGAAGCGCCGCCGCGGCGGGCAACTTGCAGGCTTGGTCGTCGGACCAGAGTTCTTCGAGCCGCTGCCCGAGGAGGAGCTCGGGGCCTGGGAAGGCAGATGACGAGGCTTCTGCTCGACACGCACGCGCTGCTGTGGTGGTGGTCCGACGAGGCCCTGCTGCCGCCGCGGGTCCGCGAGACGCTCTCGGATGCGGACACGACGGTATTCGTGAGCGCCGCCAGCGCCTGGGAGATCGCCACCAAGGTGCGCCTGGGCCGTTTGGCGCCATACAGGGACGTGGTCCCCAGATTCGGCGAGCTGGCAATGGCCGCCGATCTTCGGCACCTGCCCTTGACCCACCAGCAGGGCCTGCGCGCCGGCAGCTATCCGAATGAGCACCGCGACCCGTTCGACCGGATGCTGGCCGCCCAGGCCGAGTTGGAGTCGCTCACCCTCGTCACCCGCGACGCGGCGTTCCAGGACTTCCCGGTCCAGGTGCTCTGGCAGCACGAGCACCCCGCCTGAGATCACGGCCGCGCAGCCATCTGGTAGTGCTGCCACCCTGGCGGTCTTCGTGTTCTGTCCGACGGATTGCCGGAGGGGACAGGCATGTTCAAGCGGTACAGGCTCCCACACGTGCTGAGAGCGCCTTCCGAGGAGACCCCCAGCGGTTGGCCCATTAGAGCAGTGCTGAACGCACATCTGGCGGCACAGAGTTATGCCGACCGCCCAAGAACCCGGCCGCGAGGCCTCCAATACTGTGAGCCCCCACCGACCGTGGATCACGAACGGGAGACAGCCAATGGTCCGGATGCTGTGGATCAACCCCGTCGGCACGCACCTGTACGACGCGCCCATCGGCGCCGAACTGCGGGCCGAGGCCGCGCCGGCAACCCGAGTGGACGTGTGCTCGCTGCCCGGCGCCGGCCCCCAGCATCTCGAATGGAACGCCTTGGAGGCGGTGGTGGCCGGCCCCACCATGGGTGTGGTCCGCTGGGCCTCCGAGCAGCAGGGCTATGACGCCGCGGTCATCGGCTGCTTCTACGATCCGTTCCTGCGCGGCGCCCGGGAGCTGGCCGGTTCCATGGCGGTGACCGCGCCCGCCGAGGCCTGCCTCCACATCGCCGCCACCATCGGCGAGCGGGTCTCGATCCTGGTGGGACGGCGCAAGTGGATCCCCGAGATGCACGAGAACGTGGTCAAGTACGGGTACGGCGACCACCTGGCGTCGTTCCGGGTGCTCGACATGAGCGTCGACGAGTTCCAGGCCGACCCCGAGACCACCCAGCAGCGCATCCTGGCGAGGCCGAGAACGCGGTACGCGCCGACCGGGCCGACGCGGTCGTGCTGGGCTGCACCATCGAGTTCGGCTTCTACCGGGAGGTGCAGGACAAGATCGGTGTTCCGGTCGTCGACGCCGTCACCGCACCCCTGCGCTACGCCGAGTTCCTGGCCACTGTCGGAGCCGATCACGGCTGGCGGACCAGCCGTGTCGGTGGCTACGACTCCGTACCGGCCCGCGAGCGCGATTGGATCCCCATAGTGGAGCCCGTGCTCGACAAGGACCCCCGGCCCTGACCCGAGTCGATCGGGATCGCCCCGAGGAGCGGCCATGGACACTCTGACCGCCGACGACATGGAAGCCCTGTGCCTCGGCGCGACCCTGCTCGGCGCCGGCGGAGGCGGCGACCCGTACATCGCCAAACTGGTCGCCCACCAGGCCCTCGAGACCTACGGACCCGTGGAGGTGGTGAACGCGGCCGCCCTTCCCGGTGACGCGCTGGTGCTGACCACCGCGGTGATAGGCGCACCCACCGTGATCCTGGAGAAGATCCCCGCCGGGACCGAGTACGTGGCTGGCGTCAAGGCCCTGGCCTCGTACTTGGGCAAGGAGACGGCCGCGATCATGCCGATAGAAGTGGGAGGGCTCAATACTCTGCTGCCCATCGCCGCCGCGGCGGAGATGGGATTGCCGATAGTGAACGCGGATTCCATGCGCAGGGCGTTCCCCCAGATCGAGATGACGGTGTTCACGCTGGCGGGACTGGCGGCCGGTCCGTTGTCGATAGCCGACGAGAAGGGCAACCAGTGCGTGTTCGAGACGACTACCAACCAGGTGGCGGAGTCGCTGGCGCGCGCCGCGGTCATCCAACTCGGGTTGGCCAACGCCATCAGCTGCTATCCGCTCACGGCAGCACAGGTCGTTGAGCACGCCATTCGGGGCTCGCTCACCTACTGCACCGAGGTCGGGCGGATGCTGCAAGCAGTGAAGGACGGCGCCGACGGCGCCTGGGACAGGTTCCTGTCCGAGTCGGGGTCCAGGGAGTTCTTCAACGGCAAGGTGATCGACCTCGACCGGCGCACCACCGACGGGTTCGCCCGGTCGACGGTGATCCTCGAAGGCCTCGACGGACTCGACACGACCATGCGCATCGAGGTGCAGAACGAGAACTTGATCGCCTTCCTCGACGGCAAGCCCGCCATCACCACCCCCAACCTGATCTGCCTGCTCGACTGCGAGACCTTCGACCCCATAACGACCGAGGCCCTTGCCTACGGCAACCGCGTGCTGGTGATCGGCATGCCCTGCGCGCCGGAATGGCACTCCGACGGGATGCTCGACCTCGTCGGGCCGCGGGCCTTCGGCTACGACGTCGACTTCGTGGAGCTACAGGCATGAGCGAGGACCAAGAGTTCCGCATCGGCATCGACGTCGGCGGCACCAACACCGACGCGGTGGTCATCGACGCCGAGGGCGCTGTGATCAGCGCGGTCAAGGTGGCCACCACCCCCGAGCCCATCGACGGCATCCGCGAGTCGCTCAGCGAGGTGCTCGGGGGCGTCGACAACCGGCGGGTGGCCAAAGCGATGCTGGGGACCACCCATCCCACCAACGCCATCATCCAGCGCCGCGACCTCGACACGGTGGGTGTGCTGCGCCTTGCCGCCCCGTCCTCGCTGGGAGTGAGGCCCGGCGCGGCCTGGCCCTCCGACATCCGGGAGATGGTCATCGGGGTCTCGGAAATTATCGAGGGCGGCAACGAGTACAACGGCGCCGAGATAGCCCCGCTCGACACTGACGCGGTGCGCCGCTTCGCGGCCGCCGCGGCCGCCGCGGGATGCCGCGCCATCGCGGTGTCGGCCGCCTTCAGCCCGGCGACCAGCGAGCACGAGCTGCGGGCCCGCGACCTGCTCACCACCGAGCTGGGCGACGCGTTCCCCGTGTCTCTCAGCCACCAGGTCGGATCGCTGGGCCTGCTCGAGCGCGAGAACGCCACCATCCTCAACGCGGCGCTGCTGAGAGTGGCCGCCAGCGTGGTAGACGGCTTCGAGAACGCCCTCGCCGCGCATGACCTGGCCATAGACGCCTATCTCACGCAGAACGATGGGACGCTGCTCACGGCAGCCGAGGCGGGGCGCTTTCCGGTGCTGACCCTCGGGTCGGGGCCCACCAACTCGATGCGGGGCGCCTGCGCGCTGGCGAGGGTCGACGACGCGGTCGTCATCGATGTGGGCGGCACGTCGGCCGATGCGGGCATCCTCGTGGACGGGTTCCCCCGCGAGTCCACCGCGGCGGTGGAGGTGGGCGGGGTGCGCACCAACTTCCGGATGCCCGACCTGATATCCATCGGGTTGGGAGGAGGCACCGTGGTGCGCGACGCCCGGGCCGGCAACGGCTCCGCCCTCGCCGTCGGCCCCGACTCGGTGGGCTACGCGGTGGCGACCGAGGCGCTGTGCGTCGGCGGCGACACGCTGACCCTGTCGGATGTCTCGCTGGCGTCGGGGCGGCTGGACGGCTTCGGCGATCGCGGGCTGGTGGAGCACCTGGAGCCCGGGCTGGTGCGGGACGCGTTGAACTGGGTGGACGAGCAGGTGTCGATCATGAGCGACCGCATGAAGTCCAGCCGGGCCGAGATCCCGCTGCTGGCCGTCGGCGGGGGCGCCCATCTGATCGCCGAGCGGGTACCCGGCATCTCCGAGGTACTGCGCCCGCAGAGCTACTCCGTGGCCAACGCCTACGGCGCCGGCATCGCCGAAGCCTCCGGGACGGTCGACCGGGTCTACAGCTACGACCGGTCCAGCCGCGAGGAGTGCCTCGAGGACGCCAAGGAACTGGCAGCCAACGCGGCCGTGCGCTCCGGCGCCCACCCGGGCGGCATACGCATCTCCACGGTCACCGAGGTTCCCATGACCTACGTGCCCGGAGGCGGCTGCCGAGTCATGGTGAAAGCTGTTGGGCCTCTCGCCTGAGAGTCCGCTGCTGCCGGTAGCGGACTCTCACAACGACCTGCTGATGGCCTGCATGCACCGGCGCGAGCGGGGCGCCTCCGACCCCTTCGGCGACGACTGGCTGCCGGGTCTGAGGGCGGGGGGCGTGGTGTTCCAGGTCCTGCCCGTCTTCACCGAGGAGCAGTTCGTCGGCGAGGCCGCTCTGCGGCGCACCCTGGAGATCGTCGCTCTGGCCCGCGAGATCGCAGTCGTCCACCGTCACGACGTGGCCATCGCGGAGAGATCCGCCGACATCGCCCCCGTCATCGCCAGCGGACGGATCGCCCTGCTGATCGCCATCGAGGGGGCCGAGCCCGTCGGCTCGTCCATCTCGATGTTCGAGACCCTGCACCGCCTGGGAGTGCGCATGGCGTCGCTCACCTGGAACCGGCGCACGATGCTGGCCGACGGGATCGCCGAGTCCGGGACGGGCGGACGACTCTCGTCGCTGGGCGTGGAGGCCGTGGCCGAGATGGAGCGGCTCGGGATGGTGGTCGACATCAGCCACCTGTCCGCAGCCGGTGTGGACCACCTGGCCGAGGTCGCCACCAGGCCCTTCGTGGCCAGCCACTCCTCGTGCCGGGCGCTTTGCGACCATCCGCGCAACCTCACCGACGACCAGATCCGGCTGGTGGCCCGCTCGGGCGGGTTCGTGGCGGTCAACGCCTTCGGAGCGTTCGTCTCCGGCGCGGCGCCGACCATCGATCGCTTCGTCGACCACATCGAGCACGCCGCCGCGATCGCGGGCGAGGGTCGGGTCGCCATCGGGGCGGACTTCATCGAAGACCTGATCCGCATGGTCGACCCCGTGCTCGGGCGCCAACTGCTAGTGGATCCGGCCGATCTCTCGTTCATCGACGACCTGAAGGCGCCGTCCGACTACGCGAACCTGTCCGGCTGCCTCGTCGAGCGGTTCGGCCCGGCCCGCGCCACCCGCTTCGCCAGCGCCAACATGCTCGACTTCTTCCGGGCCAACCTGCCGCCTGCGACCAAGCCGTAGGACCGGACCGGCTGCCGCTCGGCAATCTCTGTAGGTTGGCGTCGTGGGCAACGAGCGTCCGATCACCGTGGGACAGATGCTGGCCTCGCCCGCGCTCACGGCCGCCGAGCTGCTCGCCGGCGGGGCCGGGCTTGGCGACGCGGTCACCGAGGTCGTCCTCCACGGGAGGCTCCAGCCCGAGGCGCCTCCACGGCCGGGTGAGGCGGTCGTGCTCGACGCGGCGGGCATCGGCGAGCACCTCTACCAGATCGACAAGGCCATCCGCATCGTCGCCGATGCGGGCGCGTCCACGCTGATCGTCACCAACCCCGGATTCGAGCTCGGTGTCGGCGTGCGCCGGCTCGCCGACCGGTTCGACGTGCCGCTGGTGGTCGTCGGCGACTCCGACGCGATGACGCTCACCCATCAGCTGAGGGCGCAACTCTGGGCCCCCGACGTCGAGCACGCCTCGGCCGTCGACTCGCTGCTGGTCTCGCTGAGCCGTGCCCACACCGCCAGCGTGGACCGGGTGCTCGACTCCATCGCCGAGCTCAGCGCGGCGAGTGTCTGCCTGCTCGGCCAGGACCGGAGCCTGGTGGCCGGAGAGGACATCGAGCTCTGCGACCGCCGGCTGGCGTCGGGTTCGGCCCACCTCGTCGACAACTCCACCGGGGCCGCCCTCCACAGCACGGCCATCCGGCTGACCCCCGGCGAACCGGATGAGGACGCGGACTACTGGCTGGTGGCCGAGAGCCGCGGGCCCGACGGGGTCCAGCGCCTGCTGCGGTCCCTGCTCCAGATCGGATCCTGGTACCTGGCGGCCCTGCTGGCCGCGGTGCGGACACGGACCGAGAGCGACGCCCGGCGCCGCATCGCGGTGCTCAACGAGCTCCTGGCGACGAGCGACCTTCACGAACGCGACATCCGCAACCAGATGCTGGCGCTGGGATGGAGAGCCTCGGGCTGGAACACCGGCCTCCACATCACGCTGCACGGCGCCGACACCTCGCGGATCATCGACCTCCACGCCGAGATGCGGGAGCGGCTGCGCAGCGCCGGTCTCGACGGGCCGCTGGTGGAGCGCAACGACGGGTGGAGCGGCTGGGTGACGGAGGCCCTGGAACCCGCGGTGGAGAACTACACGATGATGGTGCACCGCCTCGGCGGCGCCCTTGCCGGGTTCGTCGACGCGCACTCGGGCCTGCGGGCCCACGCCGGCATCGGACGCCCGTACCTTGATCTCGGGGGTCTGCGCCTGTCGCTGACGGAGGCCCACGAGGCGGCCCTGATCGCCAACACCCGCTTCGGGGGCCGTTCCGGCGCGGCACACATCGACCAGCTCGGCGTGCAGCGGGTGCTGATGGGCTGGTTCGGGTCCGAGGACTTCGCCCGCTACGCCCGGTTCATACTGCAGCCGGTCCTCGACGCCGACAACGACAACGATCTGCTGCGCACCCTCGAGGTGTATCTCGATGCCAGCTGCTCCACCACCGAGGCGGCCATGGAGCTGGACCTGCACCGCAACACCGTCGCCAACCGGATGCGCCGCATCGTCGGACTGCTCGGCGTCGCTCTGGACGACGCGGAGACCCGCCTGTCTCTGCAGCTGGCCTGCCGGATGCTGCGCATCGACCGCCAGCCGGCGCCACTTGTGCATAGCGCACTTCAATAGCGGCCTCGCCTATGCATCAAGCCTAAGTGTGCGTCTGGCGTGTCGCCATATGGTGCGTTCACCCGGCATTTGCCGGTGGCGTACCAGGAGGAGGTGACGCCTGATGGCGAGAATCGCGCGCAACAGACTGGCGCTCCTGTGGCTCGCGCCCATAGCAGCCTTCGCTGTGGTCGCGGCCTCTTGCGGCGACGACGAGGAGTCGGGAGGAGAGCAGACCCAGGCGCCGGCCGCGACCTCGGCCGACCCCGCGTCCGACGGGGGCGAGGAGATGGACGAGCCGGAGCCCGACCCCGCGTCCGACGGGGGCGAGGAGATGGACGAGCCGGAGCCGGCCGCGCCCGAGGAGCCCTTCCAGGTCGCGTACCTGTCGGCCAGCTCGGCGAACACGTGGCTGCTCGCGTCGCGCCTCGAGATGGAGGCCGTGGCCGCAGCCAACAACATCGAGATGACCGAGTTCGACGCCCAGTTCGACCCGGCCCTGCAGTCGACCCAGTTCCAGGACGTGATCGCTTCGGGCACCTACGACGGCGTGGTCCTAGTTGCCATCGCCGGCGTCGCCGCGGCCCCCGACATCGAGGCTGCGCTGGACGCGGGCCTGGAAGTGGTAACCCTCAACCAGGTGGTGGGCGAGGACTACACGACGTCGGAGCCCCAGGTACCCGGCGTGAGTGCGAGCGTGATGGTTGCCCAATTCGTGAACGGCATGCGTTTCGGCGAACTCGCCGTGCGGGCTTGCGCCGACCTCGACCCGTGCGAAGTCGTCTACATCTTCGGGATCAAGGGCTTGCCCATCGACGACGCGCTGCGCGCTGGCTTCGACGAGGTGATCGCCTCCCATCCATCCATCACGGTCGTCGCGGAGGGCGAGGGCCAGTATCTCGGTCCCGAGGGCGGCATCAACGCCACCCAGGACATCCTCCAGGTCGCCCCGGACTTCGACGTGCTCGTCGGGGCCGACCAGTCGGTGCAGGGCGCCGAGATCGTGCTGACGGAAGAGGGCAAGCTGGACCAGGTCCGTCTCATCGGTTTGGGCGGATCAGTGCCTGCCATCGAGGGGATCGCCAGCGGGCGCTGGTTCGCGGGTGTGTTCGGCGCTCCCGGAGACGAGGGACGGATCGCCATGGAGGCCATGGTCTCGGCCCTCACCGGTGGCCCCGACTTCGGCGGGGTGGACCCGCTGGCCGATCTCCCCGAAAATGGGCTCGTGACTGCCGACAACGTGGACTTGTTCACGCCCCAGTGGGACGGCTGAGGCGGCCGCCCGCGCTTGAGAATCCCGCGCCCGGGGGCGCGGATCCCAGCCCGATGAAGCACGCCGAAGTGCTCGTCAGCGTTCGCAACGCCAGCAAGCGCTTCGGCGCGACTCAGGCCCTCGACGATGTCTCGGTGGACTTCGCGTCCGGCGGCGTTCATGGGCTGGTCGGCGAGAACGGCGCCGGGAAGTCCACACTCTGCAAGATCGTGCTCGGCGTGCACGTCCTCGACGCGGGCAGCATCCGGCTGGAAGGCTCGCCTCTCCGGCTCTCGAGCCCCGCGGAGGGGGCCGCTCTCGGCCTCGTCGGTGTGGCCCAGGAACTCTCGCTGTTGCCCGCGATGAGCGTCATCGACAACGTGGTGCTGGGCACCGAGGAGTGCTGGGGTCCGTTCGTGTCCGAGCGTGCCAATCGCCGACGGGTGGAGGCTCTGACAGCCGAGCACGGCTTGGAGGTCCGGATCGACGCTCGGGCCGGGTCCCTGTCGGTGGCCGACCAGCAGAAGGTGGAGATACTGAGGGCGCTGGGCCGGCGGTCGCGCCTTGTCGTGCTGGACGAGCCGACGGCCCGGCTGGCCAGCCACGAGGCCGCCGAGCTGCTCGACACTGTTCGGAATCTGGCCGAGCGCGGCGTGGCCGTGGTCTACGTCTCGCATCTCCTCAACGAGGTGCTGTCGGTCGCCGACACGGTGACGGTGATGCGTGACGGACGGATTGTCCGCACCGGGCCGGCGCGCCTCGAGTCGCACGCCTCGCTGGTGGAGGGAATGACCGGCCGCCAGATCGGCGAGGTCTTCCCGCCCAAGCCGCCCGCCCCGGCCGAGGACGCGCCGGTCGTGCTCCGCGTCGATGGCCTCGACTCCGCCGGCGCCGAGTTCTCCGACGTGTCCCTGCAGGTCCGGGCCGGAGAGATCGTCGGCCTCGCCGGACTGGTCGGAGCGGGCCGCAGCGAGGTGGCTCATGCCGTCTATGGCTCGGTCGCGGTTGCTTCAGGGTCGGTCGAGGTATGCGGCCAACGACTCTCCGGCAGCGTCGAGGACGCTCTGGCCAAGGGAGTGAGCCTGATACCGGAATCCCGCCGGGATCAGGGCCTGATGGCGAGGCGGCCCGTGCGGGAGAACACCACGCTTCCCCACCTCAGGCGCTTCGCCGGCTGGCTCGGTATCCGAACCGGTCGGGAGCAGATTGCGGCCGGACGGGCCTGCGACGACGTAGGGGTGCGGGCCGAGAGCATGCTCGCGCCGGTGTCGGCCCTGTCGGGCGGGAACCAGCAGAAGGTGCTCTTCGCCCGAGCCGTGCTCGGGGCGCCCCAACTCCTCATAGCCGACGAGCCCACTCGGGGCGTGGACGTCGGTTCGAAGCGGGCCATCTACGAGGCCCTCAACCGGATGGCTCGCTCCGGCTGCGCGGTGCTGCTCGTCTCCTCGGAACTCGACGAGGTGATCGGCACCTGCCATCGGGCGCTGGTGATGCGCAGAGGCCGGATCGTCGCCGAGCATGAGAGCGGCGAGATGACCGAGGCCGGCCTGCTGGCGGCCGCCTTCGGTCCTGGGGACGGAACGGACCGGGGGCGCGGCCAGGAACCCGAAGCGGCCGTGGGCGAGCCCCGATGATGGCTCAGGTCCTGCCCGCGGCCCGCCGCTACGGCATCGCCGTCGTCACGGTGGCCCTGTTCGTTCTTCTGGCCGCCACCACGGACGGCTTCTTGAGCCAGGCCAATTTCCGCAACATCTTGGACCAGCAGTCGG
Source organism: Acidimicrobiaceae bacterium (assembly GCA_009844405.1). Lineage (GTDB taxonomy): Bacteria > Actinomycetota > Acidimicrobiia > Acidimicrobiales > Aldehydirespiratoraceae > Aldehydirespirator. The sequence continues at coordinate 13,660 of VYBO01000133.1, forward strand.
CGCTGCTCATCGCGGCCTCGTTCGCGACGATCACCATGATCGCGGGCGGGTTCGACATCTCGGCGGCCTCGGTGTTCGTGGTCGCGCCGCTGTTCGCGTTGCAGGTCGAGAACGCCACCGGCAACGCCGGGCTGGCGCTCGTGGCCGGAGTGGCGGTAGGCCTTGCGGTGGGAGTGGCCAACGGGCTGGTGGTCACCGCCCTGAAGGTCAACTCGTTCATCGCCACCCTGGCCACGTCGTTCATGGTGTTCGGTGCAGGCTTCCTGATCAGCGATCGGAGCGTGCTGAGGGCCTCCACCGATGCCTACCCGGCCATCGCCCGAACCCGCTGGTGGGGCATCACCACCGGAGCCTGGATCGCGGCCGGCGTCGTCGCGGTGGCGTGGATCCTGTTGAGCCGCACCCGGTTCGGCCGCCACGTCTACGCGGTCGGAGGCAATGCCGAAGCCGCCCGCCTGGCCGGAGTCCACGTAGCCCGGGTGAAGGCGGTCGCTTTCGCCCTGGCGGGAGCGGCCGCAGGCCTGGCAGGCGTTGTGTCGTCGTCGCGGACGCTGTCGGCACTGCCGTCCGACGACTTCAGCTTCGTCTTCGGCGTAATCGCCGCCGTGGTCGTGGGTGGGACCTCCATTGCGGGCGGCGAGGGAGCGGTGTGGCGCACCATCGCCGGAGCGTTCTTCATCGCGCTGATGATCAACGGCTTCAATCTGCACCAGATCGACCCCATCTGGCAGCGCGTCATCCAGGGCGCAGTCATCCTTGCCGCCGTCTCCATCGACGCCTGGACCCAGCGCCGCCCGCAATAGCCGCGATGCCGACAGCCCCATTGCCGCGCCGGCGGTGGGCAATATCGTTACGCGGTATGTGGGTGACCGACGATCGCATTCCGGAGTTCGAGGTCGAGGCTCACCGGCAGTCGGGTGCCGTGGCGGCCAGCGAGCACTGGGTCGACGATCAGGCCTTCATCGACGCGCTCAGCGTTGACGTGCTCATGTGATGCGCCTCCTCGATGCGGCCGCGGTTCGGGCCGCCACGCCGTGGACCGAACTGATCGCCGCCATCGCCGAGGTGCTGGCGGAGGAACACCTGACCTCGCCCGAGCGCCACGTGCACCCGGTCGGCCTGCCCGACGGCGGCGAGGGCGCGCTGCTGCTGATGCCTGCCTGGATCGACCGGGAGCTGATCGGCGTCAAGACCGTGACCTACTTCCCGTCCAATGCCGGTACCGCCGTGCCCACCGTCAACGCCGCGTACCAGCTCCTCGACGGCCGCACCGGGCAGCTGAGCGCAGTGCTCGACGGCGACGAGCTGACCGACCGTCGCACGGCAGCCATCTCGGCTCTGGCCGCCGATCATCTGGCCCGCGCCCACGCCGAGAGCCTCCTAGTGGTGGGGACGGGCCGGCTGTCACCCAACATGGCCCGCGCCCATGCCGCGGTCCGCCCGCTCACCAGCATCGAGATCTGGGGTCGCAGACCCGAGGCCGCCGAGGCCGTGGCCGAGCAGCTGCGGGCCGAGGGCCTCCCTGCCCGGGCGACCACCGACCTCGACGCCGGCGTCCCCAGCGCCGACATCGTCTCGTGCGTGACCGGCGCCACCAGCCCCCTGGTGCGCGGCGATCTCCTAGCCCCCGGCTCCCACCTGGACCTCGTGGGCAGCTTTCAGCCCGACATGCGGGAGTCCGATGACGCGGCTGTAGCCCGGGCCTCCATCTTCGTGGACACCGTGGCGGGTGCCTTGTCGTCGGGCGACCTGGCCCAGCCGCTGGCCGGCGGCGCGATAGCCGAAGCTTCGATCGCCGCCGACCTGCGAGCCCTAGCCACCGGCGACCACCCCGGCCGCACGACCGCCGACGAGATCACCCTGTTCAAGTCGGCCGGATTCGCAGCCGCCGACCTAGCCGCCGCCCGCCTCGCCTTAGGTTGACGCCGCCCCTAGGCCGCGCCGGGCTCCTCGGCTTCGCTAGGGCTCTGCCTCGTCCGTGTCGCTCCAGCCGCCTTCGATGCGGCCGCGTCAGGCATGCCGATGCCCAGGAACCCCTCGATACGCGCCAACCGTTCGCCGTTGGCCACCACAGCTTCTATGAGCCGCGCGATGGATTGGTTGGTGCCGTTCCGCAGCTTGTCGATGGATTGGTTGGTGCCGTTCCGCAGCTTGTCGATGGATTGGTTGGTGCCGTCCCGCAGCTTGTCGATGGATTGGTTGGTGCCGTCCCGCAGCTTGTCGATGGCTCGCTGCTGGTGCCAGATGATGGCGACGACGGCCAGCGCAACGGTCACGACCTGAACAAGAGTCTCCACGGCGCCCACCTTAACAGCTCTCCACCGGCCTGCAACTCAATAGCATGAAAATATCTTACAACCACCGGCAACACTGCTCGGTCACGGGTTCAGCATCCGCTTCACCTCGGCCACCGTCTCGATCTCGGTGGCGCGGTCAGGTCCGCAGGGGGTGAGGTTCAGCGTGGTCGCCCCGGTGTCCACATACGGCTGCAAGAACTCGGCGATATCGGCGGCGCGGCCGCACGGGGTGTAGCGCTCGAAGGGCTCGAAGCTCATCCGGTAGAAGCGCTCCATGGTCTCGGCCACATGCGAGCGGCCCTCCACCGGCGACTCACCGACTCCGAGCCACAGCTGCAGGCCGTGCCGCCAGCCGACATCCCGGCCGGCGCCGGCCGCTTCCACCCGCTCGACCGCTTCGCCGAACCGGCGGGGAGAGCACCAGGCGGCCAGCCAGCCGTCACCCAGCCGGCCGGCCCTCTCCAGCGCGGCGTCGCTGCGGCCCCCGACAACCAGCGGCACCGGCGGATCAGGCACCGGTTGGATCCTGCCGCCCCGGAACGCAAAGAACTCGCCGTCTCCGTCGACGGTCCGGCCCTCCAGCAAGGGCCGCACCATTTCCAGAGCCACGTCAGTCCGGCGCCCCCTGGTCGCGGGATCAACATCGCAGACCTCCACCTCGTGGCGGTCGTCGCCTCCCACGCCGACCCCGACCGTCAACCGCCCCGGCGCAGCCTCGGCCAGCGTTGCGATCTGGCGGGCGGCCACCATCGGATGCCGCAGCGCCAGCAGGTACACGCCCAGCTGCAGGTCGAGCCTGGGCTCCAACCCACCGACGGCGGCCAGGGTGACCAAGCCGTCCATGCCGCTGCCGTCGCGGAAGCTCACATGGTCGGCGGTGGACACATGGTCGATGCCCGCGTCGGCGATCCGGCCCAGCAGCCGGCGCTGCTCGTCCGGCGGGAGGCTCCAGAGCCCCCACGGGACGCTCACGCCGACGGCGACCACGTCAACCCCACTACAGCGTCGCGGGGTCGGTGTCGAAACCCATGCGCATGCGCCCCGCCGTCTCCATCGTCCTCGGGGCCACCATGGCGTGCTGGGCGGCCACCGCGGCATCCCGGAAGCAGCGCTGGATCGGGCTCGTGCGATATACCGCGGCCCCGCCCGCGGTCCTGAACATGGACGCGGCCACTTCGGCCGCCGTCTGGGTGGCGTGCGTCGCCGCCAGCCGGATCCGGCGCTTCTCATCAACGGTCGACGGCCGCCCCGCCAGCGCGCCCTGGAAGCTGTCATCCACCGCGTCGAGCACCAGCGTCCATGCCGCGGCCAGCCTCGCCTCGACCCCCGCGACCTCGACCTGGGCCGCGGCCCGTTCGGCCAGAGTCCGGGAGCTGCCCTGAGGCTTCTTCCCTCCGGCCAACTCCACCAGCTCGTCGATCGAGCGGCGGGCGATGCCCACCGCGGCAGCCGCCACGCCGCTGGCCAGCAGCCCGTAGAACGAGAACCGCGACCAGACGTTGTCACGCACCGGACCGTCCGCGATCTGCACCCAGCGCCCCTCGGGCACGAGCACGTCGCGGGCCTCGAAGTCGACCGAGCCGGTTCCGGCCAGGCCGGCCGCATCCCAGGTGTCGATCAGATCCACGTCGCCGGGGTCCATGAACACGAACGGCGCGGCCAGACCGTCGGCCCGCGGCTCGGGCCGCCCGTCCGGGCCCACGACCAGGCAGCCGCCCCCGATGGTGGTGCAGTGCTTGGTGCCCGACCCCCACTGCCAGCGCCCCGACACCCGCAGGCCCCCGTCGACGGGGACGGCCCTGCCCCGCGGCATCACGAACCCGCCGCCGATGGCCCCGGGGTCGCCGAACAGGCGCCCGGCATGGGGATCGGGCAGGTACGACACCAGCAGCGACGTGGTCGAGGCGATGGCCGCGCACCAGCCGACCGAGCCGTCTTGGTAGGCGAACTCCTCGAATACCTCCAGGCTCTCGACGGCTGTCACCCCTGGTCCCCCCAGGTCGTCGGGGACGTACAACCGGAAGGCCCCGGTCGGCCGGATCAAGTCGACGAGGTCCACAGGCAGTGTGCCCAGCGCCTCGATCTCCGACGAGCGGGCCCGCACCCGCGGGCCCAGCTGCCGAGCCGCAGCCAGTACCGCATGAGTCACGAGCTCCAATCTAGGGAGGCGTCCTTGTCGACGACCCCGGCAGCGGCATCCTGACGGTCGGTCGAATCTCCGGGTGACGGGCCGGCGGGGGCAACGACCGGTCAGCCAGTTGAAGTCGCCGGTGTGCGAACATCGTTGTCGTGCTCATCCGAGCCCTGCGATTCGAGTCGGGCGAGTGCGCCGACGAAGTGGAGCCGACCCATGGGCTGCCCGAATCGGGCTGGATATGGATCGACATCACCGCGGGGCCTGGCGACATCGACGAGCTGGCCGACTTCGCCGAGCAGCTCGGGCTCGACGCCTTGTCGGCCCGCGACGCGGTCGAGGACGTCGACCTCCCCAAAGTCGATGACTTCGGCAGCTTCATGCTGGTGGTTCTGCACGCCCTCGGCGGGGAGAGGATCGAGACCTACGAGCTGGACTGCTTCCTGTCCGAGCGTCGCTTGGTGACCATCCACGATCAAGCCTCGGCCTCGGTCGACGCGCTCTGGGACGGCGTCCGGAACCGCCCCGAGCTGGCCAGCGGCGGCCCCGACGAGACGCTGGCCCGGCTGGCCGACGTAGCCACGCGCCGGCTCGTGTGCGTGCTGGACGTGTTCGACGACCGCAACGAGGAGCTCATCGAGCGGGCCCTCACCGCCGACGCCGACTTTCTGATGGAGATCACCGCGGTTCGGGCCGATCTGGCCGCGCTGCGCCGGTCGGTCCACCCCCAGAGGGAAGCCCTGGACCTCCTGCGGCATTCCATCTCGCCGCTGATCTCCGACGGGGGCCGCCGCCGGTTCTCCGACGTGTTCGACACCGCCACCCGGGCCGCCCACGGCGTGGACGGCGCCCGCACCGCCCTGGCCGAGACCCTCGACGCCTACCGGGGGGCCGAGGCCCGCCAGGCGACCGAGGTCACCAAGGTGCTCACCGTGTACGCGGCCATCATGCTGCCGCTGTCGCTGGTGGCGGGGTTCTTCGGCATGAACTTCGTCGACCTGCCGCTGCTGGCCAGCCCGGCAGGATGGCTCATCGTCACCGGGTTCATGGCCTTCATCGCCATCCTGTCGCTGGGCGTGTTCGTGTCGCTGGGATGGACGCGTCGAACGTCGGGCCGCAGCGCGGGCGCGATCCTCGGCCGCGGCCTTGTCGAGGCCGCCCGGACTCCGGCCCAGCTGGTCGGGGCGGTGTTCGAGATCTCGACGATGCCGATGCGCTCGGTGGCGGGCTCCGTCACCGGGGCTCGACGAACAAAGCCCACCGACTCAAGCGACGACTAACCGCCCTCCGCACCCTTCGATCCCGACGTGACCGCGATCCAGGACAGCGCCGCGGCCGGGAGGAAGAAGAGCCCGATGGACGCGGCCCCCAGCAGGGTCAGGGCGGACAGGACGGCGGCCACCGCGATCGCCACGGCCCGCCTGGGAAACACGACCGGCACGGCCGCCGGCAGCACCGGTATCGCGAGAATCGCCACCGCGTCGAGTCCCTCGCTCTCGATCAGCGACTCGCGGCCGGTGGTGCAGATCTCAGGGCCATCATCGACAGACACGCACGACTCGGTCGCATAGATCGGCGCAAGTGTCAGCACCGCACTAGTGGCAAACACAGACAGGAGTGTGTATCGACTCCACCGCCGCGCCGATCCAGCCATACAAGCGTGACCCTAACGACCCGACCGCACGCCCTAGCAGCTACTTGCTCGCACCGCGTCGACAATGGGCGAATGCTGCTGCCACCGCGGCCATCCATGGACGAGCTGGCCGGGTACTTGCTCGCACCGCGTCGACAATGGGCGAATGCTGCTGCTCCGCGGCTTGTCGCTGCCTCTCCAAGTCGTTCAGCACCCCTTCGTCTCTCATCCGGACGAAGGCCGGGTTCCCGGCCGCCGCCTTGCGGTCCACGCTGCGGCGAATGCCGGCGATGACGTCGACGACCCGGTCGGCCAAATGCCGGGCTTGGGACGCGTCCAACCGGTAGCCGCCCACCAGTGCGGCGATGCGCTCCGAGCGGTTCGGCGGCGCCGGCCAGTCCCGCACCAACGGGTCGCCGTCGGCGCAAACCGGGCCGAACTGCCACACCGCGTGCGCGAGATCCCATATCGGTTCGGACACGAAGATGCCGTCCCAGTCGATGAAGGCCACGGCTCGTCCGTCCCTGAACACGGTGTTGCGAGGAGCGACGTCCCCGTGGCACACGATCTGCCCCTCGGCGACCGACTGAGGCCCCTCCTCGTAGCCGGCGTCGGGCGTGAAGCCCTGCGCGCAGCCGTGGTAGGCCCGCAGCAGCTCGCCCACGGTTCCCAACGCGTCCAAGTCGAGCTTCCACGCTTTCGAGTCAGTCGGGACCCAGCCCTCGATCCAGGTCAGCACAACACCGCCGTCGGGCCCGGAGCCCACCACACGCGGCGCCCCACCGAAACCGGACTGCTCCAAGTGCATGAGCGGTTGCCGCATCGACTCGCTGTTCGCCGTAGCCGGACTTTCGCCGCGCCAGTTGAGCACCGAGTAGCAGAGCGGGGTTGCCGCATCGACTCGCTGTTCGCCGTAGCCGGACGGTGCACAGTGTTTCCGACCCGGACAAACTCGGTCACTCGTCCAGCGAGCGTCTCCCCCTCGCCGGCTTCACATTCATCAACTGCCACGCCGCCGAGCGTAACCGCCTGCGGTGGACGAGAGGGTGCGGGTATTACCTGGTTATACTTAGGGCTGTGAAGGTCGCAGTCTCCATTCCCGACGCTGTGTTCGATGCTGCTGAGGAGCTCGCCGCTCGTCGCCAGTGCTCACGGTCGAGCCTCTACGCGCAGGCTTTGGAGCGTCTGCTGGCTGCGGAGGACAGAGACGAAGTGACCGCCCGTCTCGACGCGGTGTACGCCGAAGAGCCGTCCGAGCTAGACCCGGCCTTGCGGGCCGCCCAGGAGGGAGCGTCCCGTGGAGTGGTGGACTTTTGGGTTGAGCCTCGGTGTCAGCAGCC
>VYBO01000093.1 GCA_009844405.1 Acidimicrobiaceae bacterium
CCCCCCCCCCCCCCCCCCCCCCCCCCCCCCCCCCCCCCCCCCCCGGGGGGGGGGGGGCTGCTTGCGAAGGCATGGACGGCCCCCAGTCACTCATCCCGCAGATTGTAGTGCTGTCGTGCCGGCCGTGCTTCGGCCCAGACTCCGGACTCTCCAGTCGTCATCTGTCTCCAGTCGTCAGCTGATCGTTCGGTACTCGCCCCCGACGGACGCCATGGCGGCTCGCAGCCTCGGGCCGTCGTCACCAATCCAGACGCACAGCGGCGCTAGAAGGTGCTCGGCCGCCGCCGCTGCCTCCGAGCCCAGAGTAGACAGACGGTGCCTGCTGGCGAGTTCGGCCATCCGGAAGGCGAGGAGGCGCATCGGAACGACCGTGACATCGTCGGGCAACGCGACCAGCCGGCGGGCCAGTTCTCGACGCGCGCTCACGGGCCAGGAACCTGTCAGCGCGCCGCCGGCGGCCGCGGCCACGCTGCGACGCAGTCGCACGAGGTAGAGGTTCGTTGTGGCGGGCTCGTGATCCGAGAGGATCCGAGCGAGCCCGGCACTCAAGTCGTCGGCGAGCAGGTCGCGCAGCAGGTGATCGTCGAGGACGGCCCGTTTCACGTCGTAGCGAGCTCGAGGCCGCCGTCAAGAGACCGCACGAATGCGGCGTGCTTGTCCCGGCTCACCAAGTCGCTCAAGAGGCGCCGACCCTGACCCCGGGGCAACGTCAGAACGGCGAAGCCGAGATCGACCACGTCGACCGGCCCGCCCTCGTCAAGATCCCACCGATGCCGCGCCGCCGCCGGCAACGACATCTGGCCCGACGACGACACCAAGTACTGCCGAACCTCACTCATATCCGTACTGATACTTGGTATCAGTCACCAGGTCACCAAGTACTTCCCGAATTATATCCATAAGTTTATATGATATGGATTAAAAATTAGGAAAACTCGGAGGTTGTCTAGGCGTGGCCATGGAACGTCAGGCTTGGCGGAGGGCCACGAAGCGGGCTCCTGTTGCGAGGGCTTGCTTGGCGGCGGGCACGTCGGGCAAGGCGTCCAACGCGTCCAGGGCCTCTTCGAGCAGTTCTGAGATCTCGTTCTCGAGGCTCGCGAGGGCGCCGGTGTCGACGATCACCTGCTGGACCTCAGCCACCGTCTCGTCGCTCATATCGGAGCCGACCAGGTCCAGGAGTGCCAGCTGTGACGGGGCGGCGGCGGCTCTCGCCATCGCCATGAGCAGGGTGGGCTTGCCTTCTCGCAGGTCGTCGCCGACTGGCTTGCCCGTGGCGGCCGGGTCTCCGAACGCGCCCAGGATGTCGTCGCGCAACTGGAAGGCCAAGCCGACGGGACGTCCGTGGGCGGCCAGCGGCTCGGCCAGGTCGCGCCGTCCGGCCAGCTCGGCCCCGAGCTGCAGCGGCCGCACCACCGTGTAGCGGGCCGTCTTGTGCTCGATGATCCTGCGGGCCTCGTCCGCGGTGGCTCTCCCCCGGGCACCTCCGACCACGTCCAGGTACTGGCCCATGTTGAGCTCGGTGCGCAGCCCGTCCCACACGTCGCGAGCCTCCTGTGACACCCGGCCCAGGGTGCGGTCGGCCAGGACCATGGCCATGTCTCCCACCAGCACCGCGGCCGCCTCGCCGAAGCGTCTATCCTCGCCGCGCCAGGCGCGGTCACGGTGGCGCTGCACGAACTTGCTCCACACCGTCGGCGCGCCCCGCCGGGTGACGGAGCCGTCCATCACGTCGTCGTGGGCCAGCGCGAAGGCGTGGAGGATCTCTAAGGCGCAGCCGCCGTCGAGGGCGCCGTCGCCGCTCGGATCCCCTCCGGCTGCCAGCCAGCCCCAGTGGCAGTAGGCGGGCCGGATGCGCTTCCCCCCGCCCAGGACCATGTCGGCGAGGTCGCCGAGCGGCTCATCGAGGCTCGGGTCCAGTGCGGCCCACTCCTGGCGCTCAGCGGCCAGGATCTCGCCGAGGCGGATCTGGACCCTGGCCGCGATGGCTGCCAGCTCGGCGGGAGGCTCGACGCGCTGGTCGTCGTGGGCAGTCATTTGGACTCGTGCGACTCGAGCGCGGCCACGACCCGCTCCACCTGGACGCTGGCGTTGGCGATTCGGCACCGGCAGACCTCGATGAGCGTCGCCGCCCGCTCGACCCGGTCGGCCAGCACGTCGACGTCAGGGTCCTCGCCCTCCAGCTCCTCCAGGATCTGCTCGAGTTCGGCCATGGCCGCGGCGTAGCCGGGCTCCCCGTCGCCGCTGCCGCTGCTGTCGGACTGTTCGGTGCTCATCGAGCTAGTTTCGCCCTTCATGAGTTCGTTTACGAGGCGCTCGGCCGAACTTCTGCCAAAGGACCACCGTGTAGGTGGGAAACTGACAGGAGTTCGTCGATCCTCATGGACTCGGGTCCTCGCTCGGCCTCTGTCGGGCGCGAATCGTACTGCCCAGCGTGCCGTCGCTCAGGTGGGTGACGATGCCGTCGCCGGGCGACACGTCCTGAACTGAGCGCACCAGCGCTCCGTCATCGCGCCGGGTCATCGACCACCCCCGGCCCAGAATCAGGGCCGGGTCGAGGGCCCGGACCCTGGTGGCGATGGCGTCCAGCTGACGTTGGGCGTGGCGGATCTCGTGGCGGCCGGCCACCGACAGCCGGGCCGAGGCCCGATCGAGACGGCTGCCGGCCCTGCGCTCGGCCGCGGGTCCGGCGGCCGACAGCCGGTGGGTGACCGCAGCCACCCGGCGCCCGGCGAGGGCTGTGGCCGCCCGTCCCGTGCGGGCGAGTCGCCGAGCGGCGGAATCGAGGCTGCGGCCGGCCCGCCGCGCCGCGGCCCGCGCCTGCTGGGCCACATCGTCGGCGGTGCTGCCGGACCGGCTCTCGGCCGCGGTCAGGGCACGTCGGCCGCACACCTCGATCCTGCGACCGGTGGCGTCGAGTTGCTCCAGCCAGCACTCCACCCGCTGAACCACGGCCCGGGCCGCGGCTGTCGGGGTCGAGCAGGCGGTGTGAGCGGTCTCGTCGGCCACGCTGCGGTCGATCTCGTGGCCGATGCCGGTGAACACGGGGCGCTCGCACATCGCTATGGCCCTGGCCACCAGCTCGTGGTCGAACGCGACCAAGTCGGTGCGGCTGCCGCCCCCTCGCGCCAGCACCACCACGTCGACGGTGGCGCCGGCCGCCGCGCCGATGGCAGCCGCGATCTCGGCGGGCGCGTCGGGGCCCTGCACCCGCGTGTCGATCTCGAACACCTTGAAGGCGAAGCCGCTGGTGGCGAACACCTTCAACATGTCGGCATGGGCGGCGCTGCCCGCTGAAGTGACCAGGCCGACCCGCAGCGGCACCGGCGCCAGGGCGACGCCGGCGTTGCGGCTCAGGATTCCCTCGGCGGCCAGAGCCTTCAGCAGCGCCTCGCGTTCCGCCGCGAGCGCCCCGAGCGTGTGGGCCGGGTCGATGGCGATCATGCGCAACTGGAGCTGTCCCCTCGGCGCGTAGAAGTCGAGCATCCCCTGGATGCGCACGCTCACCCCGTCGTCCATGCGGATGGCGTTGCCGTGGCGCTTGATGACGGTGTTGACCCGGTCCTTGTCGTCGCGGAACAGCACCACGCTCACTGAGGCCACCGGCGGTGCGCCGGGCTCGGCCCGCTCGGAGCGCTCGACCAGGTCGAAGTAGACGTGCCCGCTGCGGGCCCGTGTGATGCTGTCGATCTCGCCGGCCACCCATACCCCGCTACCGAAGGCCTCGTCCAGCGTCCAGCGGAGCATCTGGGCCAGCTCGCCCACCGTCAGGGTCTGGTCGGCGCTGATCAGGCTGCTCATGGCGTGGACCGAGCGCAACTCGGTGGGAGCTGGTCGGGTCGCAGTCCGTCACTCCCGCCCTTGTTCGCTTCGCTAACGGGCCGCTCGGGCCACGGCCTCGCTCGGTGCCTTTCACAGTGCCTCATCCCCCGCTGCCTATCCGCTCGGCCTCTGGCCGTTGGGCGATCTCGGCGCGCAATAGCCCCTCGTAGAGCTCGGCGTACAGGTCGCCGGCGAGGCGGAGCTCCTCGTGGGTGCCCGACTCGGTGATCACGCCGTCGTCGAGCACCACGATCAAGTCCGCGTCGACGATGGTGGACAGGCGGTGGGCCACCACCAGCGACGTTCGGCCCCGCAGGGCCTCGGTCAGAGCCTCCTGCACCAGGGCCTCGTTCTCGGTGTCGAGATGCGACGTGGCCTCGTCGAGGATGACGATGGCCGGGTCCTTGAGCAGCATCCGGGCGATGGCCAGACGCTGCTTCTCGCCGCCAGACAGCCGGTAGCCCCGCTCTCCGACCACCGTGTTGTAACCGTCGGGCAGGGCCGCGATCACGTCGTGGATTCGGGCGGCTCGGCAGGCCTCCACCAACAGCGTGTCGGTGGCGTCGGGCCGGGCATAGCGCAGGTTGGAGGCCACCGTGTCGTGGAACAGGTGCGGGTCCTGGGTGACGGTGCCTATGGCGGCCCGCAGCGACGCTTGCGTGAGGTCGCGCACGTCGACGCCGTCGACCAGCACCGCGCCCTCCGTCACGTCATGGAGGCGGGGCACCAGCGACACCAGCGTGGTCTTGCCCGAGCCCGACGTGCCCACCACCGCCACCATCCGTCCCGGCGCGATGTCGAGATCGATGCCGGACAGCACCTCGACAGGCGCGGCGGAGCCGTCCTGGGCGCCGGCCGCGGAGCCGTCCTGTCCGTCGGCCGCGGCGACGCCCAGTGACTCTGGAGTCCCGTCGGCTACCGGGTAGGCGAAGTTCACGCCCCGGAACTCGACCCGCCCCTCCGGGTCCCTCAGATCGCCGGCGTCACCGGAGTCGGTGATCGGGTTGGGGGTGTCGATCACCTCGAATACCCGCTCGAAGCTCACGAACGCCGACATCACGTCCACCCGAGCGTTGGACAGGCTCGTCAGGGGCACGTAGATCCGCACCGTGTACAGGCCCAGCGCCACCAGCGTGCCCGCGCTGAGTGTGCCGTCGATGGCGAGATGGCCGCCCAGCCAGTAGACGATGGCCGTTCCGACCGCCCCCACCAGGGTCAGCGCGATCAGGAACACCTGCGAGTACAGGGCGCTGCGGACCCCGATGTCGCGCACCCTCCCGGCCCGGTCGGAGAAGTCGGCGGCCTCGTCGTCGTGGCGGCCGAACAGCTTCACCAGCAGCGCTCCGGCCACGTTGAACCGCTCGGTCATGGTGTTGTTCATCGAGGCGTTCAGGTTCATGCCCTCCCGGGTGATCGCTTGCAGGCCCCGGCCCACCTTCCGGGCCGGCAGCACGAAGACGGGCAGAATCGCCACCGCCAGCAGGGTGAGCCGCCACTCCAGCACGAACATGGCGATGAGCGTCGCGACCAGGGTGATGATGTTGGCCACCACCGTGCCGAGCGTGCCCGTGAAGGCCCGCTGCGCCCCGATCACGTCGTTGTTGAGCCGACTCACCAGCGTGCCGGTCTGGGTGCGGGTGAAGAACGACAGCGGCATGCGCTGCACGTGGTCGAACAGCTGCAGCCGCAGGTCGAGGATCAGGCCCTCGCCGATCCCGGAGCTGAGCCTGCGGCCTACCAGCGACAGCAGCGCCCCGCCCGCGGCGGCCGCGATCAGCACCGAGAACAAGACGTTCAGATAGCTGCCGTCGCCGTCGGCGATGGCGGAGTCGAAGATCTCCCGGATGACCAGCGGTGGCAGCAGCCCCAGGAACGTGGAGGCGACGGTGGTCGCGATGAAGGCGAAGATCCAGGCTCGGTAGGGGCGGGCGAAGCTCCACACCCGGCGCCGGGTGTCGGCCGTGATCGTCTTGCCCTTGAGCCCGGAGCGGTCGGCCGCCATGGAGTGCATGACTCCCCACGCGGTCATCATCACAGTCGAGCCTACGAAGCAGCGTGTTTCCCCGCTCTGGTTCGCTTCGTTCACGGGCCGCTCGGGCCACGGCCTCGCTGAGTCCCCTTGGGAACAGCCACGATACGAGGCCCGACCGGTCGGCCTCCGCCGGTAGCGTTGGGGTCGTGGATCGCGGTGCCTCCATGGCCCTGAAGACCGACCACTACGAGCTCACGATGGTGGCCTCGGCCCTCCAGTCCGGGATCGCCGAGCGCCGGGCCGTGTTCGAGGCTTTCGCCCGCCGGCTGCCCGCCGGTCGGGCATACGGCGTGGTGGCCGGGGTGGACCGGATCATCGACGCCATCGAGCGATTCCGCTTCGACGAGGCGACGGTGGACCATCTCACCGCCGCGGGCGTGGTGACCGCCCCCGACGTGGTCGAATGGCTGCGCTCGTACCGCTTCAGCGGCGACGTCACCGGCTATCCCGACGGCGAGCTGTTCTTCCCCTACTCACCGGTGCTGACCGTGGAGGGCGGCTTCGCCGAGTGCGTGGTGCTCGAGACGGTGGTGCTGTCGATCCTCAACTACGACTGCGCGGTGGCCTCGGCCGCGGCCCGGGTGCGCGACGTTGCCCACGGCCGCCTCCTCATCGAGGGCGGCAGCCGCCGCGCCGACCCCGACGCCGCGGTAGCCGCAGCCCGGGCCGCCCACATCGGCGGCTTCGACACCACGTCGAACCTGGAGGCGGGCCGTCGCTACGCCATACCCACCGGGGGTACCACCGCCCACGCCTTCGTGCTGGCCCACGCCGACGAGCACACCGCGTTCAGGGCTCAACGAGACGCCCTCGGCACCGGCTCCACCTACCTGGTCGACACGTTCGACGTGCTGGAGGGCATCCGGCGGGCCGTGCAGGCGGTGGGTCGTGACATCGGCGCGGTGCGCATCGACAGCGGCAACCTCTTGGCGGCCAGCCTCCGGGCCCGGACCCTGCTCGACTCGCTCGGCGCGGACGGCTGCCGCATCGTTGCCTCCGGGGATCTGGACGAGTTCCGGGTGGCCGAACTGGAGGATGCGGCCGCCCCCATCGACGCCTACCTGGTGGGCACCAGCCTGGTCACCGGCTCGGGCCATCCCACCGCGTCGGTGGTGTACAAGCTGGTGGCCATCGCCGACCGCGCCGGCGCGGGCGCGCCGCTGCGGGCCGTGGGCAAGCTGTCGCCGGGCAAGACCACCGTGGGTGGCCGCAAGCAGGTTCACCGCACCGTCGACGCAGACGGCTACTGGAGGGCGGAGGTGCTGTCGCCGGCAGGCGTGGCCGGTCCTGCCGGCAGTCACGACCCGCAGGTCCTTCTGATGGCAGGGGGCGAGCGGGCCTGGCAGGATGATCCCGCGGCAGCCCGACGCCGCTGTGCTGAGCGACGTCAGGGGCTGCGGCCCGAGGATCGGGTCCCGCACCCCCGACGCTCGCCGGCCGTGCCCACCGAATGGGTGGGGCTGGAGGCGCCGGCCGCGACAGAATCATCGAACGGAGAGCGAGGGCAGTCGACGTCGGCACCGGGCGCTCGGCATGCCGGGGGAGGAGATGAGATGCAGAAGGCGCTGATCATCGTGGACGTGCAGAACGACTTCTGCGAAGGCGGGTCGCTGGCGGTGGAGGGCGGGCATGCGGTGGCCTCCTCCATCACCGACCTGGTCGGCCTGGACCGGGCCGGCGGCCGCTACGACTATGTGGTCGCGTCCAAGGACTGGCACATCGACCCGGGGGAGCACTACGCCGCGCCGGGCGCCAACCCCGACTTCGTGACATCGTGGCCGGTGCACTGCGCGGCCGGCACTCAGGGCGCCGCCTTCTCGCCGAACCTGCAGGTGGCGTTGGACGAGGTGTTCCTCAAGGGCCAGTACAGCAACGGCTACAGCAGCTTTGAGGGAGTGTCGGGATCCAGCGAGGGTGTGGGCTTGCGCGACTGGCTCATCGAGCGCGGCGTCAAGGCCGTCGACGTGGTGGGCATCGCCACCGACTACTGCGTGCGAGCCACCGCGCTGGACGCGACCGCAGCCGGCTTCGATACGTCGGTGCTGGTCGAGCACTGCGCCGGCGTCACCTCCGACACTTCAGAGGCCGCCCTGGAGGCGCTGGCCTCCGCCGGCGTCACCATCGTCGACTGACCCGCCGGTTCCCGAGATCTCGGGTTGGTTTTGGGTGGTATATCCCCACAATCCTCCCGAGATTTCCGAGAGGCGCCCGGCGAGCGCCGCGGGCGCTCAGGTGCCGGGCTGAGGAACTACCCGCAGGTAGGGCAGGGGGGCCTCCCAGCCGTCGGGGTACTTCTCGGCGGCGGCCTCGTTCGAGACCGCCGGCACGATGATCACGTCCTCGCCCTGGTTCCAGTTGGCCGGAGTGGCCACCTGCGCGAGGGCGGTGAGCTGGACCGAATCGAGCAGGCGCAGGATCTCGACGAAGTTGCGGCCGGTGGTCATCGGGTAGGTGAGGGTGGCCTTGACCTTCTTGTCGGGGCCGATGATGAACACCGAGCGGGCGGTGGCGTTGTCGGCCGCAGTGCGTCCCTCGGACGTGTCGCCGGCGTCGGCCGGGAGCATGTCGTAGAGCTTCACCACGTTGAGCTCGGGATCGCCGATCAACGGGTAGTTGACCGCGTTGCCGGTCGCCGTCTCGATGTCGGCCGACCAGCCGACGTGGTCGCTCACCCCGTCGACGCTGATGCCGATGATCTTGCAGTTGCGGGCCGCGAAGTCCGGCTTCAGCCCGGCCACCGCACCCAGCTCGGTGGTGCAGACCGGGGTGAAGTCCTTCGGGTGGGAGAACAGCAGCGCCCATCCGTCGCCGATCCACTCGTGGAAGTTGATCTCTCCCTCAGTGGTGTCGGCGGTGAAGTCGGGAGCGGTGTCGTTGATGCGCAGTCCCATGGGTTACCTCCAAGTGGTGGCGGATCGTCCACAGGTTAGCGCGCCATGCTGATAAATCCGACCGGATTAGTCAGGTATCAGCGGCCGCCGTCTGCGGCCTGCCCCCGGTCAGTGGCGCTTCGACCCCTTGGACGACCCGTTCGGCGACGCCATCTCGGCGTCGATGAGCGCCGCCAGGTTCATCAGCTTGTCCTGGAGTCTCCTGGAGTAGCTGACGAAGTTGGACATCGCGCCGGCATCCGGTCGGTCGGACTGTGCCAGCAGCCTGAGCATGTCCCGATCGATGGAGTCCAGCAGGGCTCGCAGCTCGCGGCCGTGCTCGGACACATCGACGCGGCGGCCCCTAAACAGCGATTTCGAGATGTCGTCGAACAGGGCCAGCGTCTCGTTGGAGACCTCCCTGACCATCAGCAGGATGTCCCCCTTCAGCTCGACGTAGTTCGTTGTGAGGACTCGCTTGGTGTTGAAGATGTCGTCTATGGAGTCGTATATCTGGAACAGGTAGTCGAACTGCGTGTTCAGTTCCAGCAGGGATCGGGACTCCTTCTCGTCGACGACCGTCGTCACCGCCTTGGAGAAGTACGCGACGTACTCCTTCTCGAGGAAGGCGACGTGCTCGACACGCTTGGTTGCGGTGTCATAGATGCTCCGGTAGCCGGACTCGATGCTGAGCGCCACCATGCTGTAGGTCTCCCGCAGGAAGGCGAGGAGGTCGTCGCGATTGCGCCGCAAGTCCGAACTGACTCTCTTGAAGGCCGTCTGGTCGTCGAAGGTCGGGATCGTCAACCGTTCGAACTCGACCTTCTCCTTGCCGAAGATGCGATCGACCATCCGGGTGAAGGGCCTGATGAAGGCCAGGAAGATGAGGGTGGTGACCAGGTTGAACGCGAGATGGGCGTTCGCCAGCATCACCGCCGGATCGATGTTGAAGTCGTTCAGCCTGGCGCCGAACACGAAGAGGAAGGGCAGCGCGATCACGACGCCGCCAACGTTGAACAGCAGGTGGCTCAAGGCCGTCTTCTTGGCGTTGAAGTCCATGTTCACCATGGCGATCAGGGCGGTCACCGTCGTGCCGATGTTGGCCCCGATGACGAGCGGGAGCGCATTGTCGAGACTCAGCAGACCCTGCTGCGTGAAGATGATCGCCAGTCCGGTCGTGACCGAGCTCGACTGCACGACGGCGGTGAACAGGCAGCCGGCCAGCACGGCCAGCAGGACGTTCTGGGGCTGGACGAGATAGTCCCTGAGCACAGGCTCGTCCTTGAGCGGGCCCAGCGTCGCAGAGATGAGGTTCAGGCTGAAGAACACGAACCCGAAGTAGAAGATGGACTTGCCGAAGATGGAGATCCTGGATCGCACGAACGACAGGGCGAATCCCAGGATGATGATCACCGGTGCGAAGGCGGTGAGCTTGAAGGCGACGAGCTGAGCGGTGATGGTTGTGCCGACGTTGGCGCCGAAGATGATCCCGACGCTGTTCTGGAACGACAGCACTCCACCGTTCACGAGGCCCACCGCGATCACCGACGTGGCCGAACTGGACTGGATGACGGCGGTGACGAGCGCCCCGATCAGCACCCCGATGGCGGGGATCCTCGTCGCTCTGGCGATGAAGCTCCTGAACTTGTCGCCGGTGATGCGCTCGATCTCGGCCGAGAAGTGCTCCAACCCGAACACGAACAGGATGATGGCGGTCAGCCCCGCCATGAGAACCTCGAGGTACTCCACCTGCCATCACCTGCCCGGTCCGGCCCGCGCGTCCCGCAACACGCCCCGACCGATTATGTCACGAGGACGCGGCCGGCAGCCCGGTGCGATCTCTACGTGTGGCGCCGTGCCCATGCCTTCAGGGCTCGCAGCACCACTTGGCGCTTGCCCTCGTCGGGCAGGAACCGCGCCCGGGACAGCTCGATCTGGATCCAGGGCATCTCGACCGCGTGGAAGCGGGTGATGTAGCCGCCGCGGAAGGGATCGTTGATCCGGACCGGTCCCTCCAGTCGCTCCTGGAAGCACCGCCGCAGGGACTCGATCCATTCCGGCGGGCAGGTCCCGTCGCCGTTGCTCAGGCACACCCACGGCCTCTCGGTGCCCGGATCGGGCCCGACGGGCGGTCCGGTGGCGGCCATGGTGTGGCAGTCGACGCCCAGCACCCACTCACCGGAGCGCCCCAATTCCGTCAGCCGCTGGTGGTACGGGCGGTGGTAGGCGTCGAGCAGGCCATCGACTTCTGCCTGGAACAGAGGGCGGTGCCAGACCGGGACGTTCCAGCAGGTGTGGGTCTTGACCACCCCGTCGGGCCTGAGGTCGTCGCCAGCTCGGTTCATGTCCACGATGGCCCGGGCCACGTCAGTGGTGACGAATGCGCCGACCTCGTCCTCGAACGCGTAGATCTCGGCCGCGCCGCCGTCTCCGTCGTCGGCGACCTCCTGGGGCGTCAGCGCGCACACCGCCTCGACCTCGGCTGGTACCCGGAGGCCGGCGTGGGGGACCGAGACCAGCAGCGGCAGCGTCATCCAGCATCACTCCGCGGCCGACTCCGCGGCCGCCGGCGCCGGCGCCGGCGCCGGTACCGATGCCGGGCCTGCGGCCGCGCCGTCCCGGCGGGGATCGGCCACCCCGACGAAGCGCTCGCCGTCGGCCATGACCATCTGCACGCAGCCCATGTAGAAGGAGTAGGGCTCGCGGCGGTTCAGCTCGAAGCCGGAACCCTCCAGGGCGTCCAGCACGTCGGTCGGGATGCGGGAGGCCTCGGCCGATACGACGCCCTCGAGCGAGCAGTGGATGCGGGGCGCGTCCACCGCGGCCAGCGGCGGCGAGTCGCGCAGGCGCAGCAGCACCTGGAGGATTGCCGGCGGGATGCGCTCGCTGCCCGGCGAGCCGATGGCCAGCCACGGCCGCTCGTGCTTGAAGACGATGGTGGGGGCCACGCTGGCCCAGGGCACCGCGTTCGGCCGCAGGTGGTAGGGATGCGACGGGTCGGTGTAGTTGAACGCGCTCATGTAGTTGTTGTAGAGGAAGCCCAACTCGGGCGACGCCGCGCACGATCCGTAGACGTTCTCGATCGACTGGGTCAGCGCCACCGCGTTGCCGTCGGCGTCCATCACCGACAGGTGGGTGGTCTCGCCCGAGGTGGGGACCGGCGCGATCCGGCGGGCCACCTCACGGGCGTAGCGGCGGTCCAGCATCTGCTTGTCCGACACCTGGGGGAACAGGTTGGGGTCGATGGGCCGGTCGTTGCGGTCGATCAGGGCCTGCTGGATGGCCCGGGCCAGGCACACCGCGCCGTCACCGGTGTCGATGTCGCGCAGCTCGCGGGGGAGGCACCGGTGGATGTTCAGCAACTCCACCAGCGTGCGGCCGGCCGCGGGCAGCGGCATCGTGAACAGCTGTTCGCGACCGAACCGTCCCGCCAAGGGCTCGCGTTCGATGGGCACGGGGATCTGCGCCAGGTCGTCCTCGCGCAGGATCCCGCCGTTGTCCTCCATGTCGGTATGCATCAGGCGGGCCGTCTCGCCCAGGTAGAAGTCCTCGTAGCCCTTCTCGGCCAGCCGGCGAAGGGTGGCGGCCAGCACCGGCTGCACGAACCTCGTTCCGGCCCGCCGGGCCCGCCGGCCGTCCTGGAGGAAGAGCGGCCCGGCCGGGTGGGCCTGCAGGTGCCGGCGCTCCCGCCGGGTGAGCCGGTACTGGAGCACGCTGATCTCGTAGCCCTGCTCGGCCAGCTCGATGGCCGGTTCGATGGCGGTGGCCCAGTCGAGGCATCCGTAGCGTTCCAGCGCCCAAGCGTAGGTGGCGGGCGAGCTGGGGACTGTGGTGGCCAGATGCCCCCGCCTGCGCTCGGCCCGGAGGTTGGCGAAGCTCTCGATGAGGGCCCGGTTGGGAGCCCGCGAAGACCCGTCCACCGCGACCGTGGTGCCGGAGTCCCGCCGGTGGATGAGCATCATGGTCTGGCCGCCGAGCCCCGACGCGGCCGGCTCGCACACCCCCAGCGCCAGCGCGGCCGCGACAGCGGCGTCCACCGCATTGCCCCCCTGCTCGAGCATCCGCACGCCGGCGGCGGTGGCGGAGTAGTGGGCGGTGCTCACCATGCCGTGCGTCGAGGCGGCGACCCGCTGAGGCTCGTGGATGCGGGTGTCGGTCAGCTCCAGCAGCTCGGTGTCGATCTCGGTGGCCCGCCGCCGCTTGTGTCGCGGCTGCCGGGGCTCCCGCTCATGCGAGGGCGCGCCGGCTGGCTGTGGGGTTGTGTCGGTCATGGGTCAGCGTCCGATCCGGCTGATGAGGTACTCGGTGAGCACCAGCGTTCGCTGTACCAGGCTTATCCGCTGGACCGCCTCCTCGGGCGTGCCGCCTTGTGTCATGGCCGGGCTGACGCCGCATACGACTGCAGTGCCTTCTGGGACGAGGCCGGCCACCGACGGCCACGCCGACGACTCCCTTTCAATCTCGATGCCCCATTTGGCCGCGGCGGCCTCCAAGGCGTCTATCAGGGGCTGGTTGCCGGGCCTCTCCGGCATCGGCGGCCGGTCGGTCAGCCGGTGGAGGCTCCACTTGGGTCCGCCCCGGCCGAGGGTCCTGCGTATGGTGGCCTCGGTCTCGTCGGCGTGCGCTGCGGCGAGGTACGACATCATCAGCGAGATCTCGACCCGGTGCGGCATGAACATGGCGTGGCGCTCGGTCTTCATGTCGACGACGCCGATGGACAGGCGCCGGCGCGGCGAACTCAGCTGGCCGATGGCCTCGACCTTGTCGCAGGCCCACCGAACCACGGGCCGGCGGCGCCCGACCTGCCCGGGGCCGAGCCGCTCGCCCGCGATGGCCAGGTCGTAGCGACGGCTGCCCCGCCGCTGGGTGACGATGCCGTGCCCGACGGTGCCGGGCCGGCACACGACAACATGCTCGGCCCGGGCCGCGGCCCGCTCGATTATCGCCCGGCTGCGGGCCGCATCGCGGCCCTCATCCGAGTACAGCAGCACTCCCACCGGGATGCGTCGCAGGCTCCGCGTGCTGCGGAGAGCCTTCAGGGCGTACTCCAGCATCACCAGCGAGGCCCGCGACCGGCCCACGCCCTCGCCGTAGAGCCACTCCGGGTCCCGGCGGAAACCCTGCTGCACCCCGCCCGGCATCACCGGGACGTCCAGGTGGGCCACCAGCAGCGCCCCGCCGACGAATCCCTTGCTCGACTCCCATGTATGGGTCTCCGGGTCGTGGGTGAACTCCGGCACCGGTCGCATCCCGATATCGGTGAGGATGCGTCCGGCCCGCTCCGCGGCCCGCGCCAGGCCGACCGGGTCGTCGGTGCGGCTGGAGACCTCCACCCACCGCTGCAGCGAGCGCTCCAGGGCGTCGCGGCGCTGGGTGATGAACTGGAAGGCCCGCTCCGACGGGTCGGCCGCCTTGGCATCCACCGGCGGCGGCTGCGGCGTGCCGAAGTAGCGGGCGCTGGCCACCTCGACCAGCCGGTTGACGAAGGCTCCGAAGTCCAGGCCGACATGGGCCGCGCCGACCAGGTACGACCCGTGCTCGCCCAGGCTGGGGAGGCTGTTCGCCTCCAGCACGTACAGGTTGTCGTCGGCGTCCATCCGCATGTCGACGCGGGCGCAGTCGTAGAGGCCCAGCGCCGAGAAGGTGCGGACCGCGATCTCCTTGGCCTCGGCGGTGAGCTCGTCGGAGATCGGCGCGGGGCACACCGGCTGGATCTGGCGGCCGCTGCGGCCGGTCTTGTCCTCGTAGGTGTAGATCTGGGGACCGTCTCGGAAGCTCAGCATCACCGGCGGGAAGGCCTCCGGCGGGCCGTTGCCCAGCAGGCCGACGTTGATCTCGCGGCCCTCGACGTACTGCTCGGCCAGCACCGGCTGCGAGAACCGGTCGAAGATGACCTTGGCGGAGGTGCGCAACTCGTCCTCGTCGGCCACGACGGCGAGGCCGAACGAGACGGCCTCGTTCTTGGGCTTGACCACCATCGGGTAGGGCAAGCCGTCCGGGATGGGCATCTCCGGCGTCTCCAGCACCGCGAATTCCGGGGTGGGGATGTTGTTCTGGCGCAGGATCATCTTGGTGACGACCTTGTCGAGCGCCAGCGAGTGCCCCAGCGGCCCCGACGCCACATAGGGGATGCCCACCATCTCGAGGATGCTCGGCACGTGGGTGTAGCGGGCCTGGCCCTGAAGGCCGTACGACACGTTGAACACCATCCCGGGCCGTTCGCCCGCAACCACGCGGGGCATGAACGACTCCAGCTTGGCGATCAGCTCCTTGTCGGCTTCCATGGCCGTGACCTGATGACCGCCGTCACGCAATGCGTCGGTGAGCCGCTTGATGGTCTTGAGGCCGATCTTCTCCTGGTTCGGCATCCCGAACAGGTTGATGACGTTCTGGCTGTCCCGGTTGTAGACGACCGCGATCCTCATGGTGCAGAAACCTACTTCTCTCGCCCTTGTGTGGTTCCACCGGCGCGGTTCCCGCCGTATCCGTCGCGCCAGGTGGTGATCGACGAGATCCAGAAGGTTCCCGCCTTGCTCGACGAGGTTCACTGGCTGATCGAGAACCGCGGTCTGCGGTTCGCGCTGTGCGGATCGAGCGCGCGCAAGGTGCGGCGGGGCGCGGCGAACCTGCTCGGCGGACGGGCCCTGCGCTACGAACTGCGCGGCCTGACCGCCGGAGAAATCGGGGACCCCTTCGACCTCGACCGGATACTCAACCGCGGCTACCTGCCTTCGATCTACGAGTCCAGCAGGCATCGGCGCCGGCTCGACGCCTACATCGCCGACTACCTGCGTGAGGAGGTCGCCGCCGAGGGGCTGGTGCGGAACCTGCCCGCCTTCCCGGACTTCCTCGACGCAGCCGCGCTGAGCGACACCAGCGGTGTCAACTGTTCGAACGTCGCCCGCGAGTGCGGCGTGTCGGGACCCACCGCCAAGGCGTATGACCTACTGGCGACTCCAGAGCGGTATCGAGGTCGACTTCGTGGTCGGCGACATGCGGCTCGCGATCGGGCGGGCCTAGCCGGGATCCGTTCCAATCGCACACCATTTAGAAAAGATACGCAGACAACATTTCCAAATACGGGCCTTTTAGGAAGGATACAGCGCTAGCCTTTACATATGAGCTGGCTGGATGGGGGTGGTGCGGGCATGACTGTGACTGCCGAGTGGAACGGGCGCCGGGTCGATACTTGGAGACCGGCAGAGCTCAGCGAACGTGACTTCTCCCTCACCGAGCCCGCGGCCCGCGCCACCGAGCGGGCCGCGGCCGCGCTGCGGGCAGCCGATGCCCAGCTCCCCGACACATGGGAGGCATTGGCCAGACTCCTGCTGCGCCACGAAGGCATCGCCTCATCCGGGATCGAGGGCTTGCGAGAACCGCTGGTGTCGGTGCTGATCGCGGAGCGCACCGGCGCCGGCGGTGCCGCCGGTTGGGTGGCCGACAACCTCGAAGTGATCCGTATGGCACTGGAGGAGGCGCACCAGCCTCTCAGCGTGTCGACGCTGCATCGTTGGCACGCCCGCCTGATGCGCAACAGCGGTCTGAGCGCCGAGCTCGTCGGATCGTTCCGTCCCCGCGTCGGATGGGTCGGCGGCAGCTCCCCCCTTGACGCCGCGTACGTGCCGCCCCCGCCCGGCGAGATCCCCGAGTTGATGGACGACCTGCTGGGGTTCGCGGACAGCGGGGCAGGCCTGGACCCGGTATCGCACACGGCGATCCTCCATGCCCAGTTCGAGGCGATCCACCCCTACGCCGACGGCAACGGCCGGCTGGGCCGGGTACTGGTGACCAGGGCGCTGAGACGGGCGGATCTGACACGTCGCACGACGGTGCCGGTCAGCGTCGCCATCGCCCGCGATCCGGGCGGGTACCTCTCCGGGCTGGTGCAGTTCGAACAGGGACGCGCCGGGCCGTGGATCCGCTGGTTCGCCGGAGTGGCCGAGAAGGCGGCCGCCGCCACTGGCAGCCTCGCGGCCCAGACCCGGCACATCACCGAAGCGTGGACTCGCAAACTCAACGGGCTGCGAGCAGACAGCGCAGCACGAGCGCTCGTTCCCCTGCTGGCCGGACATCCCGTCCTGTGCGCCCCGGACGCGGCAGACCTGCTCGGCGTCAGCAAGCCGGCGGCCAGAACCGCTCTGAGAGCGCTGACCGATCGCGGCGTGCTGGCTCCAGTGGAAGCAGACTCGCCCGGCGTCGGCCGGAACCGGCACTGGTTCGCCGCCGTCGACCTCATCAACACCTGGTCGGGCTAGACGAGCGTCCCGAGTGGCGGAGAGTATGGGATTCGAACCCATGGTGACCCGGAGGCCACAACGGCTTTCGAGGCCGCCCCATTCGTCCGCTCTGGCAACTCTCCGCCGCAGAGGCTACCGGCAGGCCTACGGGTCGGCTTAGAGGCCCCGCGGATAGGCGGGCGACCCGGCCCATACGGGTCGGGGCCGTGGCCCGAGCGGCCCGTGAGCGAAGCGAACAAGAGCGGGTACGACCGCCCTGCGACGCGATTGGCCGCCGATCAATCCGCGCTCGCTCTTAGGAGCCCCTCAGGTCCGAGAAGAAGTCCTGCAGCAGGGCGGCGCACTCGCCGGCCCGCACACCCGGCACCACCTCGAACTCGTGGTTTAGCCGGGGGTCGGCGCCGAGGTTGTAGAGCGAGCCGAGGGCGCCGGACTTGGGGTCGTCGGCGCCGTAGACGACCCGGCGCACACGGGCCTGCTGCAGCGCTCCGGCGCACATGGGGCACGGCTCCAGGGTCGCCGCCACCACCGCCCCGTCCAGGCGCCAGCCGCCCACCCGCGCCGCGGCGTCCCGCAGGGCGAGCATCTCAGCGTGGGCGGTGGGATCGCCGGCGCGCTCCCGCTGGTTGTGGCCGCGGGCGACCACCTCGCCGTCGCGCCACACCACCGCGCCCACGGGCACGTCGCCGTGCGCAGGGGCCAATCGGGCCTCGGCCAGGGCTATTTCCATGAGCTGCTCGTCCGTCACGACGCTCCCGAGACGTGCGGGGCTCCCGCGACATGTGATGCTCCCAAGACGTGCGAGGTCCGGGTCACGGGTCGATGTCGTTGGCCATCAGGCCGGCCATCAGCGCGGCCGCGGCCGCCGTCAGCGGGCCGTCCACCACCGGCAGCTCGGTGTCGTCGATGCGGGCGATGGACTGGACCGCCCGGGTGGAGGAGGCCAGGAAGGCCTCGGGAACGCCCCGAAGCTCCTCGACGGGCAGATGGGTCTCGGCCACGTCGAGCCGTTCCAGCAGCAGCGCCCGGGTGACCCCGGCCAGGCAGCCGGTGTCCAGCGGCGGTGTGTGCAGCCGCGCCCCGTCGCACCAGAAGATGTTCGACCCGGTGCCCTCGCTGACACGGCCCCGGGTGTCGGCGAAGATCGCCTCGGATGCGCCCCGCTCCCGGACCACGTCGAGCGCCAGCACATTCTCGGCGTAGGAGGTCGTCTTGACGCCGGCCATGGCGCCCCGCTCGTTGCGGGGGAACGGAACGGTCGAGACCGCGGTGCCGGGCGGGTAGTCGGGCGGCCGGTTGCCGGCGATCACGATGGCCGAGCCCCGCGCCCCGCTGCGCCCGGATCCCAGCGGGCCGCCGCCGCTGGTGGCCGTGACCCGCACGATCCCGGCCTCGGGCGCGGCGTCGAGGCACAGGGTGATCGCGGCCCGCAACTCGTCGTCGCCGTAGGGGCACTCGAAGCGCAGCGCTCGGGCCGAGCGGCGCAATCGCTCAAGATGCCGGCGCACTGCGAAGGCGGCCACCCCGGCGCCGTCGGGCACCACCAGCAGTGTCTCGAAGACGCCGTCGCCCACGATCACTCCGTGGTCGTCGGCCCTCAGGTGCGGGTGGTCGGGCTCGACCATCCGTCCGTTCACCCACACGGCCCGCGCGCTCACGGCCCCGAACCTACCGGCGGGAGCGAGATCGGGGCCCCCGCCTCCGCCGCTCGGCAAGAATCTCTGAAATCTGCCGCGCCGGGCGGCGATACTGGGAGTGATGAGATCCTGGATCCGACAGCACTGGCGCTGGGCGCTACCGGCAGGGGTCGTACTGGCGGGGGTGGGAGCCTGGCTGGTGTTCGGCTTCTTCGCCTTCCAGACGTACTTCCAAGACGACGAGGTGGATGAGGCGCTCCCGTTCTTCACCGCGGGCCCGGCCCCGTCGGGGATCGAGGGCGACGAGACGACCGAGGACATGGCCAAGGCGATGAACGAGGCCATGGCTGACGACGACATGCCCATGGTCGAGGAGGTCGACGAGCCCATGCCGGACATGCCCGGACCGGCGACGTCCCAGGTTGCCAAGCCCGGAGTCGAGCCGTCCGAGCCGGCTGAGGCTGCCACCGACACCCAGCCCACTGAGGAGACCCAGCCAGCCACTGAGGATACCCAGCCCACCGAGACCGAGCCGGCGACCACACAGCCCGAGATCATCGTGGAGGCGTCCGGGTCGTTCATCGACCGCTCGCATCCCACCGCGGGCAGCGCAGTGGTGCTCGGCGACGGCAGCGGCCAGCGGTTCCTGCGGTTCGAGGACTTCCGCACCGACAACGGCCCCGACCTCAACGTGTACCTGTCGGCCGCCCCGCCGGACGCGCCGGCCGGTGAGTTCGACAACGACTTCGTCGACCTCGGCGACCTCAAGGGCAACGTCGGCTCGCAGAACTACGAGATTCCCGTCGGGCTCGACCTGGACCACTACTCCACGGTGGCGATCTGGTGCGTGCGCTTCAGCGTGGTCTTCGGGACGGCCGAACTCACGGCGGGCTGAGGTTCGCGTCGAGCAGGAAGGTCGACCCCGGTGAGGGGTCTGCGCCCAGCCCGGACAGCTCGACGGCGAGCCAGTCCCGACCTCCTTCGGGCGGCTCGGGTCGGGCGACCACCAGCGTCGGCGTGCGGTCGGTGGTCAACCAGGCCACCGAGGATGAGTCGCCCGACCACCGCGGCCGGCCGTAGCCGCCTCCGTCGAGCAGGCGCAACTGCCCGGTCTGGCGGTCGAACAGCCACGCGGGGCTGGTGTCGTTGAGCAGCCAGCGGCTGTCGGGCGAGACGGATATGCCGGTCAGCTCGGCCACGAACTGCTCGGGCAGCTCCGCGGCTTCGCCGGTGGCGGCATCCACGACCACCACCGTGCAGGAGAGCCGCTCGTCGCACCGCTGCTCCACTTGCAGCCGGTCGCTGGCGGCCAGGAGCCGGTGCTCGCTCACCACCTCGAAACCGGTCAGGGTCGGGCGGAACGTCCTGCCCACCGGAGCGGCCAGCAGCGCACCCGTGTCGCGAACCACCAGGACCTCGGAGCCCGGGGGCGCGTACAACTCGCCGGTCAACACTCCGTAGTCCTGCCAGGCGTTCAGCCGGACGGCACCGCCGGGACCGTCGGGCCGGCTGACCACCCAGAAGTCGACCAGAGGCTCCGACGAGGGCACCAGTTCCGCCCCGGAGGCAACCAGCACCGCGACCGGACCGTCGCCCGACAATGACAGGCCGACTGTGCGCTTGTCGTCGCTGAGCAGCATCAGGTCGGCGAGTCTGAGGACCGACCCCAACGGCTCGATGGACACCCTCTGTACCGCTCCGGTCGTCAGGTCCACCGACGCCACATGGCTGCCGCTCAGGTAGGTAAGCCGGCCCTCCAGATCGCTGAACGGTTCAGTCGCAGCAGGGTCCTGAGGCTGTCCGTTGTCTGAGGTGACTTCCGTGCTGGCTCCGGTCTCTCTCAGGGTGGTGGTCGTGGTCGGCGCTTCGAAGAGTTCCTCGTCCACCGGGTCGGCGTCACGTCCTTCGCTGCTGTTGCCGTCGTCGCTGGTGAGGCTCAGCAGCCACAGAACGACGACCAGGACGGCCAGCACCGCGATGAGGCCCGACGCGGCCCGCCACGAACGTTCGCGGCCCTCGCCATGGCCGGCGTTCTCATCGCCATGGCCGGCGCCGTCGTCGCCGTCGCGGCCGTCCAGCGGTGCCGCGTCCATGCCACGAGGCTAGGGGTTCGGTGCAGCAGGCAGGGATGGTGACGCCGGCAAGAGCCTGTCGCGGGCATCAAGGTACCGGGCCCGAATCGCTCCGTGGCCGGTCGGGAGCTCGGGCTCGAATGAGTCGCCCGTGCCGAGCGCCCAACGCTGGGCGCCCACGCTGATGGCCCGGATGCGGGCGGCGCGCTCGGCCGGTCGCTCGAAGCAGCCGGACAGGGCGCTCCACCAGGCGGGGGG
>VYBO01000044.1:0-18986 GCA_009844405.1 Acidimicrobiaceae bacterium
GGGTGGGATGGGCCTGTGTTCGCCAATCTCGACGGCTGGGGTGTCGATGCCGACTATCGGGTCGTGCAACGGATCGCTCAACAGCGATCATCGGAGGTGCTCGTCACATTCAAGGATCAGTTCTTCATCCGCTTCCCCGACGGTGACCAGAAAGCAGGCGAGCGTGTCTTCGGGCACAGCCATTGGCGGAACGTTGATCAGCTGCACACAGCCGAGAAGAAGCCGTTCCTATTGGATCTGTACCGCCAGGGTCTTCGCTCGGCCGGTTTCGAGTATGTGCTGACGTTCGAGATGCTCGACGAAGGCGGGCACTCTCTGCATCTCTTCTTCGGGACCACGAACAAGGTCGCCGTGGAGAGGTTCAAGGATGGGTTGTGGAAGGTTGACGGTGTCTCCGGTCAGCGATTCCGAGACCCGCGTGATCCCAACCAATTGTCTTTCGACATTCGGGACCCGGACTTCACCCCACTAGAGAGCCGCATCCTGGAGCTACTCGGTGAGCGCGACCACAACCTGGAAGAACTCCGCGAGGACGCTCTACTTGAGACGATCTACAAGAAGTCCCACGTCAAGCCAGCGGCCGACCGGCTCATAGACCGGCGCAAGGTAATTCAGGTCAGCACCGGCCCGTCCTATGCAGATCGCGTGCTTCGCTTGGCGGAGCCGCAACTGTTCTGCTGATGCATCCTCAGTAGGTCCCAGCATCAGAGTGTCGCCATCTGAGGACGGCTGACAGCGCCTCGACTACTCCTTAGTCAAGACCTCCAAGTCGCTGGCAGAGTATCCGAAGACCTCCAGCAGCTTCTTGCACTTCTTGAGTGTGTCATCCGCGGAGAGGTTCGTCTCAACCCACACTTCGGCCGACGAGATCCGCCCTGCCCTAAGCAGGTCCGCTGGGTCTTGGGAGGCGAATGGTCGCTTCCTGCCTGCCATGGCCTTCGTACGTTCCAAGAAGTCATGGGGATGACGCTGATAGACCGCACCTGCCACACAGACCATGACGCCAACCCAACTCTTGACCTCGGTGGTGTTTCCCCACAGCACTACCGCTCGGGGACGTCTCGATGCCATAGCCGCACCGCGTCTTGGGGACTCCTGGCGAGGCACTTGGGCTCTAGGATGCCTGCCCTTCGGGGGGTCGCCAGGAACGGTCGCCGGGACTGCATCTACGGACTTGCCTTGCAGGACTGCAGTCACCACTTCGGGAGAGGGGCGCAGCCTTACTCTCTCGTGGACTCGCCTCGCGAATAGATCGACTAGCTCCTGATCAGGCTCATCCAGCATTCTCCGCCAGACCTTCGGCATCTCCGTCTTGAGGCGTTCGGCCTCGCGGAGCTTGCTCAGTGCCTCCTTGGCCCGTCTCTCGGCTTCCCCGCCATACAGGTTGGCCTTACCCATGTACGCCTCAAGGTCATCGGCAACCTGCTGATGCGATGAACTGCTGAGCCGCAACTCGGCGAAACGGCGGCTCGCGGCCGGACCGGGCTCGCGGGGCAGATACAACCACCACTCGAGTCCATTCGTCAGGACGCAGATGTCGACACCCTCATGGAAGGCATAGCCCATCAGTTGGTCCACGTGCTTAGAGAGGTCCTCTTTCGGTGACTTGGCCTCAATCAGGCAAACCAGACGATGCCCGTGGCCTGTCTTGGCCAGCACGATGTCAGCGCGTCCCTTCTGGCCGGCACCGCTACCGGGACCGACCGGGTGCTCCCAGAGCACCTCGCCAGTGTCACGGTGGTCGTGCACATCCCAGCCGAGTTCGGCCAGTATCGGCACCAGCACTCGTATCTTCGCCGCCTCCTCGTTGGCCGGCGGACGAGACATAGCCGCGATCCGCTCCACCGTCTCCCTCAGCCCCATCGGCGCCCCGTCTGTCTGCTGGCGATAGATCCGAGAGGCAACACTACCGACCCTCCGGGCGTCAAGTCGCCCGGCACGGTCAGCCTCCGGGCGAAGCGAGGCATGGCCAATATGCGGGGCGACGCTTCGCCCACCCCGGCGACAGGGTGGCCAGGCGCCCGCGGGGGCGCAGAATGAGGGTTGAGCCACGACCCGAGAGCCTGGCTGTCAGCTTGGATCACCACGCACCGGTCGATGCGACAGCGATGCTGCGATGCTCTCACGGCCGTTACCGTGGCTCCATGGACAATGGAACCTGCTTTGTGCAGTTCATCCACCCGGGCGGGGAGCATCAGCCCGATGCAGGCAGCTTCAAGGACTGGATCGCACTGAACACTCCCCATGCGCGCAAGTTCATGCAGTTGCGGGGCAGGTGGGTAGAGCACGACGGCAGCACGCACAACGGCGACCTATGCGCGTGGGGCGAGTGGGAGGCCCAGTCGGAAACACTGCGCCCGCTCGGCGGGAGTCGCGCGGACGGATTTCCGCAGCATCTCTGGCGGGCCTACTACACGGTTCCAGTGGACGGCCGCTACGACGGACTGCGTAACACCGATCCATTCATCTTCGGCTCGCGGTTTCTGTACTCGAACTGCCAACAGCCGAGCAGACCGGGATTGAGGGATCTCGGCCGCGGTTCGGTGATCGCGTTCGGAAGCTACAAGGCTCGTCAGTGGATTCTCGACACCGTGTTTGTCGTCGCCGGGTCAGTCCCCTACACTGCCTCGCAGGCAGACTGGGAGTTGGAGGATCCGGCACCTGAGGTGGAGGTTCCGGAGGCTTTCTTGGACGTCACGGCTGCACCGTTGGCGTCTGAAGGCTGGGACGGGGAGCTTCGCTTGTACTGGGGAGCCACGCCCAGCGACCCGGTTGACGGCATGTACAGCTTCTTCCCCGCTATTCCGGCCGATGAAGGTCCCGGATTCGCCCGCCCGGCCATCGAGTTGGACAGCTACTACTTCACCAAGGCGCTTTCGCGAAACCACAAACGCAAGCGAGCGTCGCTGGAGACCCTCAACACCCTCTGGCGGTCTCTAGTCGAGCAAGTGCGCGACGCAGACCTCGTCCTGGGCGTCCACGCAGTACCCCCACCTTGCGAAGGAGTTGCGCCGACCACAGCCAGCGGTAATCGCGCCGGCGCGGCAACCGCATTGACCGCACGATCCACAGGCTCTCGGCGAGTGCCGGGCTGCTCCGCCACGATCAAGCCACGGCCGCTACCCGGCTGCGGGTAAGGCGAACGGGCGACTCGCGAGGTACCAATCGGGGCAACTCTAGAGCAACTTGGTGACTGCTCTTCCCATCGCGGCCGCGGAACCGGTGTTGATCAGCGGTCAAAGCGTGCTGAGTGGTACCACTTGGACGCTCTCGCAGTGCTGGACTATCGAATGTTCAAGTTCCTACTGGGCGCTGCGTTCACGACCCCCGAGACTGCCGCAGCACCTCTGCTACGAGGGTGTCCTGCCTTGTCACAAGCGTCCGCTACTGTCGGCCTCATGGAGTCGACAGGCGTTTACCGAGGTCGTCCGGCGGTCCCGGCGGACCCGAAGGTTGCCCTGTCGCAACTCTTGGAGGAGACGGTCGTGTGGGGGGACGCCTTGGAGTGGCTGCCAGGCCTGCCGGCGGGAAGCGTCGACCTGTTCTTCACATCGCCGCCCTATGCGGACGCTCGCCGGTACTCGGAGATCCACCCAGACCACTACGTCGAGTGGTTCCTGCCCTTCGCCGATGCGATGCTCAACGCTGCAGCGGAGTCCGGATCGTTCGTGCTGAACATCAAGAACCGCGTCGCGAACGCCGGTCCCCTCAGGGGACAGCGACACCCTTACGTCTATGAGTTGGTGCTCAGGATGCAGCGCATCGGCTGGCGGTGGATCGAGACCTACATCTGGTCGAAGCCCAACGCCATCCCCGGCCGCTTCGGGCCGCGCACCAAGGACAGTTTCGAGTACGTCTACCACTTCGCCAAGGGTTCAAAGCCGTACTTTGACCTAGACGCAGTGCGAGTCCCGTACAAGGCTGATGGCGCGGAGATCAACCGGCGCCGGCTCGATGGCAACGGACGGCGCAACACCGAAGCCGGTTTCGGACGCGACAGGCGCAAGACCTACGACAAGGGAGGCGCAGACCCAGGAAACGTCGTCGAGGTGTGCCAGACCTACAACCAACACAAGGGCCCCGCAGGCCAGCACACCGCGGTCATGCCTGAAGGGCTCGCGACGTTCTTCGTGAAGGCTGCCTGCCCGCCTGAGGGTTTAGTGATCGATCCTTTCGCAGGATCGGGGACGACCGTCGCCGTTGGCCGCCGACACGGACGGCGAGCGGCAGGTATCGAACTGCACCGCGACTATGTCGAAGTCTCTCGGAGCCGCATCGCCGATGACGAGGCTGACGACCCCCAGGGACAGTTGAGTGTCGCTGTCTGACGACGAACGGGCAATTCTCGAGGAAGCTGGCGGGAATCCCAGCCCCGTAGACCGTCAGCGCGCAGTGGGCATCTATCTCGCCAAGTCCGAATCCGAACGAGCGGAGGCAGCTGATGCTCTGGTCGAGGGGTTCCTCAACCACCTTCGTCCCTCCTTCCACCTAATACCCAAGGGTGACTCGATGGCCGACGAGGAGAGCTTCAACAACGCGTACGCCGCGCTGGCAGCCGGAACCGGCAATTTCTCGCGCCCGGACTCCCAATCGCTAGCAACGGTCCTTCAGCGCACGCCAGCCGCGCTCGCCCCACTGCGGATGGTCGTCGGTCTGACCCACAACGAACTCGCCGTGGCCATCAAACTCACTGACCAAGATGCTCGGGTCAGCGGTGAGGCTCTCAAGAAGTTCGAGCGGAACCCCCCTCCAAGTCCAGTATCCGCGAGGCACAAGAGGTTGGCCGTGAGCATCGCAAACGCGGCCACCGCTGCGATGAGCCGGAGAATCCTGACCGTCCCTCCAAACGCTGCCGTGTACTTTCACTCAAAGCTGGACAAGCGCGACACCCGCGAGGGCTGGTCGAGCGTTCAGTCCGACGCGGGTGGCGTGCCGTATTCAGCCCTGCTCTATCAACGATATGTAGGCGGGGTTTGGAGGCAAGTGCAGGACGCCTACTCAGAGGTAAAGGGCGACGCCATCCTCGAGTATCCGCTGCGCGACATGCTCAATGAACACCACATCCCCCATCACCACACAAGACCCGGTCCCTCGGGTGCCCAAGAGACCGCTGAACGCTACGGCATATCCCCTGGACCCGACTTCGTCATACCTGACGAAGCTCCCACGGTCGTAGTCGAGTCGAAGGTCGGCGAGGATGGCGGGACGGTGCGGGACAAAGCCGACCGCATCAAGAGCATGACGCGAGCGGCGGACGCACGAGGTCTGAGAGCATGCGCCGTAGTTGACGGCAAGGGCTGGACCGAGCGCACATCAGCACTTCTGGAGGTCATCGTCGCAACACAGGGGCGCACTTACACGCTCTCGACCCTCAGCCAACTTCTCCACCTAGCCGAAATCCGAGCACTGACCACTGATCTAGATCGTTAGTGTCTGACCATGCTTTTTCATCAGCGAGAGCGTCAACGCAGGATGGAAGTCGCAGAAGCCCAGGGAAAAGCTCTCTGGACCACAAGTCTTGAACCACCGGCTCGTCATCGATTCCGCTATGCCTTAAGCGACTTGAGACAAGTCCTTATCGACAAGGGTGAACGCTTGGACCTATACAGCCACGCTCGACGCATGGTTCTGCGCGACGCTGGCCTGCCAAACTTAGCTGGCTCTAACCACTCTGACATTGACGTACCTGAGTGCTTCCTGCAGGCCGACCGCGATATCGTATTCTCGATACTTGAAGCCAGCCGACTACTGTGCCTGGCAGGACTCGAAGTGAACGAGTTTTACTATCCGAATGATGTCGCAGCAGCTCTCAAGAGACTCGACAACACCATAGCTACTGTCCTGAGACAGCACCGAGTATCGTTCGACCTAGTAGGGAACAAGTTTGTCGCATTTGAATCCCGGGAAATGCACATGGAGGTTACCGTTCCTGCCTTGACACTGCTTGGAGGTGAGGCGAAGTATCGCGACGCTGAGGTCGCTTATCAGGAAGCCCTTAGTGAGATTGGAAATGAGAAACCTGATAACGCCATCACGGATGCCGCACGAGCTCTAGAAATCACCTTGGGAACCCTAGGATGCTCCGGCAATACCCTCGGCAAGAAACTCACAGATGCACGAGAACGGGGCCTCTTTGGAGATCATGATTCACAGCTTCGCGAAGCAATGATGAAGATTGGCTCATGGGTTGCCGCCGACAGGGCACAGAAGGGCGATGCACATCCGGGAGGAGTTGCGACCCTCGATGACGCTTGGCTAATTGTGCACGTCGTTGGTGCCCTTAT
Source organism: Acidimicrobiaceae bacterium (assembly GCA_009844405.1). Lineage (GTDB taxonomy): Bacteria > Actinomycetota > Acidimicrobiia > Acidimicrobiales > Aldehydirespiratoraceae > Aldehydirespirator. The sequence continues at coordinate 6,285 of VYBO01000044.1, forward strand.
CCTACGTCTCTCTCGCACCCCTGCTCGAGGAAACGGTTAGGTTTGTATACTCCAGCGACTCTCTAGTCCCTTAGAGCACCCACATGAGTTCAGGCTCTACGACGTAGACAGCCAGCGAAACCTTTCCAATGGGTAGACAACTAGCGACTCTGTTCCTCATCCCGAGCGATCTCGCTTGGTTCAGCGCTCGGTAGTTGGAGTATGGGGTCTCCCTCCAATCGGAGGAACGTTAGACCCTCAGGTGAGTTCTCTATGAGTCGCAAGGAGGAAGCGAGCGATGATCGCTCCCCAACCTCGCTACCGTCCCTTATCAACGTCCTCCAAGATCTCTCCGACGCGGACATCGAACTGGTAACCGCGATCTATCCGCGCTGCAACACCGGAAAGCGATCGCCTCAAGCTTACCTTCAGTTCATTACGTCGACTATCGTCTGAAACAGCAATTGCCATTTCTATAAACAGCTCGTCTACAGTTTCATCTACGCCCTGGTCCATACGTTCTGCGATGTGTTTATCGACGCCCCTCAACTGATCATCGCTAAGGCCTGCTGCAGATGCTTCAGAACGGATGCGACGTATCTCTAAGAGGTTGCGGTACAGCGCTATGACCCGCTCAACTGCGACAGCAAGAAACGCTGCCGCTTCCGGAGCAAGTTCAAGGTAGACACTAAAATCCGAAGAAGCAATGGAACGCACGCTTGTCGAGGGACGGCTGCCGGTTGCTAGTTCCGTCACATCAGCAAAGATCTGCTCCAACTCTCGGAATTCTGCACCCAGAGATCGCAGACTGTTGTTGATCGACGATCTTGGGAGCATTACAGAAGCCTCAACCTCACCAGGAGCTGGCTCATCCTTGTCAATGTTGAGAGTCTCAAATGCTACAACGACAGTCTTTAGGTAGTTATATGGATCCTGTAGATCTGTTGTGATCTGGGTGATCTGATCAGAAGCTACCGCAAGCGTAATCTCGTTCTGGGTCAAGATCGTGTCGATACGGTCTGCAAGTGAATTGCCGAGGTACTTCATGATATTGGCTCTCGAGATCTCTAACCGTTCCCGGAGAAAGTGAGTTTTAAGCCGCAATATCAAGCGCTTCCATGAGCCTCGAACGCATGTCTGAGAAATCACGTTGGATGTCAGGATGCTGTGGATTACTCGCTAGCTGTTGCGTCCGATCGCGAAGGCCAACGATTAGTTCCAGTGTGTTGCAATCTTCGATTTCGCCAATCGCATTCAACAACAGCGAGTGCAGGCGCTCAACATTCACGGCGAGTCTCCTCAGTCGGCTAGGTATCGCTGGGCGAGTCTATAGAAGTGATATCGGTGCAGGTGCTGAGCACGGCGTGAACTGACACCTAGCCGGAGCGGGCGTTGCGGCCGGGGACTACCCGGTAGGCCTCGAAGACTGCTTCGAGGGCCAACACGCTCGACAGCACCGAATCGAGCTGGGACAGGTCGGCCAGCTCGAACTCGAAGTCCATGCGGGCGATGAAATCGTCACCGGTCTCGGCCCGCGCGCTGATGATGCTGAGGCGATGCTCGGCGAGCACATCAGTCACATCGCGGAGCAGGCCAGGACGGTCCAGCGCGAGCACCGAGACGGTCGTCGAGAACTTGCCGGCGAAGTCGGCGTCCCACTCGACCTCGATCAGCCGGTCGGTCTGGCCCTCAGCGAGCCCGATGGCGTTGACGCAGTCGTCCCGGTGCACCGACACGCCCCGGCCCCGGGTCACGAACCCGATGATCTCGTCGGGCGGCACCGGCGCGCAGCACTGCGACAGCCGGATGAGGATGTCGTCGAGGCCCTCAACGTGCACGCCCACGTCGGAGTCGCTGCGGAGATGGCCGGCGCGCCGCCGCGCCGTGGTGGGCAGGCGGTCCTGCTCGCCCTCGGCGTCGTCGCCCTGCAGGGCCCGGGCGAAGCGGCCGGCCACCGACGACGCCGACTGGTGGCCCTCCCCTATGGCCAGGAACAGCAGATCGGTGGAGCTGTAGTTGAGCTGCTCGGCGATGGTTTCCAGCAGCTTGTCCTTCAGCAGGCGCCGGGCGGGCAGGCCCTCCCGTCTCAGGGCCTGGATCAGGTCGTCACGGCCGTTCTCGATGGCGTCGGCCCGGCGCTCGCGGGAGTACCACTGCTTGATCTTGTTGGCGGCCCGGCGGCTGGCCACGAACTTCAGCCAGTCCCGGCTCGGTCCCGCGCCCTCGGTGCGGGTGGTGAAGATCTCGACCACGTCGCCCGACAGCAGCCGGCTGTCCAGCGCCACCAGCCGGCCGTTCACCTTGGCGCCGACACAGGCATGGCCCACATCGGTGTGGATGCTGTAGGCGAAGTCCACCGGCGTGGCCCCCACCGGCAACTCGATCACCTTGCCCGCCGGCGTGAACACGTACACCTCGTCGGTGTCGAGCTCCGTCTTGAGGTTGGACATGAACTCGGCCGGATCCGACGTCTCCTGCTGCCAGTCGACGATGCGCGACAGCCAGGCCATCTCCTGCGACGGCGAGTCGTCCTTGTACTCCCAGTGGGCGGCCACGCCGTGCTCGGCCCGGTCGTGCATCTGGCGGGTGCGGATCTGCACCTCCAGCGTCTTGCCCTGAGGGCCCACCACCGTCGTATGCAGCGACTGGTAGAGGTTGAACTTGGGCATCGCGATGTAGTCCTTGAACCGGCCCTGGACCGGTCGCCAGGTGGCGTGGATCGAGCCCAGCGCGGCGTAGCAGTCCCGCACCGAGCCCACCAGCACACGAATACCGATGAGGTCGAAGATCTCCTCGAAAGACCGGCCCTTCACCACCATCTTCTCGTAGATCGACCACAGGTGCTTGGGCCGTCCGGTCACCTCGGCCTTGATCCCCAACTCGGCCAGGCGGGACTCCACGTCGCCCAGCACCTGCTCCAGGTAGATGTCGCGCTCGGGGGCCCGCTGCTGCACCATCTGGTCGATCTCGGCGTAGCGGCGGGGCTCCAGCGCGGCGAAGGCGAGATCCTCCAGCTGCTGCCTGAGGTCCTGCATCCCGAGGCGGTGGGCCAGCGGCGCGTACACATCGAGGGTCTCGCGGGCGATGTAGTCCTGCTTGAACGCCGGCAGCACCGCCAGGGTGCGCAGGTTGTGCAGCCGGTCGGCCAGCTTGATGATCAGGACCCTCAGATCGCGGGCAATGGCGACGATCATCTTGCGCACCGACGCGGCCTGCTGCTGCTCGCGGGTGTCGTACTGGACCCGGTCCAGCTTGGTGACCCCGTCCACGATGCGGGTGACCTCGGGCCCGAAGTCGGTCTCGATGGTGGCCAGGGCCACATCGGTGTCCTCCACGGCGTCGTGCAGCAGCGACGCCGCGATGGTCACATCGTCCAGCCCGAGCTTCGCCACGATGGTTGCGACGGCCAGCGGATGGCGGATGTAGGGCTCCCCCGACAGGCGCATCTGGCCCTCGTGGGCCGCCGCCGCGGCGTCGAAGGCCCGCAGGATCAGATCAGGCGACCGATCCCGGTGGCGCTGGCGGTAGCACTCCAGCAGCGGGGCGATCTCGGCCGCCGCGGGCCGCCGGGCTCCGCGCCTCCAGGGCAGGACCCGGGTGACGGTGGCCACCTAGCATCCCCGGTGACGGCGGACCATGGTGGTCACCGCTTCTTCTTCTTTCGAGGACGCGGCGGTATCGCGCCCTGCGCCGACCCTGCCGCGGCCCGGGGGGCCGGACCCGACCGGCGGGCCGTGGCCGACCGTTTGGCTGCAGCCGCCTCGCCGAGCACTGCGTCGTCGGTCGCGACCATTCGGGTGCCGCCCCCGGCCGCCCCGCCGCGCTGACGGACCCGCTCGGCGATCTCGACGTAGGCCGGCTCCCGTTCCTTCATCCTGGCCACCACTGCGGCTGCTACGAACAACGAAGAGTACGTGCCCGCGACGATGCCCACCAGCAGAGCGATCGCGAACTCCTGAAGGGTGACCGCGCCCAGGACGAACGAGCCGATCACCAGCATCGACGCCACCGGAATCATCGAGGTGATGGAGGTGTTGACCGATCGCATCAGCACCTGGTTGAGCGACAGGTTCATCATCTCGGTGTAGGTGTAGCGACCGGTGGCCGAAACCCGGCCCACCACCTCGCGCACCTTGTCGTAAACGACGATGGTGTCGTACAGCGAGTACCCCATGATCGTCAGGAACGCGATGACCGTGGCCGGCGTGATCTCGAACTGGAACACGGAGTAGAACCCGACCGACACGACGATGTCGTGGATGACCGCCAGCAGGGCCCCGACGGCCATCTTCCACTCGAGCCTCATGGCGATGTAGACGGCGATCAGCGCGAAGAAGGCGATCAGCGCGTTGCGGGCCTTGCTGGTGACCTCCGCGCCCCACGACGGTCCGACCGTGGTCACGCTCACGTCGTTGCCGGTGACGCCGGCCAGGTCGGCCAGCGCGCTGCGCACGCCGTCCACCGCCTCCGGGCCCTCGATGTCGGACCGCACCCTGATGGTGTCGCCGCCGACCGTCTGGATCTTGCCGTCGGCCGCGCCCGTGCCCCTCAGGGCGTCGCGGGCCTCGGCTACCGACACTCCCGGCGCGGGGACCTCCCAGGAGGTGCCTCCCTCGAACTCGATGCCCAGATCGACGCCCCGCACCAGGAAGCTGCCGAGACTGGCCAGCACAGCCAACAGCGAGCCGATCAGGGCCCGCTTCCAGAGACGGGGGAAGTCGATCTGCTGCTCCCCGCGGTACACGGACGCGAGCACGCCCAACGGCCCGCCCGTCATGCGGCGACTCCCCACACTGCGACGGCCGCGGTCATGTGGTGGCTCCCGGCTGTTGCGCGCCCGCCATCTTCGCCGGTATGCCGAACCGGCCCGGGTGGGCGTACAGGCCCGAGCTGCGCGACATGAGGCCGATCAGCGGGCCCATGAAGAAGTACGTGGCCACGAGGTCGAGGATCGTCGCCAGCCCGAGGTACAGGGCGAAGCCCCGGACCTGGCCCACGGTCAGGAAGTACAGCACCGCGGCTGCGATAAGCGACGCGAAGTCCGCCTTGACGATGGTGGAGAAGGCCACCGGGAAGGCCCGGTCCACGGCGGAGCGCAGCGTCCGGCCCGAGCGGACGTCCTCCTTGAGATGCTCGAAGTACACGATGTTGGAGTCGACCGACACGCCGATGGCGACGATGAGGCCGGTTACGCCGGCCAGGGTGAGCGCCAGCCCCTGGGTCTCGCCCAGCCAGGCGATGATCGCCCACAGCATGGCGCCGGACAGGCCGAGGCTGGCTATGGCCACCAGGCCGAGCAGGCGGTAGTAGGTCAGCAGGTACACCGACACCAGCCCGAGCCCGATGAGCCCCGCGAGGGAGCCGGCGGACAGCGCGTCGGTTCCCAGCGACGCCGACACGATCTGGCTCTGCTGAGCCTCCAACTCCACCGGCAGGGCGCCGTAGTCGAGCACGAGAGCCACATCGCGGGCCTCCTGCTCGCTGAACCCCCCGGAGATGGTGATGCCCGAACGCTCGAACGGCTCGAAGAGGGCGTTGTCGGCCTGGACGGTGGGCGCGCTCACCACCTCATTGTCCAGTTCTATGGCCACCTGACCGGTAGGGCACGACGGGGCCCGGCTGTGGCACCGGCGGCTCACCTCGTTGAACAGGTCGATGCCCTCGGCGCCCGGCTTGAAGGTGGGCGCCACATGCCAGCCGATGAAGGAATGGAACTGCGCGACGGCCCCCTCGAGCCCGTCGCCCGCGACCGCGGTGGGACCGAGCTGGTAGCGGAACGCGATGTCTCGGTCGTCGTCGTACTGGGGCAGGACGACATCCGCTCCGGCGGCGACGTCGCCCTCGCTGAAGGCGAACAAGTCCAGCAGGGTCTCGTCGGCGTCCGCGCCCTCCAGCGAGCTCTCCGCCACCACGCTGAGCACTGGACGGAAGCGCAGCTCCGCGGTCTGGCCGACCAGGTCCAGGGCCCGCTGCTGCTCGTCGACGCCGGGCAGCTGGACGAGGATGTTGTCGCCCTGGGTGGAGATCTCGGGCTCGGCCACGCCCAGGCCGTCCACCCGGTTGCGGATGATCTCCACGGCCACATCCAGCTCCTCGGGCTCCGCGACACGGGTCGGCTCCAGCACGACGCTGGCGCCGCCCTGCAGGTCCAGGCCGAGCAGGGGCTCGTTGCCGGCGACCAGCGTGTAGACGACGCCGGCGACGGCGACCGCTACGATGCCGACCACATAGACGAGCTTGCGGCGCAAGGATCCTCCCGCGGTCCCGCCGGTCGTTCGACGGAAGCGCCCTAGGACTGGTCGTCCGCCGAGTCTTCGGCGGCTTCGACTTCGCCTTGGGCGCCGTCGTCGGCAGGTTCGGCAACCTTGCCGGCCACGGCGTCCCGGGAGAGTTTCAGCTCGACGTCGGGGGCCACCTCGAGCCATACGATGGCGTCCTCCACTTCGGCCACGACGCCGTGGATGCCGGCGTTGGTGACCACTTCGTCACCCGCCTGCAGGGAGCGGACCAGCTCCCGGCGAGCCTTCTCCCGCTTCTGTTGGGGACGCAGCAGCAGGTAGTAGAGCGCGCCGAACATGAGGATGATGATGAGGAACTGTTCCATGCCGCGAGCCTAGGCGGCAGCGTGCGGAGAACCGCGGCCCTACTAGCTCAGACCCTGCGTCTCCCGCTCTTGTTCGCTGCGGCCTGAGGGCCGCTCGGGCCACGGCCTCGCTCACTCGGCCTCTGGTCCCAGATGGACCCCACGCCGGCGCGAAGGTCGTCGAGGGTGCCGGCGCGCACCGCGGCGCGCACCCGGTCCATCAGGCGCAGCAGCCAGGCCAGGTTGTGCAGGGTGATCAGCCGGGCCGCGGTCGGCTCGCGGGTGGCCAGCAGATGGCGGAGGTAGCCGCGCGACCACCGGCCGGCCGGGCTCTCGGGAAACGACGGATCGAGCGGCTCGTAGCTGTCGGCATGGCGGGCCGCAGCCAGGTTGTAGCGGCCCGCGTCGGACAGGACGGTGCCGTGGCGGCCGAGACGGGCCGGCAGGACGCAGTCGAACATGTCGATGCCGCGGGCGACCGCCTCGACGATGCCCACCGGGTCGCCCAGGCCCATGAAGTACCGGGGGCTGTCGGCGGGAAGGACGGCGGTGCAGGCCTCCAGGGCGGCCAGCATCGCCGGTCGCTCCTCGCCGACCGACAGCCCGCCCACCGCATACCCGTCGAATCCGATCTCCACGGTTCGTTCGGCCGACTCGCGGCGCAGGTCGGCCTCGGCGCCGCCCTGGACGATCCCGAACTGGCACTGGCGCTGCGCCGCGTCCGGGTGGGCTGCGAACGCGTCGCGGCCGCGCCGGGCCCAGAGGGCGGTGCGGCGGACGGCCTCCTCGAGGTCGGGCCGCGCCGACGTCGCCGGGGGGCACACGTCGAGCACCATGGTGATGTCGGCGCCGATCAGCGCCTGCTCGGTGACCGCGTCCTCGGGCGTGAGCCTGCAGGGCGAGCCGTCGTAGACCGACGAGAAGCTGGCGCCCCCGTCGTCCACGGCAGGGTCCAGCGAGTAGATCTGGTAACCGCCCGAGTCGGTGAGCACATGGCCCGACCAGTCGGCGAAGCCGTGGATGCCGCCGAGGCGGGCGATGGTCTCGGACCCGGGCCGCAGCATCAGATGGTAGGTGTTGGCCAGCATCACCTCAACGCCGAGGGCCTCGAGGTCCGACGAGTCGAGGTGCTTCACCGCCCCACGGGTGCCCACCGGCATGAAGCACGGCGTGGCGAAACTGCCCCGCGCGGTGGTGACCGTCCCGGTGCGGGCCTCCCCCGCGGTGCCCTCGAGCCGGAAATCAGCCTGCATCAGCACCCACCCGAGCCCGGAACCTGACAAGCACGGAGGATCCTAGGCCGGACGCTCGTGCCGGTGCCCGAGCAGGGCTCGCCGGGCATCGTCGGGTGGTGCGAGCAGATCCGCATCCACGACGACTTGAGCGAGCCCGCCGTGCCCGCTGACGACTGGAACGTCGTGTCCGCTCCCGAGAGCGTCCTCGGCGCCTGACGCGGCGCCGGCCACGGCTCGAATGGACCTGATGCTCGACGACTCGCACGAACCGCCCTACCCGCTCGAAGCTTCGCCCCGGACTGCAGGCACCGAGCGCTCCACGAACATGGCGTCGCCGAAGGACAGGAACCGGTAGCCCTCGGCCAGCGCAGCCGAGTACAGCGTGCGCCAGCGGGGCCCGACGAAGGCGTCGAGCAGGCACAGCAGCGTGGAGCGCGACAGATGGAAGTTCGTCATCAGCGCGTCCACGACCTGCCACGCATACGGCCGGCGGATGAACAGGCTGCTGCGCCCGGACGCCTCGCCGGTGGCCGCCCAAGTCTCCAGGCAGCGCACGACGGTCGTGCCCACCGCCACCACCCGCCCGGCGCGGCCCAGCGCCTGCTGAACCTCCAAAGGCACGAGGTACTGCTCGGCGTGCATGTGGTGGTCGTCGAGGCGGGCTGCGGTGATTGGACGGAACGTGTCGAGTCCGACGGCCAGTTCCACCGCAACCACCTCGGCGCCGCAGTCGCGCACCCGCTGCAGGAGCTGCTCGGTGAAGTGCAGGCCTGCGGTCGGCGCCGCCGCGGACGACGGCGCGCGCGAGTAGACGGTCTGGTAGCGCTCATCGTCGTCGATGCCGCCGGTGATGTATGGCGGCAGGGGCACCGAGCCGATCTCGTCGAGAACCTCGAGCAAGAGCCGCCCGCCGGTGCGGACACGCACTATGCGACGCCCCTCACCCAGGTCGTCGCGGATCTCGACGCCGGCGGCGCCGTCCTCGAGGTCGCCGCGCATCCCGGCGCCGGGCGGGCGGAGCGGGCGCTCGGGCGCCACCACCTCGCCGGGCCGCAGGCGGCGCGACGGGCGGACCAGCGCCTCCCAGTCGCCGTCGTCGCGCTCGTGCAGCAGCAGGACCTCGACCGCTCCGCCGGTGGCCCGGCGCAGCCGCAGGCGGGCCGGCAGCACGCGGGTGTCGTTGACCACCACGACGTCGCCGGGACCGAGCAGCTCGGGCAGGTCGCCGACACGGAGGTGCGCCACATAGTCGCCGCGGTCCACCAGCAGCCGGGCCGCGTCCCGGGGTTCGACCGGCGACTGGGCTATGGCCTCGGCCGGCAGTTCATAGTCCAGGTCATCAGGCGTGACCGGCGCAGCCGCGGCCGCCCGCCTGTCATCGGTTGCGGGCATGGGCGTCTCGGATCGAGTTCGGCTAGAGGTGCCGGACGCCCTTCACCGTGACGCCGGTAACCGTCTCGATGTCGTTGACGGCGGACTCGATGGCTTCCGCCAGCGTCGGCGCCTCACGGTCGAACTCGACGGACCTGTGCCGGATCGTGGCATCGGAGCAGCCCGCCTCATACAGGGCGTCGATCATCTCCCAGTCCGACAGATCGGCGCCCTCGGTCTCGATCTCGAAGTGGTGCACACTGGTGGCTCGCTCCGCTACGGCGTGCTCCGGCGCCCGGGCTGTGCTCATGATGTCTCGCTCCTGCGCTCGCAGCGCCTGATCGCGGACAGTAGTCTACGAGCGAGCGCGGATTGATCGGCGGCCAATCGCGTCGCAGGGTGGTCATTTCCGCTCTTGTTCGCTTCGCTCACGGGCCGCTCGGGCCACGGCCCCGTCCCGTATGGGCCGGGTCGCCCGCCTATCCGCGGGGCCTCTACGCGCTTCGCGATGCGCAACGGCGGGCGTCCGATACGACGGACAGAGTGCATTCGAGATGCCCGAGCGGGCAATCGGCCCGTGCCCAAGCGTGGCTGCTCCGGCCTGCGGCGAGATGGATGATCCAGCCGGCAGCCTCCATCTCCCGCACCGCCGCCTCGATCTCCTTGTTCGGATGGCGCGATCGTGGCTGGCGCGATCGTGGCATCGACGAGGCCGGCGGTCAGGTGAACAGGCCGGGCTGGGCTTCCGGGTCGGACTGGGGCGCATCCAGGCCGAGGTGCACCCAGGCGGCGGGGGTGGCCACCCTGCCCCGGGGCGTGCGCATCAGCAGGCCCCGCTGGATGAGGTAGGGCTCGTAGACGTCCTCGACCGTCTCGGTCGGCTCGCTGACCGCTATGGCCAGGGTGGACAACCCGACGGGACCGCCGCCGAAGTTGCCGCACAGAGCTTCCAGCGCCGCCCGCGAGGCCCGGTCGAGTCCCATCTCGTCCACCCCGAAGAAGGCCAAGCCGTCGGCCGCGACCGTCGAGTCGATGCGGCCGTCACGGTGCACCTCGGCGAAGTCGCGCACCTGTCGCAGCAGGCGGTTGGCGATGCGGGGCGTGCCCCTGGCCCTCCGAGCGATCTCGGCCGCGCCGCCGGGGTCGATTTCCACGTCGAGGATCCCGGCGGTGCGCTCGGTGATCGCCACAAGGTCCTCGACGGTGTAGAAGTCGAGCCGGGCCACCAGCCCGAAACGGTCGCGCAGCGGTCCGGTGATGAGACCGGTGCGGGTGGTGGCGCCGACCAGGGTGAACGGGGCCAGGTCCAGCGGGATGGAGCGGGCGGCGGGGCCCTTGCCGAGCACGATGTCGATGCGGAAGTCCTCCATGGCCGGATACAGGACCTCTTCGACGGGCCGGGGCAGGCGGTGGATCTCGTCGATGAACAACACGTCGCCGGGCTCGAGCTTGGTGAGCATGGCCGCCAGATCGCCGGCCCGCTCCAGGGCGGGCCCCGAGGTGGTCTGCAGGTGGGCGCCGAGCTCGTTGGCGACGATGTGGGCCAGGGTCGTCTTGCCCAGTCCCGGCGGCCCGGCGAAGAGCAGGTGGTCGACCGGCTCGCGGCGCTTGCGGGCCGCGCCCAGCAGCACATCGAGGTGGCCCTTCAGCTCGGCCTGGCCGACGAACTCATCGAGGCTGCGGGGGCGCAGCGCGGCCTCGCCGAGCCGGTCGGCGGGCAGCGGGTCCGGCGACAGCAGCTCGGCCGGCTCTGCTGAATCGCCCGCGGACGCCGGATCGCCCGCGGACGCCGGATCGCCCGTGGACGCCGGATCGGACGCAGGCACCGGGTCGCCCGCGGACGCCGGATCGGACGCGGACGCCGGATCGGACGTGGACGCCGGATCGGACGTGGACGCCGGATCGGACGCAGGCACCGGATCGCCCGCGGACGCAAGGTCGGCGCCGTTGCCGTCGTCTGGGGGCCGGGCCAGTGTCTCGGAGCGGGCCATGCTCGGCGCCCCTCCCCCCTCAGGCGGCCGCACCGGCGAGGCGCCGCAGCGCCTCGCGCAGCATCAGGCCGGCGTCGTCGTCTGCGGGCAGCTCGGCCAGCACGCCCTTGATCTCCTCTGCGCCGTAGCCGAGCCCGTCGAGCGCGGCACGCACATCGGTGCGGGCGTCGTCGCGGGCGCCGGGGGAGGCCGCGCCGTCCTCGGTGCCGGGCGGCGCTTCCGCCTCGGGCAGATGCAGACGGGACTTGAGCTCGACCAGCAGCCGCACCGCGGTCTTGACGCCCACTCCCGGCACCAGGCACATCATGTCGACGTCGTCGTCGGCCACGGCCCGGCGCAGGGCGTCGGGATGGTGCACCGCCAGGATCGACAGCGCCAGGGCCGGCCCGACGCCCCGGGCGCCGACCAGAGCCTCGAAGGTCCGCCGCTCGTCGGAGGTGGAGAAGCCGTAGAGCGTCTGGGCGTCCTCGCGCACGATGTGACTGACATGGAGGAACACCTCCGAGCCCGCCCCGGCCGCGGACGCGGCCGTCCGGGGGGTGGCCTGCACCCGGTAGCCGACGCCGGACACCTCCACCAGGAGCTCGGCTTCCGGCGACCGCGACAGCAGCCGGCCCCGCAGCGACCCGATCATCGTGCGCTGCCTGCGGCCACGGCCCGGCGGCTCGCCGCCGCGGGCGGCCCGGTACGGGCCAGGTGGCAGAGAGCGACCGCCACCGCGTCGGCGGCGTCGGCGGGGCGCAGCACTTCGGTGAGCCCGAGCAGCACCCGCACCATCTCGGCGATCTCCTGCTTGTCGGCGCCGCCCCAGCCCGCCACCGCTTCCTTGACCTCGTTGGGCGAGTACTCCACCACCTCGCAGCCGGCGGCTGCCGACTCGGCCAGCACCACCCCGACGGCCTGCCCGACGGACATGGCCGTGGCCGCGTTGCGCTGGAACAGCACCCGCTCCACCGCCACCACGTCGGGCGCCAGTTCCGCGATCAGCGACCGGACGTCGGCCTGAAGCTCGGCCAGCCGCCTCGCCCGGTCCGTCTCCGCGGGCGTGACTAGGACACCGGCCGCCTCGGCGACGGGCCGGCGCCCGTGCCGGACCGCGCCGTAGCCGCAGCGCGAGAGGCCGGGATCGATGCCCAATACGAACACATGCGCGACTCTATTGGAGACGTGCCGCCGGGCCGCGGATAGGCCGTGGCACACTTCACGGTGTCTGTCTGCGCGGTATGGGCTACACCGATGCCTGTCGGATATAGCGGGCCAGGAACGACGCCATCTGCGCACGCGTGACGGGATCCGCCGGCGAGAAAGTGGTCGCCGTCGTGCCCTCGGTGACACCGAGGCCGTAGACACGCGCGATGTCGTCGCGCTGCGGCGCCGACACCTCGCCGAGGTCAGTGAACGGCGTAGCGACAACGCCGGCGTCGGAGCCTGTGACAGCCTTGTGGAGACGGGCCAGGAACGACGCCATCTGCGCACGCGTGACGGGATCCGCCGGCGAGAAAGTGGTCGCCGTCGTGCCCTCGGTGACACCGAGGCCGTAGAC
>VYBO01000044.1:18996-19423 GCA_009844405.1 Acidimicrobiaceae bacterium
CCGCCGGCGAGAAAGTGGTCGCCGTCGTGCCCTCGGTGACACCGAGGCCGTAGACGCAGGCGATGTCGTCGCGCTGCGGCGCCGACACCTCGCCGAGATCAGTGAACGGCGCAGCGGCCGCAGGCCGGGGACACCCGGACGTGTCGGTGCCGCTGTCGGAGCCGTCCTCAGACACCGTAGTGCCCGTGCCGGTCCCGGTGACAGTCACCGCCGCGGAATCAGACTCGGACTCGGAGTCATCAGACTCGGAGCCAGCATCGGAGTCAGAGCCGAGCTCCGGTTCCTCATCGAGTCCGTAATCCTCATCGGAGTCAGAGCCCTCCGAATCGGACTCGGACTCGGAGTCATCAGACTCGGAGCCAGCATCGGAGTCAGAGCCGAGCTCCGGTTCCTCATCGAGTCCGTAATCCTCATCGGAGTCAGAGCC
>VYBO01000044.1:19433-20327 GCA_009844405.1 Acidimicrobiaceae bacterium
CAGAGCCGAGCTCCGGTTCCTCATCGAGTCCGTAATCCTCATCGGAGTCAGAGCCGAGCTCCGGTTCCGGGTCGTCATCGACGACGGCCACCTCCTGGTATCGCGGCGCCACGATGGTGTACCCCGTGCCGGGCTCGAGCGTGACCCGCACCAACCCGTCGGCCTCGTCGGTGGTGTCGCCCACCGTGGGCACTGTGAAGGTCGCGGAGAGAGCGCCCGCGGGCAGCTGCACGGTCTTGGCACCGAGCTGCGCCGCATCCACGAAATCGCCGGGAAAGATGACATAGGGGTCGTTCTGGCGGACCCGGTACCGGACCGTGATCGCGCTCTCCGGCGCAGACGTCGCCCTGATCGTGAAACTGGCTGCGCCGCCCTCAGTGACCGCTTCACCGGCGTGGAGGTCCACCATGGGCGGGTCGTTGTCGACAATGGTCACCGGGACAACGACAGGGGCGAAAGTGGGAACCCCGTGCTTGCCCGCATCGATCTCGAAGATCCTGACCTCTGAGGTGTAGGTGTTGCCGGTGTTGCCCGGGTGGCGCCAGATGCCGGGAACATCCCAGCTGTCGTCCACAGCCCTCACTTCAAAAAGAAACTCAACATTCCGGTGCTCCGGGCAGATCCCATGATTCGTGCGCAGAACGAATTCAGGGGGACCGGTCTCAGCGCGGACCTGCAAACCCGCACCGGCAAAGACCTGATAGAAGCGGCAGCCTGTGAAATGATCGGTGACGCTGAAGGTGAAGGTGTCCGGCCCGCCGCCCTCGTCCACCGTGGTGGAACCGTCCGAATGGCCGATGACCGGGGTGATCCTAGACTGGGCCGCAGCAGGCGACGGCGCGGGGGGGGGGCGGGGGGGGGGGGGGGGGGGGGGGGGGGGGGGGGGGGGGGGGG
>VYBO01000017.1 GCA_009844405.1 Acidimicrobiaceae bacterium
GGGCCACGGCCCCGCCCCGTATGGGCCGGGTCGCCCGCCTATCCGCGGGGCCTCAAAGCCGATCAGATTTGTCGTATTTGTGCGGCGGAGCTAGAAGGTCGTCAGCCGCGGCTGTCAGCCGGCACCTGATGCAATGCTCGGCGGGTGGCTCGGGCGACGCGCCACATAATGAAGGCGACCGCGACGGCAACTGCGCCCAGGGTGACGAACTGGAGGCTCCCGCCCCGGTCGCCGGAGTGCTGGGGATCGGGTCCGGGATCAGGCGAGCCGATGATCCGGTCGGCCCCGGCCGGAATCTCGTACACCGGCCTCAGGTCGCCGCCGGTGTCGGCGGGCAGGGGCTCGTCCTCGTCCTCGTGGGCCCATGCGCCGGCAGGTGCGATCAGTAGCAGGGCCGCTCCGAGGGCGCAGGAGGCGACGGCACGACCCACCCGCATGCGGCGTCTCGCTCTCATGGCTTGGACCCCGGCCGGTATTTGGCTACCTCGCCGGTCGAGACGGTCAGGTAGGAGGGCACCTCGCCGCCGCCGTGCACCGGCACCGACGCGCCTGACATGAACGACGCCAGCGGTGAGGCGCAGAACAGCACGACGTCGGCGATCTCGTCCGGGTTCCCGAGCCGGCCGAGGGCCAGCGTCTGTCCAACGGCTTCGATGCCGGCCTCATCGCCGTAGTAGAGGTGGGCCTGCTCGGTGCGGAGCAGCCCGACCATGACGCTCAGCACCCGGATTGATGGCCCCCATTCGTGGGCCAGTGTCCGGGTGAGGCTGTCGAGCCCGGCCTTGGCCGACCCGTAGGCCGCGCCGGCAGGGGTAGGACGGATGCTGGACACCGACGAGATGTTGATGATGACCCCGCCGCCATCCTGGGTGCTCATCACCGGATGCACCGCTTGGGCGAAGGTCATCGGGGCCAGGAGGTTGAGGGCTATCACCTTCTCATTGAACCGGGGCGAGACGGTGGCGGTCTCGGCGGGAGGGGCGCCGCCGGCGTTGTTGACCAGCACGTCGATGCGCCCTGTCAGCCGGACCGCCGCGGCAACCACAGCCCCGATCTGGTCGGGATCGCGAACATCGGCCGCCACGAAGGCTGCTTCCCTCCGGTCGGCTGCGATGGACTCCTCCGGCTCGCGGCGGGCGCACGCGATCACGTCGGCGCCGTGCTCCAGGAACCTGGTGGCGATCACCCTGCCGAGGCCCATCGTGGCGCCGGTCACGATCACGGTCCGGCCAGTCATGTCGAGAGGATTGTCGGGCACGCGGCTCTCCGGTCAGGAGCAGTTCACGGCGCCAGGTCCTGGAGCCTCTCCTCCAACTCCCGCACCCGGGCCTCGGCGGCGTCGGCCCGGGCCCGCTCGCTCTCCAGGCTGGCGACTCCGAACGCCACCAGCAGGTCCGGGCAGCGCACCCCGTCCATGCTGCGCGTGGGGGCCAGAGCCATATGGCGCTCGCCGGCCACCAGAGTCGTCTCGTGCTCGCCCAGATGCACCCACAGGTTGTGGGCCGAGCCAGTGATCGTCAACTGGTCGAAGTTGGTCATCTTGTCTTCCGGGCGAAGAGGCGGGTCAGGGAACACGAGAGCATCCCCAGCCGGCGGAGTCCCGGCGAAGGGGTCCAGCGTCGTCGTCGCTCACGTCTCGCAGAGGCGCTCTCCTGCACGCCGCACCCTACCACCGCCCCCTCGGGCTCAGCGCTCCGAAGCCGGGAGATCACGGCCCGGGCTGGATCGGACATGCTCACCTGCAACACCGACCGCAAGCGCGAGTTCCGCCAGCGACGCGACTCAAAACACCAGGCTAGACTAGTTGGTGGGGCAGGCAATAGGTGTTGGAGGAGCTTCCGTCATGAGTGCTGAGAGCCGATGCGGGGCGCCCTGGCAGAGTGGCTCCCCAGTCCCCGCGCGGGGGGGGGGGGCGGCGGGTGCCATCCAGTCGTATAGGCGGGCCGCGGCCGCCCGCCGGAGAGGTCTCCCGGGTGCGCCGGATCCTGGTCTGTGGGTTGTCGGCGCTCGTCGTGGCGGGGGTGTGGGCGCTGTCGCCGGGCACGACGCAGGCCCAGTCGAACGTCGTCACGGTGTCTCGCGACTGGGCGCTGATTCCGTCGGGCTTGAACCCGGGAGACCAGTTCCGGCTGCTGATCAGGACGTCGACCACCCGGACCGCTCGGTCAGGGAATATTGCCGACTACGACACCCATGTGAGAGACCGGATCGCCGCCGGCCACGCTGCGATCCAGGCGTACAGCTCCGATTTCAAGGCAGTGGGTTCCACCTCGACGGTGGACGCCCGCGACCACATCAGGATGAACCCGAACAACAGCGCGCATGCCGACGTGGCGGTCTACTGGCTGAACGGGCTTCGGGTGGCGGCCAACACGACCGGATTCTGGGGCCAGACCTGGGAGAACTGGGCCGGCGGCGACTGCCGCGACGAAGTCGGCACTGCCTGCACCAACGCCAGCAACTGGCCGTGGACCGGCACCAGCACCAACGGGACGAAGGCCAGTAGATTGGAGTATCTCGGCAACGCTCCTATCGTGAGGTACGGGAGCCTCGCCACGGGCGGCAACACCTCGTGGCCGATCTCGAACAGCCAGGGGCAAGCTGGTGTCGCCCGCCCGTTGTACGGCATTTCGCCGGTGTTCGAGGTGAGGGTCGATAGCGACGAGGTTGTCCCGGTGCCTGCTGACTGGGGCTGATTCCGGCGGGCTTGAACCTGGGCGACCAGTTCCGGCTGCTGATCAGGACATCGACCACCCGGAACGCCCAGTCGTCGGCAATCTCCGACTACGACACCCATGTGAGAGACCGGATCGCCGCCGGCCACGCTGCGATCCGGGCGTACAGCTCCGATTTCAAGGCAGTGGGTTCCACGTCGAGCGTGGACGCCCGCAACCACATCAGGATGAACCCCAACGGCAGCGCGGACCCCGACGTGCCGGTCGAGCGAGCCCTACAACGGAATCCAAGTCGAATCGGTGACGGTGGACGTCACCGACGCGGGCCACGGCATGCTCATCGACGCGCCCGCGACGTTCACGATCGGTGCCGGCAACACCGGGCAGTACCTGATCCGGCCCAAGAGCGATCCCGGCGGGACCGTGTCGTTCACTGCGGCGAGCTCGAGAACCGACGGGGCGACGGTACCGTCGTCTGCGGTGTCGTTCACCAGCAGCGACTGGCGGACGCCCAAGCCGGTCGTGGTGACCGGCGTGAGTCCGGGCATCGTCACCATCAGCCTCTCGGTCACCTCCGCCACCGCCGACTACCCGGCGACGCTGGTGCTTCCTACGGTGCGGGTGACGGTGGCTTTTTTGCCGGTGGCGTGGTTCAGCGAGGCGGCCTACACGGCGGGCGAGGCGAGTGCGAGGAGCGAGGTGACTGTATCGGTCGGCGTGTTCGGCGACGTCCTGCCTGGGGGATTTGAGGCGACCTACGCGCTGTCGGGCACCGCAACCGCCGACGACTACTCGGGGCGCGGCAGCGCCGTGGACCACGCGACGATGACAGGCAGCGTGAATGTGCCTGAGGGTTCGAAATCGGCGGAGGCGACATTCTACGTGACCGACGACTGCGACGACGACGACGACGAGACGGTCGTGTTGACTTTCCCGGGCGCCCTCATCCGCGGCACGACGACGATCACCATCGCAGACGACGACGACTCTGCGCGGCCCGAGATCGGCGTACGCGGGGGCCCGGCCGTGGCCGAGGGCGACGA
>VYBO01000124.1 GCA_009844405.1 Acidimicrobiaceae bacterium
CCCCCCCCCCCCCCCCCCCCCCCCCCCCCCCCCCCCCCCCCCCCCCCCCCCCGTCGCGAAGGGCTGCGGACCGCAGGGCGCGTGCCACGGTGCGGGCCAGCGGCTCGCGGGTCGCGGTGACCAGAGCGCGGTTGAAGCCGCGATCGAGAGTTCCGTGGCGCCGGTGGGCCCGCCGGATCAGGTCGCCCGTGGCCGCGGACGTGCCATCGACGAGTCCCAAAGCGGCGCGCCGCAGCTTCGATCGGCCTCCGAAAGCCGCGTCCAGCAGGAGCGCCAGCGACGACTTGCCCGACCCGTAAGGGCCGGTCAGCGACCAGGCGCCGCCTGCGGAGCCTGCCGCCGCGGCCGTCGCGATGCGCTCGACGACATCGAGGCCTCTTGCCGTGAGGACATACCCCTCCAGCGGCTCCGGTCGGGCGAGGTCGCGCTCGAGGTTCGCCGAGCGGGCGAAGCGACCGCTCACCTCGATGCAGTCGGCCAGCGTCGGCATCAAGCCGCTCCCGCCAAGCCGTCGAGGCTCCGCAGGCTGTCGCGAGAGTTGCGGCCCGCTCCGAGGTCCTCCAGCAAGTCGTCGTCCACCGCAGCGTCACCCACGCAGCCCGCGCAGACGCCCGACGATGACGAGCCGTAGTAGTCGTCGAGCATCGCAGTCGCGATCCTCCCCGGGTCCTCCGAGTAGGCGAACTGCCACGCACCCGCCGGAGCGGCCAGGGCGACCTCGTCGTATCGATCCACGGCCGGGCCCAGGGTGGCCAGCAGTTCCGTCTCGTTGAGCTTGAAGGCTCGGCCGGGGCTTCCGGGCTCGTGAGCCAGACGGCCGAGCGTGACCGTCCTGCCGCCGCTGCCGGTGCGGTCGATGTAGTCGAGCACGGCGTAGGCGACGATCGCTGACGGCAGCGTCGGCTTCGGGCCGAGCGTGAACCGGTGCAGGCCCGTCGCGGGCGACCGTCCGAGCAGGTTCAACTCTCGCAGCGGGCAGTCCAGGTGGTCGTCGATGCTGCCGCGCCGGGAACGTTCCGCCGGTGCGTAGGTGCGCAGCAGCGCTCCGATGTCCTTGCGGACGGACGACTCGTGGGGCGGCGTCCAGTCCGCGACCGCCTCCAGTTGCGCCGCGACCGCCGCGGCGAGGTCGGTGTCGCTGAACTCGACGGCGCTGAGTTCGTTGAACGCGAGCCACCAGACCGGCAGTCGCGAAGGCGGTGCCAGCAACAGCCAGTGCAGCAACCACAGCGTGCCCGGGTCCTCCATGTACGGGTCCCAGCCCTGCTCGCCGAAGAGGGCGTGGCCCCGGCGGGTCGGCACGAACTGCGGCGCTCGCCGGTTGGGGGAGTGCGGATCCTCGGTGATCAGCTTGGCGGCGAGCCCCCAGAAGCGGATGGCCCGCACCATGTTCTTTCCCACGCCGATCACCACGGGGGCGTCCTTCCGGCCGAAGGCGTAGGGGTCCTCGGCCGCGACGGCATACGCCTTGCGGAACCAGCCGTAGCGGGGGTGGAACGTCTCGTGCCGAGCGAACGACCGCTCGGCCGCGTCGGCCAGTCTCACGAGGCGGCTCGCTTGATCACGGCATGACGATAGCTCGCCCCTGCGACAGCGACCTGGGTTCACGGCTCGCCGCGCATCGTCAGACGTGCCTCAGCCGGTCATGGCACGGACGCGCTCCACGGCTGCGAAGGCCGCCCGGACGGAGGCGCAGGCCCCGAGGGTCACCGGCTCGATGAAGCCCCCCCGATGTCACGTCAAGTAGGTCCAGGATGTCACGTCAAGTAGGTCCAGTTTCGCCAAGCCAATCAACGAGCAGCCGAGCGGTACCTGCCACACTTCGCGGGACGCCCCTCTCCGACGGACCGCTCATTGGAGAGCCGATCTTCTCTGGCTGATTGCCTGGCGCATTTCACGGCGAATGGGTGCCCGTTCCTCGTGCGCCTCCAGCCGGGACTGGCGGTCGGGATCACCTTCACGAAGCCAGGACTCGAAACTCGATGCGGGGTCGTCATCGATGTCAGCGAGGTCGGTGCTCCAATTCTCCAGCAGATCAGCTTCCTCGTATGTGTGGTCGAAGGCCTGCTGAAACTGGCGTGAAGGAATAGCGAGCCGAGTCTGGTGGTGAACAAGTCGCTGCTGGAGTTGGTTGATCCCGGGGTGGGAGAGGCACGCCAGGCGACGCGCGGCCAGAAGTTCGCTGGTGAGCGCGAGCCCGAATTGATCGAGGCGAGCGACATGAAACTCGCCGTCCAGCGGCAAGCCTGCCAATGGCATCCTGTTGAAATACCCGTCGCACCACAGCGCCGGAGCGATCTGGCCGTGTGCCTCTACCGAGGCGACGGGCGTGCGTTGGGCGAGCTTCCCGTTCCTGCCGCGAATCGCGCAAGGATGTCCGATCACGATGGCTGGCGACGAGCCGACGCCTGGGATGTCGACGCTGGAGAAGACATCGCCCGTGAAGAGCGGCCGATGCGGGTTGACGTCCGCTCCGACGGCCGAGTAGAGCCGCTCCGGGTCCGCCGCTGGCTCCAGGCTCACCCGGCCCCGGCCTCAGTTCGCATCCGGATTGCCCGTTCGCCGTCTCCGGCCCGGTAGACCTCGAACCGGTCGTCCAAACTGTCCCGCCAAGCCGGCACTGCCCGGTCTAGGAGTTCGACGCTTCCGATGTGCTCAGCCGCATACTCCACCAGATCGTGGACCTGCCCGGCGGCAAGGAGATCAATTCCCGTGAAGCTGGATTCGGCCAAGGGCATGTCCAGCCAGGAGGCGACGTCAGAAATGAGATGATCGCTCGCGAGCACGCCTACGAGGGCCACGAGCCGAGCGAGCCTTCGGCGGTTCTGTCCCGCCACCGCTTCGCCCTGGCGCCATTTCCTGACGGCGGGGATGGACACGCCGACGATCCGCGCGATGGAGGTCCACGAGAATCCGAGGTCGGCGAGTTCCGAGAGCAGGTCGGCGGGCGCCCTCTTGGCCGCCTCGTCGGTGCGGGACTCGAGCTGGATCCGAAGCGAATCGCTGTGCACTTGAGCCACATCCTGAGAGAGGACGCCGACGTCGGACCTCAGCGTCCCGGCGATGTTCGCCACCACGTCGGGGGACAGCCGCGTCGGCTGATCGATATGAGGGGTGTTGACCGATGTCGCCGACGTGGGCTCGGTTGTCAGTTGAGTCGTCGATTCAGTCACTTGTCGGCTCCTGTCTGAAGACTTCCAGTAGGGAGGGCTCAAGGAGGCTGTCGAACAGGGCCCGCAGGGGACTGCGCAGGCGGTCCGTTGCCTCGATGATCCTGTCGGCGGTGAATGCTGGGATGTCGCTCGGTTGCCACGAGCTGTCGAAGTCCAGCATGAAGATCGGCCCGTCGGGCACCCTGGGACGCCTCAGGGGCCCGGCTGGCGACACGATTGGGCCAGCCGACGGACCGTACCGGAACACTAGGGACTGGTCCGGGGCCACCTGGTACTGGACCGCTCCCGTCCATTCGGTCGGGGTGAGCTCAGGCGGCAGGGCCGGAGCCATCAGCGACGAGTCGAGCCACCGGCTCCATTGCGGCCTTGACTCGGGGACGGTGATCTCGTCGATGTAGCGGAGCCCGACGCGTGAAATCCCGTCGGGCCTCAGCACGCTCTCGACTGCGGCCGACGCCCGTTCGAGGAGATCTCGAAAGTCGGCGAAGCGCACGTAGTCGACGACCTCCACGGTGAAGTTCTCCGGTCGGGCCGTGATGATCCTCGTTCGTTTCCTGGACGTGATCCGGCCGACTGTCTCCGATCGCAGGGACGCTTGCGGCCCAGCGGCACCGACGCCCGCCTCGAAAGTCTGTGTGGTGTCGTTGTGGATCACCCAGTCCGCGCCGAGCGCGTCGCGGATACGCCTGTGGATCGCCATGCCGAGGGCACCCTCGGCAACCGCCGGGTAGCGCACCTCGGCCGCAACGAGCGCGAGCGGTGCGTTCGGGAAGATCTCGCCGCTGTTCATGCTAAGAATAATACCGTACCTGTAACTAGATCTGTAATCTAGGACGCAAGAGCGTTCGCTCGCTGGTCCCTACTGCATGACTGATGATGAAGTATACGACCTTTTCTTTCTATTTGATATCATCACATCTCAGCCGGTCATTATTCGAACGTACTCAACCGCTGTGACAGTTCTCTGAAGCGTTAGGTCAATGTCGCCTTGAGTGGTGAAGCGGCCGAGGCTGAAGCGGACCGACTCGAAGGCGGTCTCGTGGGAGCGGCCCATGGCCAGGAGCACCGCCGAGGGCTCGATCGATCCTGCGCTACAGGCGCTGCCGATAGACACTGCGACAGGGTCCATGTTGGCCATGACCGCCTCGGCGTCGGCGCCCACGAAGCACAGGTTGGCCGTGTTGGGCAGCCGCCTCGACGGATCGCCGTTCTGCAGCACGCGGGGGAGAGTGGCCTGCAGTTCGGACACGAAGCGGTCGCGCAGCGCTCCTACAGTCTCGGACTCCTGTTCGCGCTCTTCGGCGGCTATACGGGCGGCGGCACCGAAGCCGACGATGCCGGCCACGTTGAGCGAGCCCGAGCGGAGGCCGCGCTCGTGGCCGCCGCCATGGAGCAGGGCCTCCAGTCGCCTGAGGCTCTGTCGTGTCCCGACAAGTGCGCCCACGCCGCCCGGACCGCAGATCTTGTGCCCGCTCAGTGACACCAGGTCCACGCCCAACGCCTCCATGTTGAACGGCAGGCGACCTGCCATCTGGGTGGCGTCGCAGTGGAACAACGCCCCCGTGGCCCGAACCCGCTCCGCAATCTCGCCCACCGGGTTCAGCACGCCCGTCTCGCTGTTGGCGGCCATGACCGACACCAGCA
This sequence comes from Acidimicrobiaceae bacterium, assembly GCA_009844405.1. Classification (GTDB taxonomy): domain Bacteria; phylum Actinomycetota; class Acidimicrobiia; order Acidimicrobiales; family Aldehydirespiratoraceae; genus Aldehydirespirator. The sequence goes on from VYBO01000124.1 coordinate 4,818, forward strand.
CGATGTCGTCACGCAGCATCTCCTCCACGATCGCCGGCTCGACGAAGCCCCCTGAAGTCACCTCGATCACGTCCAGCTTCACCAAGCCGTAGTCGGCGAGCAGCCGAGCGGTACCTGCCACCGAAGCATGCTCCACCGCGGAGACGAGCATCCGTTGCCGGCCCCCGGGGGAAGCCTCTACCGCACCCTGCAGGGCCAGATTGTTGGCCTCGGTCGCTCCCGAGGTGAACACCACTCCCGACGCTCGGCCGCCCACCAGCGCAGCCACGTGCTCGCGGGCGTCGTCCACCGCGGCTGCCTGACGGCGCCCGAATCGATGCACCGACGAAGCGTTGCCGACGCCGTCTGTCAGGATCGGCATCATCGCCTCAGCCACCCGCGGGTCGAGCGGCGACGAGGCGTTGTAGTCGAGATAGACCTCCCCCACGCCGTCTCCGGCGCCTGGGTCTTCTGGGGGCAATGCCTGGGTTCTGAGCATTTCGTCCCTTGGGCTCGGCAGACTCCCGGAGCCACCAGTCTTGGCGTCTCGGGCCGACGCTACCCGAAACTCCCATCGCCCCTGAGACCGTTCCGCCGGAGCCCAGGTGTCAGAGCAGGGCGAGCGTCAGCGGCACCGCCATCGCCGCCGCGAACCCGATGACGACGGCCGCCAACCATCGGACCTGCTTGGCCAGCGCGAGCTTCAAGTCGGCGAAGCCGGTCCGCACCTCCCCCTTGAGCTCGGACAGTTCCCGATTGGTCTCGTCGATGCGGGTGTTGGTTCCGTCTATGCGGGCGTCGAGGCGGGTGTTCATTCCGTCGATGCGGGTGTTGGTCTCGTCGATGCGAGCCCCCTGCCGCGACTCGGAGTCCGCGATTTGGATCATGAGCCGGCCCTCCGACTCCTTCAGCTCACCCAGAACTCGCGTCTCGCTGGACCTGATCTCCCGCAGGAGCATCTTCTCGCTGGCCTTGACGTCCTCCTTGGTGGCGACCTGATCCCATCCCATCGGGGGTAGCTGCTCCATGAGGGTTCTCGCTGCCTCCTGTCCAATCGCGTCGATCAACTGGCTGTACAGCGTCGTGCGTTGCGTCTCAGTCATCACCATGGTGACGTCCCCTCTACTCGATAGCTGTCTCGATTAGCGGGGAGCCCCCAAAAGTGCTCCCGATTTGCTGTTGACCAAGCTAGTGCAGTCTCAATAGCCTGGGAAACGCTGAAGAGAACACAGTAGTATATAATGATGTGAAGAGCAACGCCGTGCGTAAGCCTCGCCGTGGTCGAGCAGCGCCTCGCTGGTCTCCTCGGCTATCCCGCAGACTCCTCGGAGTCTTCGGCGGCCCCGGCTGGGGGGACTGGGGCCAGGTAGCCGACTATCAGCAGCAGCACCCCGACCACGATGAACGACACCACCCGGCCCAGCGCGGTCAGGCTGCTCAGGTCGACCAGGAACAGCTTGACCACCACCACCGCCATCCACGACGCTCCCGCCACCCACACCGCTCGGCGGGCCATGCGCACTCCGGCCACCATCCCCGACAAGCCGATCACCGCCCAGAGGATCGACAGCGACGTCTGCAGCTCGGTGGCGTCCCACAGTGACTCCAGCTCCCACGGCACGTCCAGCCAGTGGCTCACGGCTCGGGCCGTCTCCACCGTGGCGAGAACCAACCCCAGCACGGCCAGTGCCGGCGCCCAGCGAGCGGTCACGATGGCCTCGAACGGATGGTCCGGCTGGGGCCCGGCCAGCCTCCTCCAGGCGAGCAGCGCGGCCAGCTGCAATCCGATGAGGACCCCCAAGGGGTTCACCACCGGCAGGAACAGCAGCGGCGTGGGGTCTCCGTCGTGGGACACCGCCGCGCCGAGCACCACCACTGCGAGCACTGCCAGCAGCGGACCGGCGCAGGCCAGAAGGTACGTCCGCCAGTGGGCCGCGACCGGCCACGCCAGCCGGCGCCGGCCGGCCATCGTCGCGCTCGCCAGCGCCAGGGCCGCGGCCACCGTCGCGGCCAACGGCCACACACCCTCGGCGACCCGGTCTACCTGCCAGTAGACCTCGGCCGCAGCCAGCGCTGCCAGTGTCCAATAGCCGCCCGTATGGACCAGAGCCGCCAGCCGCGGGAACGAACCCTCCCGGCGGCGCAGGACCAGGTAGTGCGCCGCGAAAGCTGGCGGCCAGGCCGCCCACCCCCACTCATCGAGGGGATGGGACTGAGCGAGCAGCGACAGCACCAGCATCAAGACCAGAGTCGGCAGGATCAGGAGTCCCACGGACTCGAGCTGCTGCCATCGCAGCCGGCGGGCGCCCAACGATCCGGCCGCGAACGATCCGACCATGAACCCCAGGACCGCCGACAGCTGGCTGCTGTCGGGCAATTGCTGGACGATCTCCATCACCCCGCCGATCAGCCACCACACAACCCCCCAGCCCAGCGCCGTCCAAACGAGCGCATGGTCGCCGTCGCCTCGCTGCGGCCTGCGGCTGAGCAGCCACCCCGATGCCAAGCCGGCTACGGCGAGCAGGAGTGCGCCCAGGAAATGCTGATTCGCGATCGGCCAAGCGTTGTCCGGATAGGGGAGCGACTCCCCCAGGTGCTGGGCGAAGGAGACGGCGGCCAGCACCTGCAGCACCGCGCCACCGGTCAAGGCGAGCAGCCGATCCCGCCGGCAGCCCAGCCACAGCAGGACCAGACCCTGCACCGCCCAGACCGTCGACGTGAAGTAGGCCTCCAGCGCGAGCGGGACCGCGATGGCACTGAACGCCACGCCGAGCGCGGCGTAGGCCTCCGCCAGCTGGCGACCGTCCACGCCCAGCCGTCGCATGACCAACCCCAGCGCAGCTTGGACCACGGCCAAACCGGCCGCGGTGACGGCCAAGCCGTATTCGGTGTGCCCGATCGCCAGCTGCTGCAGGCCCAGCCCGGCGAATGGCGTGCCGAACACGAGCGGCGCCGTCCATGCCCCGCGCACGAACGCGATGTCCATCGCCGGACCCCCGCTGAACACGGCTTTGAGGTCGGGAGCCTCGCGAGCGGCGAATAGGGCCGGCAATCCCATGTACATCAGCACGACCAGCGCGATGAAGGGCTGCGTGGAGACCCACTCGTCCTGCTCGTAGCGGTTGGCCAGCCAGAAGAACGTGAGACCGAACGTGAAGCCGAAGCCGAGGAGGTTCAGTTCCGGCCAGGTCTTGAACCTCGCCACCCCGATGATGGCCGCGTTCAGTACCAGGAAGAAGCTGAAGACGTAGACGTGGTCGTCGGGGCCCGAGTACGTCAGCACCGGGGCCAGGAAACCGCCGATGATTCCCAGCACGGCCAGCACCCGCGAGTCCTGAAGCACCGAGAGCACTCCCGCACCGACCGTGACGATCACGACCGCAGCAGCGGCGGGAACCGCTCCCACGACGCAATACACGACGAAGGCCGCGTACGTCGTGAGGTACAGCACGGCGACGCCACCGCCCTGGAGGCTGACGCCGTAGATCGGACGGCTCCGGCGCTGGCGCCAGCCGACAGCCAGCAGCACGAGGCCGAACACGGCCGCCGCGGCCAGGCGTACCTCAATCGTCAACTCGATGATGCCCCGCCGGTGGGCCTCCCGAAGCAGCAGTCCCACACCGACGAGCGAGACGAGCACGCCGACCTTCACCGGCGCGTTGCCGGTCGTCACCCACTGCTTGATCCAGTTGGCGACCCACGAAACGGGATCGGAGAGCCGCTCCCGAGCGCGGCTGGTTGCGGCCGTCGGAGCGTCGGAGGCTACCCGGGCGTCGGCCGGTGCCGGAGCGTCGACGGCTGCCGGCTCGCGGGGACGGGGCGCCCGGGTCGAAGCGTCCGGAGGTGCGGGCGTCGCCGGCCCGGGAACGGGCGCTCGTATATCGGTGCTCGGTTCGGAGGCGACCGGCCTGACGACCGGAGCCACTCCCGGAGACTCGGGCGGTGCCGCAGGCTCGGCTTCGGGCGCGGGCTCCGCATCCGGTTGCGCGGCTGTGTCGGGCTGCGCCTCGGCCGGTTGGGTGGAGGGCCCGAGTCTCATGAGCCATGCGTGGGTCTGCTGGGCCCAGGCCTTCATCTCGGTGGCCCAGGACTGGATCTCGTCGACCCGGGACTGGGTCTCCTCAAGCTTCTTGAGCCGTTTGCGCAGATCCAGCTGCTGGCCCACCAGGAAGCCGATGACCCCTCCCGCGAGCAGACCGACTAACCCCCCGGCCACACCGCCCAGCAGCAAGCCCACCAAGGCGAGCAGTACGGTCATACTCTCGTCATGGCGCTGGTTCGGCGAGGGTCTTGATCTCGAGGAACTCCTCGAAACCGGCCACGCCCATCTCGCGGCCGATGCCCGACTGCTTGTAGCCCCCGAAGGGGGCGTCAGGCCCGTAGTAGACGCCGCCGTTCACGCTCACCGTTCCCGTCCGGATGCGGCGGGCCACCGACCGGGCCCGCTCGGAATCCGCGCTGGCCACCGCCCCCGCGGCGTCCTCAACAGCGGCGTCGGCGGCCGTGCCCAGAACCTCCTCGGTGGCCGGATTGATCGTCGGGAAGACGGCTCCTCCGGCGGCATCCACCAGTTCGCCGTCGATGAGCAGGCGCTCCTCGTGCCACATCGACGCAAACTCTAGAGGCCGTGCGGGCAGCTAATCGCGGGCGGGTTCCTCCACGGGGTCCAGGTCGAGCGGGGCAGGCAGCGCATCCCGGTCGACGAAGAGGCCTGAGGTCGGGCTGTCGCCGGCCAGGGCGTCGGCGGCCAGCAGCACCGCGGCCGCCGAGTAGGTACTGCACTCCTGGTCGGGATAGCTCACGTTGGCGGGGAAGGCCCGGCCGGTCAGGTAGCTGCCGTCGGGCTCGCGCAGGCGCTGGACCCACTCGAACAGCTTCAGGGCGACGGCCCGATCGCCCGCAGCCAGGTAGGCCATCGCGCACTCGCATGTCTCGGCGGTGGTCACCCAGTCCTGGTTGCTCACGCAGCGCACACCCTCGCCCTCGTGGACGAAGATCCCGCGCCGCGACGCCATACGGTTCCGGGCCTCGGCCGCCTGCAGCACGCCGGCCAGCACCGGGTAGTACCAGTCCATGGCCCAGCGGTCCTTGGGCGCGAACGCCTCGTGGCCGAAGTGGCGGATGGTGTGCACCAGCCGGGCCAGCGCCAGCTCCCAACTGGGCCGCTCCTCGCCCACCTGACGGGCGGCGGCCAGGCCGCATCGCAGGCTGTGGCTGATGGAGGAGGACCCGGTGAGCAGCGCGAAGGGCCACGGCGTGCCGTCAGCGTGGCGGGCCCACAGGATCTCGCCCCGGGGCGTCTGCAACGCCAGCACGAAGCCGAGCGCCCGCTGCACCACCGGCCACATCCCGGCCAGGAACCCGGCGTCGCTGAAGCGCAGCCAGTGATGCCAGACACCCGTCGCGACATAGGCGATCGTGTTGGCGTCGAGCCTGTCCTGGTCGATGTCGTCGGCGGTGTAGTACTGGTGCCAGGATCCGTCGGGTCGCTGGATGCGGGCCAGCCACTCGTAGGCCGCGTCGGCCTCCGCCCGGCGCCCGGCGACGGTCAGGGCCATGGCAGCCTCTACGTGGTTCCAGGGATCGGCCACGCCGCCCGCGAAGCGGGGGATCATGCCGCTGGACAGCTGTAGGGCGGCGATCGTGTCCGCAGTGCGGTCGGCCTCGGCTCGCGACAGCGAAGCGGCCACCTCCGGTGTCTCCGGTGCGGGCCGGCCAGGCTCGCCAGCTGCGGGGACGCTCCCGTTGGTCGAGCGGCGGCCGAGCTGCCGGCGCGGTTCAGGCGGCATGGGCCATGTCCTCGCTCCGGCGGGCCCGCTCCGATCCCGACGCGTGGAGCGGCTTGTCGGCGTACACGACGAGGCTCTTGCCCAGCAGCGGGTTGAGCAGCCTCTCCGCGGCCGCGGTGACGCGCGGCTGCTTGACGATGTCCCATTCGAGCACCCGGTGGTAGGCGCCGACGAGCCGGTTCTCGCTGACTTCACGATTGGGCCCCACCGCGCATCGCAGCCACCAGTAGGGGGTGTGGAGGGCATGGGCCCGGTGCCAGCGGCCCGGCTGCAGCCCCGCCGAGGCCAGCTTGCGCCGCACGTCGCGCAGCCGGTAGATGCGCACATGGCCGCCCGGCACCGCCGGCGCGTGGTAGTCGCTGGACAGCTTCCAGCACACCGTCTCGGACAGCCACGCCGGGATGGTCACGGCCAGCCGGCCCCCCGGGCGCAGCACCCTGGCCAGTTCGGCGAAGGCCGACTCGTCGTCACCGATGTGCTCGAGCACCTCCGACGCGATGACCCTGTCGAACGAGTCGTCGTCGAAGGGAAGTCCCACGGCGTCTCCCTGCACGGGCGCGGCCGTCACCGACTGGCCGACCTCGCCTTCGGCCACCAGCAGCCGTGCCAGGTCGCGTACCTGCTCAACCTCGGGGCGGGCCAGGTCGCAGGCCACCACCTCCGCGCCGCGCTTGAGGGCCTCATACGAGTGCCGACCGAAGCCGCAGCCCAGATCCAGCAGGCGCTCACCGGCGCTCAGGTCGAGACGGTCGTAGTCGACGGTGAGCATCAGCCGGATGCCTCGATCACCGCCCGGTACTGCTCCACCGTCCGCTCCGCGGTGTGTCGCCAGGACCACTGGCTGACCACACGCTGGCGTCCGGCCCGCCCCACCCGGTCCCGCGCGGTCGGGCTGTCGAGCGCTTCCTGCAGCACCGACGCCAGCGCTTCGGCGTCGCCGGGCTCGGTCAGGAAGCAGGTCTCGCCGTGCTTGCCGGCCACCTCGGGAAGAGCTCCGCCGGTGGTGGCCACCAGCGGAACTCCGCACGACATGGCCTCGATGGCTGGCAGCGAGAAGCCCTCGTACAGCGAGGGCACCACCGCCAGCTCGGCCTCGGCGTACAGCTCCACGATGCGGCGGTCCGGCACTCCCGACACGAACGTGACCGCGTCGGCCAGCCCGAGCTCCGAGATGGCCCGGCTGGCCGCCGAGTCGGCCTTGGCCTTGCCGATGATGGTCAGCTCGATGTGACGCTCGGTGCGCAGCTTGGCCACCGCCTCCAGCAGGAAGCTGAGTCCCTTCATGGTGACGTCGGCGCTGGCGGTGGTGATCAGCCGGCCCGGCACCCGGGCGATCTCGGGAAGCGGCGCGAACAGTTCGGGGTCCACGCCCACGGGCACCACATGGATGCGCTCCGGCGGCACCCCGTGATCGTTGGCGATGTCGCGCTTGGACGATTCGGAGACGGTCAACACCCTGGGCAGCCGTCTGGCCACCTGGGTCTGCATCTTCGTGAACGCGTACCAGCGGCGCTTGCCGATCTGCTCCCGCAGGGTGTGGGCGTGGGCCAGCTCGAGGCGGCGATCCACGGTGATCGGGTGGTGGATTGTCTCCAGCAGCGGCCATCCCTGGCGCTGCAGAGCCAGGATGCCCCAGCCCAGGGTCTGGTTGTCGTGCACTACGTCGAAGTGGGCCCGCCTGGTGCGCAGATGCCGCCACGCTCGCAGGCTGAAGGCCATGGGCTCGCTGAAGTTGCCGGTGACGAAGGAGACGTGCTCGGCGATGTCGATCCAGTCCTTCAGCTCCCAGGCCCTGGGCTTGCGCATGGGATGGGGCGGGGCCCAGATGTCGAGACCGCCGAGCCGCACCAGCGGCACCCGTTCGTCGAGTTCCGGATAGGGGGGACCGCCGAGCACCACCACACGGTGGCCCAGATCGGTGAGCGCGGCGGACAGGCGGCTCACATACACGCCCTGCCCGCCAACATGAGGCTTGCCCCGGTACGACAGCAGGGCCACGCGCAGGGGTGCGTGGTTGTCGGCGGGGGCGGGCATGGCGTTAGAGCTTTCTCCCTGGCCTGAGCGATCTGGTCAACACACGGCCGAGGCCGAGCGCCAGCGAGAGCGTCAGCGCGGCGGCGACAGCCACAGGCCATGTTCCCAACCGGACCGCGAGCGTATCGCCGTGGCGCAGCTCGACCGTCGTCTGGATCACCCTGCTCTCGGAGATCCCGGTCCGCTCGATCACGTCGCCCTCGGGAGTGATCACCGCGGAGAATCCGGTGGGCGCGGCCTGGACCACCCACCGGTCGGTCTCGATGGCTCGCAGGCGGCTGGACGCGATCTGCTGGGTCTGGACCACGGTCAGCCAGTAGCTGGAGCCGTTGGTGGGGTTGAGCAGCACCCGGCCCTCGCCGCCGCCGACCGCGCTGCGGGCTCGATGGTCGAAGAAGATCTCCCAGGAGATGGCCACCCCCAGCGGACCCAGCGGCGTGTCCAGGACGGCGGGCTCGTCGGAGGCTCCGACCCGGACGTCGCGGGCGGGCAGCTCGTCGCTGAAGCGCTCGGCGGTGGCGCGCAGCGGGACGTACTCGCCGAAGGGCACCAGCTGGACCTTTTCGTAGGTGTCGACCGGCACGCCCGACGAGTCGTAGGCGGCCGCGTAGTTGCGGTTGGCCCCGAGGTCGGCGGTCCGCTCGAAGAAGCCGACGATGAGCACCGCGTCCAGGCCGCGGGCCAGATCCGACAGGGCGGCTCGGGCCTCGCTGTCGGTGAGCAGCGGCTGGTCGCAACGCGCCGGCGTGATCGCGGCGTCCGGGCTGGGGTGGACCACGTCCTCGGGCCACACCACCAGATCAACCGGCGCGGACACCTGCTGGAGGGTCGTGTCGAGGTGGCGCTCAAACACGGCCCGCTGCTCGCACACGTCGGCTCTGGTGTTCTGCGGCCCGCCGCCCTGCACCGCGGCGACGGTGATGAGGGCGTCGTCGTCGGGGGTGCCGTCGACGTCGATCGGCTCGGAGCCGGGGGCGACGATGGCGGCCGGCAGGGCCACCAGCAGCACGCCCACGCCCACTGCGGCCGGCCGGATGCGGGCGGCCAGGATCGCGGCCAGCGTGACCCCGCCCACCGCGGTGAGCGCGGTCAGCAGCAGCGGACCGCCGATGCGTGCCGTCGACGCGAGCGGGCCGGACACCTGCGCCATGGCCATCGTCGCCAGCGGCACGCCGCCGAAGGGCCAGGTCCACCTCAGCAGCTCGGCCAGAGCGAATGCGGCCGGAAAGGCGGCGTGGCGCCGGCCGTCGGGCGGCACGAGCGCGCCGGCCACGGCATGCATCGCCGCGAATCCGAGCACCGCCAGGGGCCAGCCGACCGGCGTCAGGTCGACCATCCAGACAGTGGCAGGCGCCATCCAGCCGACGCTGACCAGTGCCGACAGGCCGGCTCGGCGCCAGTAGCTGGATTCGGTCAGCAGCTCGACCCAGAGCGCCATCCCGACGAAGCTCAGCGGCCAGAAGCCCCAGGGCGGCAACGAGGCAGCCAGCAGCAGGCCCGCCAGCACGCCGCGGATCCACGGCTTTCCCACGGTCAGCACCGACGCTCCGCCGGCGTCGGCCGTCCGGCCCTGCGTCCCCCGCGCTGCCACCGTGCTCAGTCGGCGAGCCCGAGGGGGAGCACACGGTGAACGCCGGAGATGGGGCCGACGCCCCGGATCTGGAGGGTCACGTCTCCGATGCACGTCACCCAGTCGGGCATGTCGAGCGGGTCGGTGACGGTGTACATCTCGCCCGGAGGGGCGGCCGCGCACAGTTTGGCGGCCAGGTTGACGGGCTCGCCGACGTAGTCGTCCCCCTCGAACAGCAGCGCCTCGCCGGTGGCTGCGCCGACCCGGATCTGTACGCCCCGGCTGGCGAAATGGTGGATGAGGTGGGCGCCCAGCGACAGCGCGGCGGCCGCGTTGGTGGACACCAGCATCGCTCCGTCGCCCAGCCACTTGGCCACCCGCACGCCCCGCTTGGCGGCCACGCTGCGGGTGACCCTGCGAAATTCCCCGAGCATGGTCACGGCCTCGTGGGGCCCATGGGCCCGGGTGTAGCCGGTGAAGCCGCAGAGGTCGGCGAAACAGAAGGTGCGTGTCACGCTGAGGTGGCTGTCGCCCTCGGGCAGCTCGTCGGGATGGACGGTGACGAGCGGCGGGCTGGCCTCGGCCCACTCGCGGGCCGGGCCGGTGTCGGGCGCGACGAGGGGAGCCAGCACCGGCTCGGCTTCGCCTGGGGCGGGATCCGGGTTCACAGACGGTTCGTCTAGCACAGCACGGCCCTCCTCAGTGCGCTTGCCGCCTCCTGCGCGCCGCGGATGCAAGCCGGGAGGCCCACCCCCTGGAAGGCGGCCCCGGCGGTCACCAGCCCGGGCGCGCCGTCGGCCAGGCCGGCGTCCACCGCGGCGGCCCGCTCGAGGTGGCCCGGCCGGTACTGCGGCAGGGAGCGGGGCCACGGCGTGACCCGGACTTCGAAGCGGCCCTGGGTTGCGTCCTCGGCCGACACCATCCCGGTCCCGGCCAGTTCGCTCGCGAGGGCGGCGACCAGTTCTTCCTCGCTGAGGTCCAGCCAGCGCCGGTCGTCGGTCCGTCCGGCCGAGACCCGCAGCACGGCCAGATCCTCGCGGTCGTAGTGAGGCCACTTGGCCGACGCCCAGGAGCATGCGGTGGTGAGCAGCCCTTGGTCGCGGGGAACCAGGAAGCCGCTGCCGTCGAGCGGACGGGCCAGGCGGTCACGGGGCAGCACGAACACGGCCAGCGCCACGTCGGAGTACTCGATCTCGCCCAGGATTCCGGCCGGGCCGGGCACGAGCGGTTCTAGCAGGCGAGCCGACTCCCAGGCGGGGCAGGTCAGGATCACCCCGTCGGCGTCGAGTGGGCCGTTCGGGGTTGCCACCCTCCATCGACGGCCGGCGCCGCGGGCTGCTCGCGGCTGCACCGACTCGACCGGCGTGGCCAGCTTCACGGCCTCGCCCAACTCGGCGGCCAGGGCGTCCACGATGCGGGTCACTCCGCCGCTCACGCTCTGGAACACCGTCGCCGGCTCCTCCGGATCGGGGTCTCGGCCCTGCCGGGCGGCGACCTCCCGCAGGGCCGGCCCGAGCGGACCTCCCTGCTGGGCGGCCTCGTACAGCGGTGGCGCACAAGCCTCGATGCTCATCCCGTCGGCCGATCCGGCGTTGATGCCGCCCAGCAGGGGGTCGACGAGCCGCTCGAACACCTCGTCGCCGACCCGGGGGCGCAGCACCTCGCCCACCGAAGCGTCGCGAAGCAGCGGGTCGACGTCGCGGGCCAGGCCGCGGGCCAGGACCTCCACGGCCTGCTCGGTGACCACGCCGGCGCCCGCCACGGCGTCGGCCGTCCAGACCACGCCGAGCACGGAGCGGGCCGGCAGCGGGCACAGCCGGCCGTCAACCCACACGTAGGCCCGGCTGGCGGCGGGCTCGACGAGTTCGGTGCCCAGGCCGAGCCGGCGGCACAGTTCCGCGGCGGCGGGGTCGCGGGCCACGAAACCGTCGGGCCCCGAGTCGACGGTCAGCCCCCCGACCGGCGCGCTGTCGATCTTCCCGCCCGGCCGGTCGCCCGCCTCCAGCACGACTGCCTCGATCCCGGCGCCCTGGAGTTCGTAGGCGGCGGCCAGCCCGGAGATCCCCGCGCCGACAATGACCACCCGGCTTCCCGGCGCGGTCACTGGCACAGAACCCGGCCCTCGTCGTGCACTACTTGCACCACGCGGGCCAGCACTTCCGGATCACTCTCGGGCAGGACGCCGTGGCCCAGGTTGAAGACGAAGCCGGGATGCCCGTCGTTGGCGGCCAACACGGCGCGTGCCGCCTCGACCGCCGCAGATTCTCCGGCCAGCACCACCGCGGGGTCCAGGTTACCCTGCAGTGCCCGTTCGGGCCCGACCCGTCGCCGGGCTGCGTCGATGGGCACGCGGAAGTCCACCCCCACGATGTCCGCGCCGCAGTCGCCCATCTGGTCGAGTATCTCGCCGGTGCCGACCCCGAAGTGGATCCGCGGCACTCCGGTGGAGCCCACCGCCTCCAGCACCCTTGCGGAGTGCGGGGCGACACTCCGCCGGTACTGATCGGGAGACAATGCCCCCGCCCAGCTGTCGAACAACTGCACCGCGGCCACGCCGGCCTCCACCTGCGCGAGCAGCGAAGCGATGGCGAGGTCGGCGAGACGGTCCATGAGCTCGTGCCACACGTCCTCGTCGCCGACCATTAGGGCCTTGGTCCGGGCATGGTGACGGGACGGGCCTCCCTCCACCAGGTACGACGCCACCGTGAACGGGGCCCCGGCGAACCCGATTAGGGGCACCTCCAGCGCCCCGACGGCGCGCCGGACGGTCTCGATCACATACGGCGTGTCGGCGACGGGATCGAGCGGGCGCAGACGGTCGAGGTCGCCGCGGGCCGCGAAGGGATGCTCCACGACCGGTCCAGTGCCGGGCACGACATCGACGCCGAAGCCGACGGCATGGGCGGGCACGACGATGTCGCTGAACAGGATGGCGGCGTCCACGCCGTAGCGGCGCACGGGCTGAAGGGTGATCTCTGCCGCCCGGTCGGCGTCGGCGATGGCGTCGAGTATCGAGCCGGCGCCCCGCACGGCCCGGTACTCGGGAAGGGACCGGCCGGCCTGGCGCATGAACCACACGGGCACCCGCCGATGGGGCTGTTGGCGGCAGGCCCGCACGAAGTCGCTGTCGTCGAAGCGGCCGCTGCTCATCGGGTCAAGCCACCGGTAGAGGCGTCGGTGCGCCGTTCAGCCCGCGGCCCGGCGCAGCAGGCCGGCCGGGCGCCGGTTTTCGCGGTCGGTGACGATGCGGCGGACAGCCTGGTCCGCGGCCGCGGCCATCTCGGCTCGCCACTCCCACATGGGATCGCCGTGATCGGCCTCCTCGGCGCCGTGGCCGCTGCGGTCGACGGCCTCGCCGCTTCCCTTGTCCAGCAGTTCCGCCCCGTCGGCATCGGGTTCCACCACCAGCACGGCGATGCCCCGGTGGCGCAGCCCGTCCAGCTCCTCGTTCAGCTTGTCATCGACCCACTGCCGGCGGGCCGCCCGCATGGCTCTGCCGTCGTCCCACGCCAGTCCCAGCGCCTCCGACCACCAGGCTCGATCGTCGTCCCGGGAACTGGACGGCTTGGGCTCGCCCAGCCCGATGCCCGACCGGGCGCTGGTCCAAGCCTCCGACAGGGCGCCGCGGACCCTCGACCATCCCGCGGTGCCGCTCATCGGAGACGACACGACGACCAGGTCGAAGGCGGGCGGCCCCATCAGGTCGGCGTTGGTGTAGGAGTGCAGGCCGCCGTCGATGTAGCGCCGCCCGTCGACGGTGACCGGCTCGAAGAGGACCGGCACGGCGCAACTGGCCCGCACCGCCTCCGCCGCCGTGGCCTGCAGATCGTCGCGCCCGAACACCACGCGCTCGCCGTCGGAGAGTCGGACGGCCGGGACCCAGAACGGCTTCGCGGGCCACGGCTCAGGATGGAGCTCCGCCATGCGCTGCTGGAGAGCCTCGGTGGTACGGGTGCCCCGCGGCAGCAGCCCGGCGGCGGCATGCAGCGGACGGGCCTGCCACGGCGGCCAGAGCGACCGCGCGATCAGCGTCGGCGATTGCGGTCCCTGCTCGTTCCAGTCGCGTTGGTTGCGGCCCTCGCGGTAGGGAGTGACGACCCGGTCGATGATGGACTGTCCCTCGTCGCTGACGGGTTCGCCCCGCCGGTGGGCGTACAGGTCGGCGGGTGGGATGCCTGCCCGGAGGCAGAGCCCGGTGATGGCCCCGGCCGAGGTACCCAGAATGAGCTCTGCCGTGCGGGCATCCCAGCCGGTGACCTGGTGAAGGGCCCCGACCACGCCCGCGTGCCATGCCTCGGCAGCCGCGCCGCCCGCGCTGAAGACCAGTCCCACCGAGATCCGGCCGCCGGCTCCGCCTTCGGAGGGACCGGGAGAGGCCGCTTCGTCGACTGTCTCGGCGTCGATGACCCCGTCGAGTCGGTCGGGCTCGGTCGAGTCCATGCAGCCCACGATACGGGGGATAAGATCAACAGTTCCCCTGATACACGGATCCGTCTCAGAGCGGCCCGCCGCTCTCCGGCGAACCCGGAAGCCGAGTCGAGCCGCGGTTCAGCCTTGACCAGTCGCCACCCCGACCTAGAAGCCGAACAGGCCTACTTCGATCTGGCCCACGCCTGCCTGGACATGGCCCGCGAGCGGGCCACCATGGCCACGTCGGTGTTCCGCACCGGTCGGGGCGGCACCACCCAGGCCAGATTCGAGCGCGAGGCCATGCTGGAAGCCGCCCTCGCCCGGCTGACCAAGCTCAACATCGGGGACCGGTCGCTGGTGTTCGGCCGCATCGACCCGGCGGGAACAGGTGAGCGGTTCTACATCGGACGGGTCGGTCTGTGGGACGCCGATCACGACCCGATCCTTGTGGACTGGCGGGCACCGGTGGCCGAGCCCTTCTACCGCGCCACCGGCCGCGAGCCGCTCGGCCTGGAGCGCCGGCGGCACTTCGCGTCCCGGGGCAGCACCCTGCTGGGGATCGAGGACGAGTTCTTCGGCGAGAAGGCCGCCATCGGCCTCGACCTGGCCGACCGTGACTTCGACGGCCTGGGCGGCCCTCCCGGCGATGGCCGCCTCGACGGGCGGTCGGGATCGGGTGCCTTGATCGCCTCGCTGGAGGCGGCTCGCACCGGCCGTCTCAGCGACATCGTGTCCACCATCCAGAGCGAGCAGGACAGGGTGATCCGCTCGGAGATGCCAGGCGTAGTGGTGGTGCAGGGAGGCCCCGGCACCGGAAAGACGGTGGTGGCGCTGCACCGGGCCGCCTACCTGCTGTACACGCACCGGTTCCCCCTGGAGAGCCAGGGCGTGCTGGTAGTGGGGCCCAACCGCCTGTTCCTCGCCTATATCGAGCAGGTGCTGCCCTCGCTGGGTGAGGCCGGCGTGGAGCAGGCCGTGCTGGCCGACCTGCTCAGCCCCGCGGTGAGGGTGGCGGGCCTCGACAGCGAGGCCGTCGGCCGCATCAAGGGCGACCCTCGCATGGCCGGCGTGCTGCGCCGCGCCGTGCGGGATCGCCGCCGGCCCCTGCGAGGCGATCTGACTGTCGGCTACGAACTGCAGCGGCTGCATCTCACCGTGGACCAGTCGGCCGAGATCGTGGCCGAGGCATCCCGGAGAGTCCGCAAGCACAACGCCGGACGCCGGCTGGTGGAGGAGGCCTTCTTCGCGGCGCTGGCCGGCAGCGCACGCCACGGCGCCGACCCGACCGCAGTTCGTGAGAGCATCTCGGACCACCTCGAGGTGCGCGAGGCGCTGGAATGGATGTGGCCCGTGCTCACGCCAGCCCATCTGGTGAACGACTTGTACGGTTCGAGGGCGCTGCTGCGCTCGGCGGCCGGCGGCCGGCTCGGCGACGACGAGACGG
>VYBO01000081.1 GCA_009844405.1 Acidimicrobiaceae bacterium
TGCACGCCGAGCCGCTGCCCGAGGTGCTGGCCGAGCCCTACGCGGCAGCCTGAGCGCGCCGAACGGTTCGCGTCCGGCTGCGAGTGAATCGGATGAGGCAGTTGCGGGAGAACATGCGACAGGCCGGTATGCGCAACACTGTCTACGCATTGTGCGAGGCGGTCGTGAAGATGCCCGACAGGCGTCTCCGGTAGGGTTGCTGGCCCGCAGCCAGTGCAACAGGCAGGAGAGAGCCGTGGGCGAGTTCGTTCGAGTCGAGACCAGCAGCGGCGTGGCCACCATCCGAGTCGACCGACCCAAGATGAACGCCCTCAACCCGCAGATGTTGGAAGAGTTGACCGGGGCCGCGAACACGATCGCGTCCGACGGCGACGTGAGGGCGGCGGTGGTGTGGGGCGGCCCGAGGATCTTCGCGGCCGGCGCAGACATCGGCGGCTTCACCGGCCTCGCTCCGGCGGAGGCCCAAGCGCTGTCGCGCCAGTTCAACGACGCCTTCCTGGCCGTTGAGAACATGCCGCAGATCACGGTGTCGGCCGTCAACGGCTACGCGCTCGGCGGCGGCATGGAACTGGCCATGGCCACCGACTTCCGGGTAGCGGCAGACGACTCCGTGTTCGGGCAGCCCGAGATCCTGCTGGGCATCATCCCCGGCGGCGGCGGAACCCAGCGCCTTCCCCGGCTCGTCGGCATAACCGGGGCCAAGGAGATCATCTACACCGGCCGCAACGTGTACCCCGACGAAGCCCTCGCCATCGGGCTCGTCTCGGCGGTGCATCCCGCCGAGGAGACCTACGACGCC
Source organism: Acidimicrobiaceae bacterium (assembly GCA_009844405.1). GTDB lineage: Bacteria > Actinomycetota > Acidimicrobiia > Acidimicrobiales > Aldehydirespiratoraceae > Aldehydirespirator. Next base: position 800 of record VYBO01000081.1, read on the forward strand.
GCTGTCGAGCTGGCTGCGGGCTACGCGGCCGGGCCGGCGGCGCTGCGCATGGCCAAGCAGGCGGTGATGGACGGCCTGCCCCTGTCGCTGGCCGACGCCGTCGCCCGCGAGACCGAGCACTTCGGCGAGTGCTTCGCCACCGACGACGCCTCCGTCGGTGTGGCCAGCTTCCTGGAGAAGGGCCCGGGCAAGGCGACCTTCACCGGCCGCTGACGACCGCGGCCGGGTCGCACCGGCTCCCGGCCCGGCCGTGCCTGCCGTGCCCCGCGCCACCGACGCCGCACCGCCTGTCCGTGCCGGGCCGTTCTGATCCTGACCGCCTGTGCCTTTCGATCGCTACGAGTCGGACCCCGGAGGCATCCGGCGGAGTCGTGCCCGCAGCTCGGAGAGTTCCGCCTCGGCCGATGCGGCCCGGGCCTCGGCGGCTGCGGCCCGGGCCTCGGCGGCGGAGGCTTGGGCGGCGAGGTCGCCGGCATCGGGAAGCCAGGCCGCCTCGGACAGGTCCCACAATCGCAGCTTGGGCGGCATCCAGCACAGGTCCAGGCCAAGCACGCGGCTGCGGCCCCGCAGACCGTCGGCGCCCTCGGCCAGAATGTCGATCGGCTCCCAGCGCCCGAAGTGGCGCCGCTCACCCTGAAGAGGCGGATCCAGCAACTCGCCGCCGGTCGGGTCCAGCCGCCAGTACTCGCTCACCCCCAGTTCGGCGTACTTGGACGGCTTGACATGAAGGTCGGCGCGCACCGTCTTGTGAGACGCGATCTCGAGCGCGAAGCACGGCGGTGCGCCCGCCTCCCACACCTTGTAGGTAGACTGGTTCTCGACCGCGGCCACATCCACCCCGAAGGCCACCGCGATGTCGGGCGCCACGACCGTCTTGGGATCGCCCTGCTTGTAGTACACGTTGATGTCGCAGCTCACCCACGCGCCGTCGCTGTCGGTGCGGCCCGCGTACCAGTGGCGCAGCGCGAACAGCAACTCCACTCGGCGGCGCAGGTGCAGGTCGCCCTCGGGCACGTTCGGACCCTCCGGATACTCGACTTCTACCTCGGGAGGTCCGGTCACCAGCGATGTCACGAGCGCTCACCTCCGATCGCCCGCACCGACACTACCAGGCGCGCCAACCCTCCGAACCCGACATTCACTGAAAGGCACCGAGCCATACATCGCTGGCCGACAGTGCAGCCGCCGGAACCGCGGAGCGCTCAGGCGACCTCGAGGCGGTTGAGCCTGACCGCGGCCAGTATCAGGCCGACGACCGATGCCGCAGCCAGAACCACGAGCGCGGTGGTGGTCGTGTAGGGGTCGAAGCCGTAGTCGATCCCGCCGAGGTGGCTTAGCACCGACCGGGTGTAGCCCCTCAGCGACAGGCGGGCCGCGAAATCGCCGAGACCCACTGCCAGGCCCTCCCACAGGAGCACGTAGCCGATGCCCCAGATGATCGGCTTCTTGACGAGCAGGCCGACCAACACGAACAGCGACGAGTAGGCGGCGGTGCCCAGGGCGGCCGCGGCCGCGGCGCCAAGGGCCAGGTCAGCGGACCCCGCGACCCCGTCGGCGGCCAGCCAGCCGCCCGCCGCGGTCGGGATCACCGTCAGGGGCAGCGCCGCCGTGGCCGCGGCGGCGGCCGCGCCGGCCACCACCGGGGCGCGGGCCATGGGGCGCAGCCAGAGGTAGACGAGCGTGCCGTCCTCGCGGGTCTCCCCCAGCACGGACGAGCCGAACACCAGCGACACGATGGGCACGATGATGATCAGCCCGAAGCCGTCGGCGTAGCCGGCGCCGTCCCTCAGCAGCTCGGCCGCGCCCTGCCCGTCATCGCCTGCGTTGAGGCCGACCACCCAGCCGACCAGCATCATCAGCGCACCCAGCGCGCCCAGCGCGACGACCTTCCCGGGGGTGAGGACCTGGCGGACCAGCACCCGGTAGGTCAGCGCCGCGGCCCGGAGGTTGGGCACGTGCCGGCGGGTTCGGGGCGAGGTCGGCGCCGTCATCGCTTCTCAATCCCGGAAAGGGACGGCTGAGGGGTCATCGCTTCTCCACCAGGTAACGGAACACCGACTCGAGGTCCTCGTCGAGGGGGACGACCCGCGACAGGCGGGCCTCGAGGCGCTGCGCCAGCGGAGCGACCTCCCGCCCCAGACGGTCGACGTCGCGGGTGTCCACGACGAGGGAGTCCGCGCCGACGCTGACTCCCACAGCCGTGCCCGACCCCACGAGGGCGGCCGCGAACTGCCGGGGCCGGTCCACGGCGATTCGGATGCGGTGGGGGCGGTCGTCCATGAGCTCGCGCAGCTCGCGGTAGTCGCCGGTGGCGGCCAGGCGTCCCTGGGCGATCAGGAGGATCCGGGAGCCGAGACGGGCGACCTCCTCGAGGACGTGGCTCGACACCAGCACGCATCGGCCCTCGTCGCCCAGCCCGTGGAACAGCTCGATCATGCGGCGTCGCTGCACCGGGTCCAGCCCGGTGAGGGGCTCGTCGAGGATCAGCACCTCGGGGTCGTGCACCAGCGCGGCGGCCAGCTTCACCCGCTGGCGCATGCCCTTGGAGAAGCCCGACACCCTCTTGGAGTCGTCGGGGTCGAGGTCCACCACTCCAAGGGCCCGCCGGGCGGCGGGCTCCGGCTCGGCCACCGCCTCGGTGGCGGCGGCCAGGGTCACGAACTGAAGGGCGCTGAGCCGATCGAACAGGCCGTCCTGCTGCGGGACGAGGCCGATGCGGCCCCGGACGTCGCGGTCTCGGCGGGCGTCGGCGCCCAGCACCCGGACGGCGCCCTTGGTGGGCGGGGTCAGCCCGCACATCACCCTGAACAGGGTGGACTTGCCGGCGCCGTTGGGCCCGAGCAGGGC
>VYBO01000088.1 GCA_009844405.1 Acidimicrobiaceae bacterium
TCATCGACCGGCGAAACCGCTGGAACCCGAAATGACCACCTATCCGCGCACGCTCCAAGAAGTTCGGGCGGGGCCTTGCGTCCATTGCTGGCGGCGAGCCTCGTACATGGCGATGGCGGCCGCGGCGGCGACGTTGAGGGAGCCGACCCGACCGAGCTGGGGAATGAAGCCCACCGCGTCGCAACCGTTGAGGGTGGCGGTCGACAGGCCGTGGTTCTCGTTGCCGAGGGCCAGCGCGACCTCCCCGGTCAGGTCCAGCTCGTGCAGGGGCCGGGACCCCGAGGCGAGTTCCACGGCCACGATCCGGTAGCCGTCGCGACGGGCCGCGCCTATCGCCGAAACCGGATCGTCGAAGGCACTCCAGGCGAGATACCGCTCAGTGCCCATGGCCGTCTTGGCGGTCTTCGGCGCGTCCGGCGAAGCAGACTCGATCAGGTACAGGTGTTCCACCCTCTCGGCGGATGCCGTCCGCACGATGGCCCCGAGGTTGAGGGGGTTCTGCACCCGGTCCAGCACCAGAGCCAGACGCCCGTGGCCGCGCCTGCGCCACTCGCGGTGCAGCCGCTTGAGACCGGTGGAGTCAAGCTGGTTCATGTCGCCGGTGCTCCGACCGGCCGGACCTCCAGTACCCGGTAACCGGATCTCGATACCAGCCGGTCCACCTCGTGCCCTCGCTCGGCCAACCAGCGGGCGAGCGAGTCGCTGCCGAGGTGGCGGTGCACGACGAGGTGGGCCCGCCCGCCGGCCGCGAGACGGTCGAGCCAGGTGGCCAGCAAGCCGTGAAGGGCGTTCTTGCCGATGCGGATGGGGGGATTGCAGAGGATGCGGTCGAAACGGTGCGCCGGGTCCACCTCGTCGGGGCGCGCCACCGTCACATTGCCGGCGCGGTTGCGCTCGGCGTTGCCGACCGTGAGGCTCAGCGCCCTCTCGTTGACGTCCACCGCCAGCACCTCGGCCGCGGGGGAGCGCAGCCCGGCGACGCAGGCGATGGGACCCCAGCCGCATCCGAGGTCCAGCACCCGCCGTTCGCCGGCGCCCAGCGGCGGCGCCTCGCGCAGCAGCAACCGTGTGCCCGCGTCCAGCCGGTCGGGCGAGAAGACCCCTGAATCGGTCGCGAACGTCAACTGCATCTCGCCGACGTTCACTGCGATCGTCCGCGGCAAGGCTGCGACCGCAGGTTCGGCCTCGAAGTACTGCCCGCTGGCCGGCTGGGCGGCGGGATCGGCAGCGGGATTGGGAGGGGGATCGGCGGCGGGATCGGCCATGGCGCGACGGTAGCCTCAAACCGTGGTGGCCCCCTACGACATACGCGTCATCGGTGATCCGGTCCTGCGCCGGCGCGCCGCCGACGTAGCCGACGTCGACTCCACCCTGGTGCGCATCGTCGAGGGGATGGTGGAGACGATGTACGCCGCCGAGGGGGTCGGGCTGGCCGCTCCCCAGATCGGGGTGCAGAAGCGCCTGTTCGTGTGGGATCTGGGCGACGGGCCGCGCACCATCGTCAACCCGCGGATCGTCGAGTCCGACGGTGAGTGGGTCTACGACGAGGGGTGCCTGTCGGTTCCGGGGCTGTCGTGGGAGATCGTCAGGCCCAAGCAGGTCCACGTGATCGGCCGCGACCTGGACGGCAACGAGGTCTCCGTCGAGGCCGACGAGATCGAGGCCCGCCTGTTCCAGCACGAGTTGGACCACCTCGACGGGACGCTGCTCATCGAGCGGCTCGACGAGGCCACCCGCAAGGCTGCTCTGCGCACGCTGCGCGAGCTGGGGATCGGGTCCGGCTCGACGGCGATGCGGCCGTCGGACGTTGGAGGGGACGCGACTTCGACCGGTCTGCGCCTGCTGTGAGCGCGGGCAGGATTCGAGCGCGTGGATCCTGGCTGCTTGTGATGAGGCGTCTCGTTTCCCGCTCTTGTTCACTGCGCTCACGGGCCGCTCGGGCCACGGCCTCGCTTGGGGCCGTGCGAGGCCCCCAATAGGTTGCGGCGCGCCCGCTCGGCCTCTGGGCCGGCGCGCGTCGTCTACTTCGGCACACCGGAAGTGGCGGTGCCGCCGCTGCAGGCCCTGTACCGCTCCGGTCACGACATCGCGCTGGTGGTCACCCGCCCCCCCAAGCGGCGGGGCCGGCGCCAGGAGCCCACACCCTCGCCGGCGGCGGCCGCAGCCGCCGAAATGGGGCTGGCCGTCACCTCCGATCTCACCGATGCGTTGCACGTCGAAGCCGACCTCGGGGTCGTGGTCGCCTACGGCGAGCGCATTCCCGATGAGGTCCTCGAGGGCCGCCGCACGGTGAACCTGCACTTCTCGCTGCTGCCGCGATGGCGGGGGGCGGCGCCGGTGGAGCGCGCCATCCTGGCCGGCGACGCCGAGACCGGGGTTTGCCTGATGGATGTGGCCTCCGAGATCGACGCCGGGGACGTTTACCGGCGGGCGTCTACGGCGATAAGACCGCAGGAGTCGGCCGACGAGCTGCGGGGCCGGCTCTGCGAGCTGGGCATCGGGTTGCTGCTGGATGCGCTGAGCGAGGGGTTCGGTGATCCCGTGCCCCAGTCGGGCGAGATGACCTGGGCCGACAAGATCAGCGGTTCGGAGCTGCGCATCGACTGGACCGTTCCCGCCGATCATGTCCTGAGGCTGGTGCGGGTCGGCGGCGCTTGGACAATGCTGCGGGGTCGGCGGCTCAGAGTCTTGGAGGCCCGACTGGCGACCGGCTCCGGCCTGCCGGGCGCGGCGGGCACGATATGCCTGGGCCCGCGGTCTGGCGGCAGTCCCGCGGTGGATGCTGCTCGTGGTCGCAGTCCGGCAGTGGATGTGTTCGCCGGCCAGGGCGGCATCGAGTTGGTGAGAGTGCAACTGGAGGGGCGGGCCCCGATCGCGGCTCGCGACTGGGTCAACGGCGCTCGCATCGCCGACGGCGACCGCTTCGAGTGAGAGCGAGAGCGGATGGATCGTGAGCATGTCGCGGCGAGGGGTTGTGACTACCGCTGTAGTTCGCTGCGCTCACGGGCTGCTCGGGCAACGGCCTCGCTCAACGTCCCGCGCGACTCGCCTGTTGCCATTGGCAATCCGCTCGGCCTCCGGTGAGCCGGTCCGCTCGCTCCCAAGAGCCTTCTGGCGGCCGGCGAGCGGTCACCGATGCCCGGCGGGTCGCGCTCGATGTGCTGGTTCGCGTCGACGCGGGGGGCGCCTACGCCAACGTGGCCCTGCCCGCCGCGCTCAAGAAGGCCGGCCTCGACGAGCGCGACCGGGCCTTCGCCACCGAACTCGTCTACGGCGTGACCCGCCGCCGCCGGGCCCTTGACTGGGTCCTGGACGCCTTCCTGGTGGCCGCGCCGCCGGCCCCGGTGAGGGCCGCGCTGCGCATGGGCGCCTACCAGATCGTCGAGTTGGGCACCCCGGCCTACGCGGCTGTGTCGGCCACCGTGTCGGCCGCACCCCGCAAGCATCGGGCCCTGGTCAACGCAGTGCTGCGCCGCGTCGCCGATGCGGGCGCACCTGACTGGCCCGACGATTCCACGCGGCTCAGCTACCCGGACTGGATTGTCGACACGCTCTCCGACGATCTCGGCCGCTCCACGGCGCTGGCTGCGCTGGAGTCGATGAACAGCCCGGCTCAAGTGAACCGGCGCGACGACGGCTACGTGCAGGATCTGAGCTCACAACTCGTCACCGACGCGATCGACGTGCAGGCCGGGGATCTCGTGGCTGACCTTTGCGCCGCGCCGGGCGGCAAGGCCACTGCCCTGGCGGCGCGCGGCGCGACCGTGATTGCGTGCGACTCGCACCGGGGCCGGACCGGGTTGCTCGAAGCCAACCGGCGCGCTCTAGGGGCCGCGTCGATGGCGGTTGTGGCCGCCGACGGCCGGCACCCGCCGCTGCGGCCGGGCCGGTTCGATGTGGTCTTGGTGGACGCGCCGTGCAGCGGTCTGGGGAGTCTGAGGCGCCGCCCGGACGCCCGCTGGAGGATTGAACAGGCAGCTGTGACGCGTCTGGCCGAGCTGCAGCGGGCCTTGCTAACTGCTGCTGCCGGACTGCTGCGCCCGGGTGGCCGGCTCGTCTACAGCGTGTGCACGCTCACGGCGGCTGAGACGCTGGCGGTGGCGGCCGATCTGTCGGCAGACGATCGCTTGGAACCGCTGCCGCCCCCGCCGGCGCCCTGGCAGCCGCACGGTGACGGCGCGATGTTGCTCCCCGACGCCGATCACGACGGCATGGCCCTGTTCCGCTGGCGCCGGGTGTGAATTGGCAGCGGTGGGGTCCCGTTTGGGCGCTCTGGGCTGCCAGTTCGCGACGGGCTGGTCGCAGCGTGGGGAATTGGCAGCGGTGGGGTCCCGTTTGGGCGCTCTGGGCTGCCAGTTCGCGACGGGCTGGTCGCAGCGTGGGGAATTGGCAGCGGTGGGGTCCCGTTTGGGCGCTCTGGGCTGCCAGTTCGGCGGGACGACGGAGGCACAGGCCTGTGGATAGGGTCGGGACATGACGAACGGGGGCGATGCCGGTCTGCGAGCCAAGGTGCTCACTGTGTCAGACGGTGTGGTCGAAGGCACGCGGCAGGACCGCAGCGGGGAGGCGCTGGAGGCCTATCTCTCCTCCGCCGGCTGGGCTGTGGTCGAGCGGGCTGCGGTGGCTGACGGAGTGGATTCAGTTGGCGCCGAGCTTCTCCGGCTGGCCGACGGGTTTCATGGACTCATCGTTACCACCGGGGGCACCGGCTTCGGGCCCCGCGACGCCACTCCGGAGGGAACCAAGGCCGTGCTCGACCGCGAGGCGCCCGGTCTGGCCGAGGCCATGCGCCGGGTCAACCCGCTGGGCCGGCTCTCCCGGGGCACTGCCGGCACGATCGGCACGGCGCTGATCCTCAACTCACCCGGTTCATCGAAGGGCTGCGTGGAGACGGTCGAGGCGGTGATCGACGTGGTCGGCCACGCCGTCCGGCTCCTCGTCGACAACTACGACCCGCATCCTCACGGCGGGTAGGGGCAGCCGCCTGGGCCCGATGCTCGGGGACAGCGCAGCGTCCGTGCGCCGGTAGCCTCGGCACGGCCTCCGAAGCCCCTAGGACCCCCATGCTGAAGCTCGTTCTCCCCAAAGGATCGCTCGAGAAGTCCACCCTCGAGTTGTTCGAGGCCGCCGATCTGCCGGTCCGGCGGTCCTCCGACGTGGCCTACAAGGCGTCGGTGGCCGACCCGCGCATCGACGACGTCCGGATCCTGCGGCCCCAGGAGATCCCGGTCTACGTCGCCGACGGTCTGTTCGACATCGGCATCACCGGCCGGGACTGGGTGGAGGAGACAGGAAGCGAGGTGGTCTCGCTGGGGGAGCTGCAGTACTCGAAGGCCACGTCGTTGCCGATCCGGGTGGTGCTGGCCGTGGCCGACGGGTCGCACTACCAGAGAGTCGCCGACCTCCCGCAGGGTGTGCGGGTGTCGACCGAGTACCCAGCGCTCACCCGACGGTTCTTCGCCGACGCCGGCATCGAGGCCCAGATCGCGCTCAGCTACGGCGCCACCGAGGCCAAGGTGCCCGACATCGTGGACGCGGTGGTCGAGATCACCGAGACCGGTCGGGCGCTGAGGGCCGCCGGACTGCGGATCATCGACACCCTGCTGACCTCCTACACCGAGCTGATCGCCAACCCGGTAGCCGCGGCCGCCGCCGACAAGCGGCACGCCATGGGGCAGATCTACACGCTGCTTCAGGGCGTGCTGGAGGCCCGGGGCAAGGTGCTGGTGAAGCTGAACGTGGGCGCGGATGCGCTCGACGAAGTGATCGAGATACTGCCCGCCATGAAGGCCCCGACCGTCAACGAGCTGTTCCAGGGTGCCGGCTACGCGGTGGAGACGGTGGTGCCTCGCCGCGAGATCAACATCCTGATCCCCGCCCTGCGCGACCTGGGCGCCACCGACATAGTCGAGATGCCCATCTCCAAGATCGTCCCGTAGGAGGGCAGTCTCGCCATGAATGAGTCGTCTGATGCTGATTCAGGCAGTGCTACCGGCGACGGCCCCGAGAGCGGCGCGTCGGCGACGTCCCTTGGATGGCTGATGTACGGGGTCGGCCCCGCGATCGCCGTGGGCGCAGGCGGCGGTGCAGGTGTGGGCGCCATCTTCGGGGACCCGGGCGTGGGGTCGGCCGTCGGCGCGGCTATCGGCGTCGTGGTCGGTGTGTGGATCTTCAGAAGGGGAAGACGCTCGGCCTGCTGATTGACCGCTGTGGAGACGGGGAGTCCAGTAGCCCTCGTCGCATAGCAGCTCGATGTTCGCAGAGGCCAGAGGGCTGTCGCGCGTGATCCAAATGCGACAAGAGGCACTTGGCTTACTCGTCGCTGGGCAGCCGGACGGTGGTGGCGTTGCCGATGTGGGCGTAGCGGCCCGGGGTGCAGGTCAGGATGATTACCTGGCAGCGTTGGCCTGCTGATGCGATGGCTGCGCCCATGCGTTCTAGGCGGTCTGGGTCGCTCCAGCCGAGTGCGTCGTCGATGATGACGGGTGCTCCGCCGCCGTCGGGGCTGACCATAGCTGCACAGGCGAGTCGGCAGAGCACGCCGATCTGCTCGCGGGCACCGGTGCTCAACTGATCGACTTCGAGAGTGTCGCCGTCGAGGGTGCGACGGGCAACGCTCAGATCGCCGTCGATCTCGACTGAGAACGACGAGTTGAACACGATGCGGCCGAGTTCCTCGATCCGTTCTTTGAACGGCCCGCGGTAGCGCTGTCGGGACTCCTGGCGGCGGCGCGAGAAGGTGTCGTGGAGCAGCCGAGCGGCTTCGGCCCTCGCCTCAGTGCGCTGGTGCTCGCGTTCGAGGTGCCGGAGGTGTACGAGCGCTTCTGCGTGGCGGGTGTGAAGCCCGCCCTCGCCGCGCACGGATAATGAAATGCGCAACTCCTGCTGCCTGTCTTCGTTGGCTCGGAGATCCTCACTAGCGCGTTGCGTGGCGTCTTGTGCGTTCCGCAGTCTCGCCTTGAGTGACTTGGGATCGGCGGCGCTCAGTTCTGTCTCGGCTTCGTCAAGCGACTCAAGAGCCGCGCATGCACCCTTTTCGGCTTGAGCAAGCTCGGATGTGATCGCGCTGTCGGATCGCGCGGACCGTGCCGACTCCAGGGCGTCAGCCGCCTGCGCCTTGGCCTCACGCGCCATCTTGATCATGGTTGCGAGGCTCGACTCGTCGACGCGCTCCTGTTGTAGGGCGTCGGAGGCGCTAGTGGCTGCCTGGTTGCATTTGTCGAACTCCTCGCGCTTCTCATCGACGGTGCGTGCCTTGCCAGCGGCGACCTGCTTGGCAGTCTCGAAGTCCGGCGGCAGAGGCGGGTCGTCGGGCCGCTCGGCGGTATAGGCGTTCACACGCTTCGTGAGTCCCTCGATCTTGCCCTGCAGTCGATCCACAGTGAGATCCCGCAGGTCACGAGCGATGGTGTCGAGCGCCTCCTGGCGGTGCCGCGCCGCGTCCTTGCGTTCTTGGGCCGCTCGTCGGGCTTCGGGCTGGTCGGCGACTCCTGCCGCCTCGCACAGGCGACGGAACTCCTGGTGAGCGTGGCGCCTCTGGATGGCGAGGCTCTGGGAGCCGGTGCCGGCCCGTACCCGGATCTCGGCTGTGTTCCGGATCACGAGCATCACATCCTCGTCCACGACCGTGTGTCGCGCCTCGCCAGCAGCCAGCGCCACCTCTTCGTCGTTGACCTCGATCGAGAGGTCTCGCAAGGCGGTCGTCTCGACTGAGGCGATCGCGGCCTCCGCGCTCACCACCGCCAGATGTGCCTGCTCGACTTGCGCGAGCAGACCTTCGTCGATCTTGATCGATTCGAGCACGTTGTCGGCCTTGCGGAGCTTCTGCTCTGCTTCGACGATCCGCTCATGGCGTTCTGAGAGCTGCTCCACCTCAATGCGGTTCCTGAGATGGTCGCGGTCTTCGTTGGCTCGGCGCTGCTCGGATTCTGCGACACTCAAGGCGGTTTGGGCGGCCTCCAGCGCCGCCGCCGTCTGCTCGACGTGGCTGATGGCTGCGGCCAGGGCGGGTGCCGATTGCAGCGCCCGTGCGTCCAGTTCCTCGAGTTTCTCGGCACGGGAACTGAGTTCATCGACGAGCTCTCGGCGGCGCTGCTGCTCGCTCGCGATGCTGTCACGCCGCAGTGTCGCTGCTTCGTTGGCGGAGGTGAGGTAATCAACCCTATTGCGAACCTGCTCGGTCTCGTGCCACTGTTCGCTCAGGTCGCTCGCTTGCTTCCTGTACTGGGCCAAGGCCACTTCGAGCCGCCCCTTGTCTCTCGCCAGACGATCCGCCTCTGCTGCGTCACGGTCGATGCTGTCGATCTGGTCCGTCAGTTCGGAGACCTCCGACTGAGCCCCCTCCACTTCCGCCTGCCTGGCCGTTCGATCCCGCTTGGGCCGACCCGTAGCTGTCCAGTACCGTTCGTGTTCTTCGCAGATCCGGCTCCACAGATCGTCATCCTCGTCCGCCGCGTCCTGCCCCGTCGCAGCTGTGTCCAGGGCTGCAACCAGCGACGGCACGTCGAAGCCTGGCAGCCACAGCTCAGCGCCCTGTTCAATCCAGAGCGCCTCCCATAGGTCTCCGTCAAGGGTCTCGGCGAGGATCTCGTCCACCCGCTCATGGGCAGCGCGCCCCGTGAGCTGCTCAGGCTGTGGCGTCAGCACATTCAGAACTGTCTCACTGCGACGCAGCCACCGCTTGCGGTAGATGAAGCGGTACGGGCCAGTGGACATCTCGATCTCCACTTCGGGCCCCACGTCGCGCCCGACCGGCTGGGCCGACTTGACCTGCCGGTGCCCAGACGAGTCCATCTTCGTGAGTACGAGGTCGAGTCCTTCCAGCATCGACGTCTTGCCGACTTCGTTGGGTCCTTCGATGACGGTGATTCCTTGAGCCGGGAGCTCGACCTCGCAGTCAGCGACGCCTCGATAGTTGCAGAGCCGCACCCTGTGCAGCCTCATGACGACATCCTCGTGAGCCGGTACAGCAGCGCCAGGGCATCCTGAGCAGCCACAGCGTGCTCGTCGGACTGTGCCAGCTCGGCGAGGTCCGACAGCGCCGCGCGTGCGTAGCCGGACACACCGAAGTCGTCGAGATCCGCGTCATCGGGGACCACCGCCAGGCCGCCTTCGCCGTCACGGACCTCCAAGCCGCCGAGCAGGTCGGTGAAGTGATCGACCATCTGGTCAACCCGAGCCCTCTGGGCAACGGACACCTGGCCCCGAAGGCTCGCTCGCACGATGCAGCGCTCCTTGTTGTCTGGCGTCTCCAGCCAGTCCCGCAGCGCATCGACATCCAAGTCAGTAGTCAGCTCCCAGTCTCGGTACTCGAAGTGCCAAGCCCCCACTCGGTGGCGCTCGACACGCACTCCGTCCCGGTCGAACTCGACCACCATCACGTTTCCCGGTTCATCCTCAACGAAGTCTGTGGGCTCTGGAGCGCCCGAGTACCAGACCCTCCCGGTGTCGCCCACATCGGTCGTCGAATGGCGATCACCGAGAGCCACATAGTGGATCACGCCCGACTCGATCTTCTCCTCCAGCCGACCGAGCGAGATGTGAGCCGGATCGTGCGACTCCGGCGCCATGGCGTCCACCCGCCCGTGCCCGCACACCACACGCAACGCGTCCGTCGCCTCAAGGCTGTGGCAGGCTTCGCCGACGAGATCGACGAGCGGGCGCTTGTTCGGCCAAGGCGCTGCGATCAGTTCAATCCCCGGTGCCGCCTGCACAGGCGCACTGCTCTCCAGCACCGTCACATTGCTCGGCCCGTGCTCCTTGAATGTCGGTGACCTGAAGATCGAAGAGGCGTCCAGCGGGTCGTGGTTTCCCGGCAGGAGATAGAAGGGGAGCGGCCTGGCGTCGCGGATCTTGTACAGCGCCCGAACGAGCACCTGGCGGTCGATGTGGTTCGACTCGAATACATCGCCGCACACCACCACGAAGTCGCAGCGCTCTGTCGCGGCAAGGGCTGCGATGGTGCCGATCACGTCGACCCGGGCCGCACTGAAACGGCTTCGGGCCTCCTCGCTCAGGAAGAGGGGCGCTCTGCCAAGCTGCCAGTCGGCGGTGTGGAGGAACTTGACCACGTTCGGATCGTACCGATGACCTGAGACATCCGATATCGGGGGCCGAGAGGCCGACCTCATACTTCGCGACATATCGGGATCAATAATGAAATATCTCCTAAATCATCTACAAATGTCATACCCCTCTGGCATGATGTGTTCATGTCGATGGAAGAGGCGATCCGGCTGGTGGAGCGGGGCCTGGCGCAGATGGTGGAGTTGTCTGCTGGCGGCCAAGTCACGTGCGCGGAACTTCGTCGGGGATTGGACGCTTCCAAGGGGATGCGTTGCCGTCTGGACGCCTATCAGGCCAACGCGGCGTCGTTGCTGGCCAAGCGCGAGAGCCATGGCGACGGCGGGACCGGGGTGTTGGCTCAGGCTGCGGGCCTGTCACGGCGGGCTGCCGCCGGTCAGGTCAAGACCGCTGAGCGGCTACAGGCATTGCCCGACGTTCAGCGGGCGGTGGAGAGCGGGCAGGTCTCGTTCACCAACGCCAGGGCTCTGGCCGACGCTGCCGACAAGACGAGCGCTGAGGCCGTCACTGAGGACTCTGCGTTGCTGGCCAAGGCCCAGTCGCTCACTCCCGAGCAGTTCGCCCGGGAGGCCGGGCGGTGGGCCGCCCAGCGTCAGGACGATGGCGGCGAGGCGGGGTTCCGGCGGCTGCGGCGCCGGCGGAGGCTGAGCATCTGGGACGGCGACGACGGGATGATGCATCTGCGGGGCGAGTTCGATCCGGTGGCTGGAGCGAAGCTGCGCAATCGGCTCTGCACGGAGGCCGAGCGGCTGAGACGTGGTGACCTCAAGTTGCCTGAGAGAGAGCGACGCAGTCGCCATCAACGGATGGCCGACGCGTTCGAGAGCTTGACCGCGGGCGGGGGAGTGGGCGGGTCGAAGCCCTCGGCGGACATCGCCATCGTGCAGCATCTCAGTGCCGACGGCACCAAGGCCTTCGCCGAGATCGAGGGCGGCGGCACTATCCCCCAGAGCGTGCTCGACGAGCACTTCTGCAACGCCAGGATCACCGGCATCGTGTTCAGCGATGAGGGCGTACCGCTGTGGCATGGCCACTCCAAGCGGCGGGCCACCGATGCCCAGAAGCGAGCGCTGCTGGCCATCTACGGCGGCTGCGCGGGCTGCCAGGACGCCCATCCGATGGCCATTCAGGCCCACCACGTCGATCCGGCGTCCCAGGGCGGGCCTACCGACGTCTCCAACCTGATTCCGCTGTGCTGGTTGTGTCACCAGAGGGTCCACCAGCACGGCTGGCGGGTGGTTCCCGACGGGCGCGGCCTGCGCACCATCGAACCTCCTGACCGTGTCCGCTACGGCCCGGCCCACGCTCCCGAGTCGGTGCCGATGCGTGGTCGTGAGCGGAGCGACGTGTCCATGAGCAATGACACCGCCCAGCACGAGCCGGCCACGGCGCGCGCCGGGCTATCGGGTCCCGCAGCGGCGCGCAACGCACTCCGGGAAGTCACCGGCAACAAGACCGGGCCGTCACCGCCCCAAGTCCGGACCCGGCCGGGCAGGCCACCGCCGCGCGGCGAGAGTCAACTGTTCAACCGGGGGTGAGAGCCGGCCGCCGTGGAGGGTTGGGCGCTTCGGGACCTACGACTCCGTGGCGCGAGGCTCGCGTCGGGTTACGACCTAGACGTCTGAATCCGTTGGCGAGTCAGCTTCGGAACTTGTGTCTGCGGCGTCTCCGTCTTCAGGGCGGTTCTTGAGCTGGACGAAGGCCATCCGGATCTGGGACAGGGCGTCCTGCAGCGTGGGCTCCGCCTCGCCGAGGCGGCCCGTCATCCCGTCCAGCAGCGCGCCCAGGGCGTCGATCGCCACCGCCCCCTCCGCGAAGTTCGGCGGCTGGCTGGAGAGGTGCAGGGCGGCCAGCTCGTACAGGCCCATGGCGTGGTTGGCGACCACCACCGAAGCGGGTACGGCCTTGAGCCGCTCGCGGGACTCGGCCAGCTCCCTTACGTACGTCTCGGCCTGCTCGCGCTCCTCCGGCGACAGGCTGTCGAGGTCGGATTCCTCGCTCCCGGCGGCTCCAGCGCCGGCTGCCGATGTGTCGTGGCTCGCAGGACCGGCATCCGACCGGCGGTCGCCGACCGGTACCTCGCCTCCAGTGGTCCACAGCGTGCTCATCCGAACACCTCCGCTTGGCGCTCGCAAGGGGCTTGGCCGCTTGCCGCAGCCGGGTGCTACCCTACCGGGGTCAATCCAGCGGACATGCGCCCCGGCCGCGGCCGGGGCGTTCCGCCCGAATACGGAGGTTCCGTGCTCACGAGGAGTGAAAGGCGATAGCACCGCCAGGCGAAGAGCCCAATATCAATGAGCAGATCCGGGCGCCCGAGGTGCGCCTCGTGGGGGAGGATGGTCAGCAGATCGGCATAAGGACGCTTCAGGAGGCGCTGAATCTGGCCCGGGCCGCGGGGCGCGACCTCGTCGAGGTTGCGGAGGCGGCCAACCCGCCCGTCTGCCGGATCATGGACTACGGCAAGTTCAAGTACGAGGCGGCCCAGCGGGCCAAGGAATCCCGCCGCAAGTCGTCCAATGTCATGGTCAAGGAGATGAAGTACCGGCCCAAGATCGGCCGGGGCGACTTCGAGACCAAGACTCGCAGAGTCGAGAAGTTCCTCGGCGAGGGCAACAAGGTCAAGGTCACGATCATGTTCCGGGGACGCGAGGTCCAGCATCCGGAGCTCGGCAGGAAGATCCTCGACGACGTGGCCGAGACCGTCGAGCATGTCGGCAAGGTGGAGTTCCAGCCCCGTCAGGACGGCCGCAACATGGTGATGGTGCTCGCCCCCGACAAGCAGGCACAGGCCCGGCACCGCCGTAGACTCGAGGCCGAGGCCGCCATGGCCGCCACCGAGACGCCCCAGCCCGGCGCCGCGGAGTAGGACGTCACCGGCCTTTCGCTCCCACACCGAGGCGAGCAGTCGAACCAGAGAAGATCAACCATGCCCAAGATGAAGACACACCGGGGCGCAGCCAAGCGCTTCCGCCGCACCGGCACCGGCAAGCTGCGACGGCGCCGGACCAACAAGAACCACATCCTCGAGAAGAAGTCCCCCAAGCGCAAGCGCCAGTTGCGGGCCCCGGCCGAGGTGTCCTCGTCGGATGAGAGGATGCTGCGGGACCTGGGCATCTAGCCCTAGCCCGACTGCCGGCAACACCAAGAAGAAAGCGACGATTCGATGGCCAGAGTGACGCGACCCGCCCAGTCGAGGCGCCGCCGCCGGGCGCTGCTGGCGCGGGCCAAGGGCTACTACGGCAACAAGTCCCGATCATGGCGTTCAGCCAACGAGCAGCTCATGCACTCCGGAAACTACGCGTTCCGCGACCGCAGGGCCCGCAAGAACGACTTCCGCCGACTCTGGATCCAGCGCATCAACGCCGCCTGCCGCCAGCGGGGCACCTCCTACAGCCGCTTCGTAGCCGGGCTGAAGGCAGCCGGCATCGAGGTCGACCGCAAGATCCTGGCCGATCTGGCCGTCAACGACCCCGACGCCTTCACCGCCTTGGTCGAAGCGGCCTCCGCAGCCTCCGCGACCCAGGCCCAGGCGAGCTGACTACCCCCGGACCGCTCGGCCGCCACCTAGTTGATGGGCGGCTGAGCTGAGCGCATCCGCCGCGCTCGGGCCACGCAACAAGCGCGTCGGCGAATTGCGTCGCGCCGTCCGCAAGCGTGCGCCAAGCGACGTCCGGGTGGCGCTGGAAGGACTGCGCACCGTGTCGGAGGCCATGAAGGCGGGCATCGTGCCATCGATACTCGCTATTCCCGAGCCAGTCGTCGGCACTCCTGCTGTGCAAGATGTGCTGGACCGACTGGCCTCGGACACCGAAGTGCTGGTGCTGTCCGAGCAGGCCTTCGACTCGGTGGCTCCCGCGGCCAGCCCCCAGCCGATGCTTGCCCTGGTCGCCAGACCCCGGGCCGTGCTGCCCGGTTCGCTGGCGCACGACGATCTCGTGCTCGTGCTGGTGGGCGTGTCCGACCCCGGCAACACCGGCACGATCATCCGCACCGCCGAGGCCTGCGCGGCCCGCTGCGTGATCGTCGTGGGCGGGGCGGATCCGTGGGCCCCCAAGGCTGTGAGGGCTTCCGCCGGCTCGGTGCTGCGGGTGCCGGTGCTGGTGACCGACGACGCCGGAACCGCGCTGGAGGCCCTTCGGACCGCGGGCGCGACGTTGGTGGCCGCCGATCCGAGGAAGGGCGACGCCCACGACTCGGGTGTGCTGGCCGCGACATACAGTCCGGTGGCCTTGGTGCTCGGATCGGAGTCTCACGGCCTCGACGAGTCGGTCTGCGGGCTGGTGGATCACCGGGTGCGGATCCCGATGGCGGGCGACACCGAATCCCTGAACGTAGCCATGGCAGCCACCCTGCTCGCCTTCGAGTACCGCCGCTAGCCCACCAGACAACCCTCTGCTGCGCCCTCCGCCTAGTCCGTCCGGGAGAGTGACGCGATGAGCACCGCCAGCTTGCGGTCGATCTCAAACTGACCTCGCCGCAACTCTTCCACGTCGGCCTCCAAGGAGTTGAAGCGCGCCTCGAACTTGGCGTCCTGTGCTTCGAAGCGCGCCTCGATCTTGGCGTCCTGTGCTTCGAAGCGCGCCTCGATCTTGGCGTCCTGGGTGGCGAATCTGGTGTCCATCTTGTCGGACAGCGCCTCGACCTTGTCGCTGACGCGGTTGACTTCCTCGTTCAGCAGGAACACGGGGACGCCTATCAGGACGCTGACCGAGCCGATGAGCCCCACGATGATTCCGATCAGCAGGGCGGTGTTGCCGGCGTCAACTCTGCGAGTCGCGGGCTGCGGCTCAAGCCTGTCGGCTGCCGGGACGGCCCGCGTGGCCTGGGCCGCCGCCTCCGGCGCGGCTTCCGGTCCGAGGCTGCCGGAGGGTTCGGGCCGACGATCCTCGCGTGTCTCATCCATGGACTCGATCAACTCGTTCGTGGTGGCGTGAATTGGTGCGGTCAACAGATCCTCGCTCGGGCCAGGCGGCGCTGGTAGCGGCGCTCAGGACTAGACAGGTGACTGCCGCACGCAGCCCGGCAGCGAGGCTGATATATCAGAGTAACTTACAACAAAGCTAATGTCAAACACGCATCCTTTGCTGGCATTGCGACGGCGAACCATGCACCGGGCGGCGGACTGCTTGCCTTAGCCTTGCTCGGATGATGGAGGGCTATGAGAAGGCTGCCGCCGACGCCGAGGAGCGCCTTGCCGCGGCAGCCGACCTCGACGCCGTGGCCGCCATCGAGCGGGAGCTGCTGGGCCGCCGCTCCAAGTTCACCGAGGCCAAACGCCGGCTCAGCGACCTCGATCCCGGAGAGCGGGCGGCTGCCGGTCGGCGACTCAATGCCGCCCGCGAGCAAATGGAGGCCGCGGTGGCCGCGGCCCGGGCCCGGTTGACGGCATCGGGGCGGGCCGACCGCTACGCGGCTGAGAGGCTCGACCTCACCGAGCGGCTGCCCCAGACCGCGCCGTTGCGCAGGGGGCACTTCCATCCCGTCACCCAGGCCCGCGACCGCCTCGAGGACGTGTTCGTGGGGATGGGCTACACGGTCGCCGAGGGCCCCGAGGTGGAGAGCGCCTGGTACAACTTCGAGGCCCTCAACATCCCCGACTGGCACCCGGCCCGGGGCAGCTTCGACACCATCTTCGTGAACCTCGGCGAGCCCGAGGAGGTGATGCTGCGCTCCCACACCTCGCCGGTGCAGATCCGGATCATGGAGAACCGCAAGCCGCCCATCTACGTCGTGGCACCGGGCCGGACCTTCCGGGCCGACACCGCCGACGCCACCCACCTGCCGGCCTTCAACCAGATCGAAGGGCTGGCCGTGGACCGCAACATCACGATGGGCGACCTCGCCGGCACCATCGACGAGTTCGTCAGGGCCCTCTTCGGGCGCGAGGTCAAGAGCCGGCTCCGCCCGTCGTACTTCCCGTTCACCGAGCCGTCCGCGGAGTTCGACATCTCCCGGCCCGACGGCTCCTGGCTGGAGCTGGGCGGCTGCGGGATGGTCCATCCCAACGTGCTGAGCAACTGCGGGATCGATCCCGAGGAGTGGCAGGGCTTCGCCTTCGGCTTCGGCATAGACCGGCTGGCGGTGATGCGCCACGAGATCGACGACATCCGCGAGTTCGTCAACAACGACGTCCGCTTCCTGAGCCAGTTCTGATGGGACGGGATCGACCATGAAGGTCCTGCTCTCGTGGCTCAGGGAGTTCGCGCCCGGCATCGACGGCGATCCTGGCGCGCTCAGCGACGTGCTGAGCGCGCTGGGGCTGACGGTGGAGGAGATGACCGTCACCGGTGCGATGCCCGGCGGCGTCGTGCTGGGCAGGGTGCTCGACCTGCGCCCCCACCCCGACGCCGACCGGATCCAGCTCGTCGACGTGGACGACGGGTCCGGCTCGACCCTTCAGGTGTGCTGCGGGGCGTTCAACATGGCGGTCGGCGACCTGGTGCCGCTGGCCCGGGTGGGGACGGTGATGCCCAGCGGGCTGGAGATCGCCCGCCGCAAGCTGAGAGGGCAGACCTCCGATGGCATGTGCTGCTCGGAGATCGAACTCGACCTGGGCGCCGACGCCGAGGGCATCATGATCCTCAACGACCGGGTCGCGCCCGGCGCGGAGCCGGGCGCGCCGCTGGCCGAGGCCGTCGGCTTGGAGCCCGACGTGCTGTGGGACCTCGACGTCGGCGCCAACCGACCCGACGCCCTGTCGGTCATGGGCGTGGCCCGCGACCTCGCGGCCGGCCTGGGCGTGGCCTTCGATCCTCCCGACTGGTCGACACCCGCCTCGGGCCCTGGAATCTCGGAGGCCGTGGACGTGGAAATCGTCGACCCCACGCTGTGCGGCCGCTTCGTCGGCCGCGTGCTGCGCCACGCTCCCGCCGGCTCCTCGCCCCCATGGATGGCCAACCGGCTGACCGCGCTGGGCCAGCGACCCATCAACAGCATCGTGGACATCTCCAACTACGTGATGCTCGAGTTGGGCCAGCCCAGCCACACCTTCGACCTGGGCCGGGTGAGCGGCGCGCGGATCCGGGCGCGCCGGGCCCATGACGGCGAGACGATCGTCACCCTCGACGGCCAGCACCGGATCCTGGCCACCGGCGACGGGGTGATCGCCGATGGCGACGACGGCGTGATCGGCATCGCCGGGGTCATGGGCGGAGCGTCCACCGAGATCGATGCCGACACCACCGACGTGCTGGTCGAGATGGCGTGGTGGGATCCGCCGTCCATATCGCGCACCGCCAAGCGGCTGAACCTCTCCAGCGAGGCCGCTACCCGCTTCCGGCGGGGCGCCGACTGGGGCTACAACGTCGAGCGCTGCATGAACCGTTTCGTCCAGCTGGCGGCGGAGCAGGGGGCCGAGGTCGCCCCCGGAACGATCGACGAGCGAGGCAACCTGCCGGACCGCCGTCCGCTGCGGGTGCGCACCTCGAGGGTGAACAGCCTGCTCGGCACCAGCCTGAGCGCAGAGGTGATGGCCGGGCACCTGGGTTCCATCGGCTTCGGCGCGGACCTGAGCCACGACGGCGCCGGCATCGATGTGACCATCCCCACGTGGCGCTGGGACACCGAGACCGAGACCGACATCGCCGAGGAGGTCGCCCGCCTCCACGGATACGAGAACATCGAGCGCACCGTCCCCACCGCCAACGAGGCCGGCGGGCTGTCGGCCTACCAGAGGGACCGCCGCCTGGTGCGGGAGGTGCTGGTGGGCGCGGGCTGCTGTGAGACGCAGCCGATGCCGTTCGTTGCGCCGGGTGCGCTGGCTGCGGTGGGCCTGGCCGAGGACGGCGTCACCCTGTCCAACCCGGTCGACGACAGCGAGTCGGTGCTGAGGACGTCGCTGCTTCCCGGCCAGCTGGGGGCGGTGGCGTACAACCAGCGCCACTTCAACGCAGACGTGCGGCTGTTCGAGATCGGCCGCGTCTACCTGCCGGCGTCGGAGGGTCAGTTGCTCCCCGACGAGCGGGAGTTCCTGGCCGTGGCCCTGTCGGGCGAGGAGGCCCCGGCAGCGGTGGCGGTCCTCGACCTGCTGGCCGAGGCGCTGGCGCTGCCTGCGGTCGAGCTGCGCCAGCCGGTTTCCTTCGTCGAGACCTTTTGCGAGAAGGTCCGCGGGGCCTCCGGGGAGCCGGTGCCGCGGGAGGTGCATCCGACCCGATCCGCTGAAGTGGTCGTGGCCGGGCGGACGCGCGGCGTGGTGGGGGAGGTCGACTCAGCGGTGCTGGAGTCCTGCGGTGTGTCCGGTCGGGTGGCGTGGCTGCAGCTCGATCTGCAAGAGGTGCTCGAGGGCCCGCGGACCAGGCGCCGGTACCGCCCTGTCAGCAAGTACCCGCCCAGCGACGTGGACCTAGCCTTCGTCGTGCCCGACGAGGTGGCCGCGGTCGACGTCGAGCGGGCGCTGCGAACCGCAGCCGGGCCGCTCCTGGCCCGCCTGGAGCTTCGCGACGTCCATCGGGACTCCCACACGCCCGACGGAACGCGCAGTCTCGCCTACCGGCTGACACTCCAGGCTCTTGACCGCACCCTCGATGAGGCAGGGGTGACCGAGGCCCGTCGGCGTTGCATCGAGGAGACCGTCCGCCTCCCGGGCGTGTCGCTCTCTCGCGGTCTCGCGCCGTCGGCCATCGATGAGACCGCCCGAGGCGGGTCGCTGTCCGGTCCCCAGGCCCTGACCGTGGACATAGATGAGACCCGACTGAGCTTCAAGACCGACTGGGGGACCTTCTCAGCTGACCGGTTGAGCCCGGGAACACGGCTCCTGCTCGACCGGGCACCCCCATTGACCGGCGACGAGTCGCGAGTGTTGGACTTGGGATGCGGCTGGGGTGCCATCGCCTGCGTCTTCGCGCTGCGTCACCCCGAGGCCGAGGTGCTGGCGGTGGACGTGAACCCGCGGGCGTTGAAACTCACCAGAGAGAACGCCGCTACCAACCGCGCCCTCAACGTCACCGTGACCCACCCAGACGACGTAGACCCGGACGGTCGCTTCGAGCGCGTCCTGTGCTTTCCGCCGATCCCGACACGCGGCAAGGGCGAGCAAGTCCGTCGAGAAGTTCTCAGCACATGGCTGCCCCGGCTGACCCCCGCCGGAAGGGCGCACTTGGTGGTGCCCGACGACCCGGCAAGCGACTCGCTGGTCGCGTGGCTCACCTTGGACAACCGCGTGACGACGCTCACGTCGGAGGCGGGTTTTCGTTTGTTGGAAGTGCAGCCTAGGGACGCAAGCGCCTACAGCTAGGCGCAACTCCCAAGCCCTTGCTAGCGCACCTGTGTTCGAGCAGGGCGGGCTGAAGCCGACTGCCTTCAGCCCGCTCCAGCGCGTCAGCAGACCGACCGTGTCCCTCACTGCAGAGTCCAATGATGCGGCGGGTCGCGTGAAGTGGCGCTCCGGGTCGGTGGCCGCCCCATACCGGCCGTAAGGCAGAGTCCAATGATGCGGCGGGTCGCGTGAAGTGGATGTAGTGGTGCCCGTTCCGAGTGGCGTGGCCGCTGGCTCCCGTGTGCGAGGCAACCCACTCGGAGAAGCTGTCGTCCGAGCAGTCCGGGCCCACGGCCTCGAGGGTGAACCCGTGCTCCGTCATGTGTGATCCGCTGGCTCCAATGTTGAGAGGCCCCGCGGATAGGCGGGCGACCCGGCCCATACGGGGCGGGGCCGTGGC
>VYBO01000013.1 GCA_009844405.1 Acidimicrobiaceae bacterium
CCGCTCCCAAGGGTGCTTCTTGCCCTCGAACAGGTTGATCTCCTCCAGGCTGAAGAAGCGCCAGTTGACCTCCAGCCCGTTCTGGGCCCGCACGTCCCGGATCCACTTGGACGTCTGGTAGGCCCAGGGGCACAGCACATCGAAGTGGAAGTCCACCACGCTGGTGTCGGCGGTGTCAGTCATGGCTGCCTCGATCTCAGGGCTCGCCGAAGCGCGCCAGGTAGGCATCGTGAATCGTACTGACGAACTCCGGCCAGCGCAGACCGCTGCTGGCCGGCGGTAGATCAGGCTCAAGGAGCCCCGTCTGCCGATCGAACACAACGACCGCGATGGCCTCGATCAGGTGGCCCGCGTCGCCTTCGGTACGGCGGCCGCCGGCCCGGACGAACCGGCCGACGGCCCGCTCGATCAGGTGCGTCGTCGGCTTCCAGTCCTCGTCGCTTCCAGATCTCGTCCGTTCCGTGGTCGGCATCGTAAGGACACCTCCGACCACGGCGAATGGGAACTTGAGGTGAACGTTGACCGCAAACGTCCGGATATCACCGAAGCGGTTCCAGATGGCGCGACCAACGGCCAGGTGGACGGGCTTGATCTCCACGGCCAGTCTCAGGCCGTCGGTCTCCGTGATCTCCGAGACGTCGGCCTTGACACTCCTCAGGCCGCCCCCGACGGTGCGCTCGCCCGCGATGGCGCCGTCCAAGGTCAATCCGGCGGCGCGGAGGTCGGCGACCAGCGCTCGGGCCAGGCCATTCGAGAGCCGCAGCTGGGCCGACTTGCCAGCATTGGCGCCGACGGCGGTCGCCTCGCGGACATACTGCGCAGAGGCTCGGCAGTAGTCCGTGATCGTGGGCGCGGCGAGCGCTGCCAGAGCGTCCACACGCGACAATCCTGTACCGGCAGGCTGTCCGGCCACGCTCAAGCCGTCAGGTCCAGCTCGGCTTGAAGCGGTGAACTCACCATTCGCCTCACCCTGCCGACGCACTGTTCGAAGTAGGCGGGGTCGACCTCGGCACCGACGCTGTTGCGGCCCCAAGCCGCCGCCGCGGCCGCGGTCGTTCCGGTTCCCAGGAACGGGTCGAGCACAGTGTCGCCCACGAAGGAGAACATACGGACGAGCCGCTCGGCCAGAGCCAGCGGGAAGGGCGCTGGATGGTCCCGAGTCGAGGCGCCGCCCAAGCGCCAGACCTGCTGGAACCACTGAGCGTGGTCATCGGCAGGAATGACGGACATGATCCGTGAGGCCAGGTCGGGCTTGCGGTACCCGCCCGGCTTGCGTTGCAGGAGGATGTACTCGAGGTCGTTCTTTATGACACCGTTGGGCTCGTAGGGCTTGCCGTAGAAGCCGCCCGCGCCCATCTCGTAGCGGGCATTGGCGATCTTGTGCCAGATGATCGGTGCGAGGTTGTCGAACCCCATCAGCCTGCACCGTTCCTGGATACTCGCATGCAGCGGGAAGACCAGATGCCTGCCGAAGGACTTGCGGGCGACGTTGACGTCCCCGACCACGACCACCATCCGACCGCCGGGCACGAGCGCGCTGTGGACGCGGTGCCAGACGTCGTCCAGTTCGTCCAAGAACTCGTCGTAGTCCGCGATCCCGCCGAGCTGGCCGGGCTGGTCGTTGTACTGCTTGAGGTTCCAGTACGGCGGCGACGTGACCACGAGTTCGACGCTCTCCGGTTCTATGTCCAGATGACGGCTGTCGCAGAGATGGAGTCTGTGGACACTCGGGAGACTCCGAGCGGCAGAGGCGACCAACGCACATGTGTCCGGCTCCTTGGCGATGGCCGGAAACGTCCGCTGCGGCTCGGCTGTGGCCCGCTCCAGCAGCCCCGCCGGCATCGCAGCCAACAGTGACGGCCGGTCGACGGGATCGCCGAGCACGACAGTCTGGCGACCTTCCAGTCCGGGTCTGCCCCGACGAACTCCGCAGACCTGGTCACTCATGGCGAGCCCCCGGCCGTCCGCGCTCGGTGCCATGATCGCATGCGCCGACTGTACCCGGTACCCCGAACGGCGTCGTTGATCAAGCTTCGATGCATTTGATGGGAATGGAATCTCATGCGGCGCCCACCATAGGCGCCTCCTGTGACAGCACGGACGCGTTGCCTCATCCCCGCTCCTCCTGCTGCCAATGGCGCAGGTCCGACCGTCACGGCGCCCCGCAGCCGTGCCGCTGCCCCGCACGGCCGTCGGCGCGAGCACCTTCCGCCCCGTTATACGGGCTGTATGGTATGGTGGGGTGCTGTTGCCTCGCACGGCCGTCGGCGCGAGCACCTCGGTCCGCTCCCCGTTGCCGCACTGCCCGCCGCGGACGGGCAGTAGTGTCACGTCGGTGAGGATCGACGGGGGCGTGCCGACTGGCATGCCGAGGCTGCTGGCCCCCCCGCTGCCGACGGCGGTGAACGCGGGCAGCGAGGAGTTCCTCCAGAACCGCGCCGACGTGCTGGAGCAGTTGGCGGAGATCGAGGAGCTCCTCCACGAGGCTGAGGCCGGGGGCGGCCCTGGGGCCATGGAGCGCCTGCGCAGCCGGGGCAAGCTGCCCATCCGGGAACGCATCGCCAACGTGATCGACCCCAACAGCCCGTTCCTGGAGATCAGCTCGCTGGCCGCCTACCACTCCGACTACACCATGGGCGGCGGGATGGTGGTCGGCGTCGGCGTGATCGGCGGAACCGAGTGCGTGATCATGGGCAACGACCCCAGCGTCCTGGCCGGCGCGCTGACGCCCTACGCCAGCAAGAAGTGGATGCGTGCCCTCGAGATCGCCCGCGACAACCGCATCCCCTATGTGAGCTTCGTGGAGTCCGCCGGCGCAGACCTCCGCCTCGGCGGTCGCGAAGAGGGCGGCTCGGAGTTCACCGGCGGGGGCAGTAGCCGGGTCCAGACCACCCACTTCGCGGAGTCGGGCCGGTTCTTCTACGAGATGATCGAGCTGTCCAAGATGCGCATACCCACGGTGTGCGTCGTGTTCGGATCGTCCACCGCGGGGGGCGCCTACCAGCCGGGCCTGTCCGACTACAACATCGTGGTGGCCGACCAGTCCAAGATCTTCCTGGCCGGCCCGCCGCTGGTGAAGATGGCCACCGGCGAGGAGTCCGACGACGAGACTCTGGGCGGCGCCCGCCTCCACGCCGAGGTGTCCGGTCTGGGCGACTACTTTGCGGTGGACGAGATGGACGCCATCCGCATGTGCCGCGAGGTGGTCTCGCACCTCAATCGGCGCAAGCCCCATCCCGCCCCGACCATGGCCGTCGATCCGCCGGTCCATGATCCCGAGGAGCTGCTGGGGCTGGTGAGCCGTGACCTGCGCCAGCCCTTCGACATGCGCGAGGTGATCGCCCGGGTGGTGGACGGTTCCCGATTCGAGGAGTACAAGGCCCGCTACGGGACGACGCTGGTGTGCGGCTGGGCGTCGATCTGCGGCCACCCGGTGGGGGTCCTGGCCAACAACGGCGTGCTCTACCCCGATTCGGCCCAGAAGGGGGCCACCTTCATCCAGTTGTGCAATCAGATCGACGTGCCGCTGGTGTTCCTCCAGAACATCACCGGCTACATGGTGGGGCGGGACTACGAGGCCGACGGCATGGTGAAGAAGGGCTCGCAGATGATCAACG
>VYBO01000120.1 GCA_009844405.1 Acidimicrobiaceae bacterium
CATGGCTCTTCCTTTCCTCTAAGAGCATGCCTCCACGATCTGGGGGGAAGCTCACTCCAACCCGTCGATCCCGCCCGGTATGCTGCTCACAGGAAGTGCCTCCTCACGTGACGAGAACCAGCGTTGTCTCACACCGCATTCTCCCACGTCAGGAGGCCTTTCTGGTGGACGCGCCAACCCCACCGGCATCAACCCACCGGTGGATCCAGGCTAAGAGCGAGCGCGGATTGATCGGCAGCCAATCGCGGCGCGGGGTGGTCATTTCCGCTCTTGTTCGCTTCGCTCACGGGCCGCTCGGGCCACGGCCCCGCCCCCTATGGGCCGGGTCGACCGTCTATCCGCGGGTGGCGGTGGCGGAGGTGTCGCAGGCGCAGACCGCCGGCCCCGTATGGGCCGGGTCGCCGGTCTATCCGCGGGGTCTCCAAGAGACGGCCACGCCCGGCTCAGCCGCTGATCGCCTCTCGCAGGCCCTGGGCCTCGATGAGGCGCACCAGGTCGGGGGGCTGGTGCTGCAGAGCGTCGAAGGCGCTGAGATCGGTGCGGGCGCCGTCGATGTCGCCCTGCTGCCACCGGGCGAAGGCCCGGTAGACGAGTCCCGCGGGGCTGGCTGGGTCGGCATCGAGGACGGCGTCAAGGTATTCGGCGCCGAGAGCCAGCAATTCCGGGTCACCGCTGCGAACCAGAAGCCAGCCCCGACCGGCCAGCACGTCGGAGTCGTTGGGGCGGGACTCGAGGACCCAGTCAAGGAACTGCACGGCATCGAGCAGATCGCCCCGCGCCGCCAAGGCCTCCGCGGCGATCAGCGCGTCGTCCACGCCGAGCGCAGTCTCTCCGAAGGCGGGCCGCTCCTCGATGGCTGCCAAACCGTCAACGACCTGCAGCACGGCCGCGTGGCGGGCCTCGGTCACCCGCTCCCGCACCCTGGCCTGAGCCAGCAGTTCCTCGGCGTAAGGGGGCGGGTCCAGGGAGTCGAAGACGGCCAACTGCTGAGCCGCGCCGGATCCGTCACCCTGGTCCAGCGCGACGATGGCCCGGAAGAGTCGGGCGTCGGGGTAGGCGGGGTCCACCGCAATCGCGTCGTCGAGATACTCCACCGCCGTGTCCAGATCGCCGCGGCGGGATGTGAGCCAGCCCCGGTAGGTGAGAGCCTCGGCGCTGGAGGGCTGGAGCTCGAGTGCCTCGTCGTAGGCGGCGATGGCTCCCTCCATGTCGCCTTCGCCCAACCGCCTCTGGGCCTCGAAGATCAGCTCGCGGGTAGTGACCCGTATCTCGCCGGTGATGGAGCCGTCGGTGCCGCGGCTGCCCGACGAGCGGGCCACGAGCAGTCCCGCCGCGCCGGCCACGACCACCACGGCGACCGTCCACACCGCCGCGTTGCGCCAGCGCCGCCGCCGCACCGCCATCGGCGGCTGAGGCGTGTCCTGGGCCGAACGCCGGTCTGACCGCAGCATCCCCACCACCACGGCCGCGATGCCGCCGCCGGCAAGGACAGGAAGGATCCACACCAGGCCGGTGATGCCCGACCCCGACGGGTTGTAGTCGATGTCGACGTCGTAGGCGGCCACCAGATGGTCCCGGATGTAGGCGTCGTTGCGGCCCTCATCCACCCACACCGCGATCTGTCGCCGGATCTCACGGGCCACCGGCACGTCGCTCTCGGCCACCGACTGGCCTGCACACACAGGGCAGGCGAAGTCCTCCGCCAGTGCTCGGACCCGGTCGGCGTTGGTCTTGGGAGGGCCCTCGTCCAGCGCGCCGTACACGAGTGCCGCCGCGGCAACCACGACAGCCGCGATCCAGCTTGCGGTCCGCCAACTCATGAGGGCCCAGAGGCCAAGCGAATCAGCCTCAACCGGGCGGACAGCGCGGGCGCTGAGCGAGGCCGTGGCCCGAGCGGCCCGTGAGCGCAGCGAACACGAGCGGGCGTCATCCCGCATCGACGCGAATGGCTGCGCATCTATCCGCGCTCACTCACAGAGAGCTGGACGATCACGTCATCGATGCCGTCGGCGGTGACCCCGCCCAGCTGCTTCCATACCACCACCCCGGAGGGAGCCACGAGATAGGACTCGGGCACGCCGGTCACGCCGTACGCGACGGCCGCCTGGCTCGCGCCGGCGGCCACCACGGGCCAGTCGCCGCCGTGGACCGCGAAGAACTCCCGCACGTTCTCGACGGTGTCGTCGAAGACCACCGACACGATCCGGGCGTCGCCGGTTGCCGAGTGTCGCTCGTCGAACTCGACCAGTTCGGGGTGTTCCATGATGCAGGGCACGCATGTGCTCTGGAAGAAGTTGACGACCACCCACCGGCCCCGCCAGTCGTCGAGGTCGAAGGGCTCACCGGTGACCGTCTGGCCGACGAGGGGGGGCGCCAAGCCGCCCAGGATGGGGCTGGACGCATTGCGCTCGAACGCAGAGTCCCGGGTGGCCAGCACCACTACCAGCAGAGCGGCCGCGGCCGCCACCGGCAGTGCGATCCAGAGCGACCGCCGGCGCCGGTCCGGGCTGTTCATGCCGGCGCCTCCTCGGCGAAGGCCTCGGCGGGCTCTCGGCGCTTGGATCGGGAGGGCACCAGCGACAGCGCCGTCCCGAGAGCCATCACGATCCCGCCCAGCCACAGCCACACCACCAGCGGCTGCACGGTGACCCGCAGGATCACCCGGTCCGCGCCCGCCTCCTCCGGGAACTGCAGCACCGCCAGGGCCACGTCGTCGCGCAGCGTGGAGCGCACCGACGGGATCCCGATCGTCTGGGACGCGAACGGGTAGGTGGCGATGGCCGGCCCGTACGTCTTGGCGTCGTCGACCCGCACGAAGGCCACCCGCTCGGTGCGGTTCTCATGGGCCACGACCGCCGAGCCCACGTAGACGATCTCGTGCCCGGCGAACGATGCCGGCTGACCGGCCTCCAGGTCGAACTCCGCCTGGCGCACATAGGACTGGCTGGCCGCGAAGGCCACCGCCACCAGCACCACGCCCAGATGCACGATCATGCCGCCGTTGGTCCGTCCCACCAGGCCCCGCCAGCGGTGGCGGCGCACGGCCAGGAGGGTCTGGCGCAGCGCGGCGCCGCCCGCGAAACCGCCCAGCCCGAAGGCCAGCAGCGGGGCCCACCCCCGGGCCCCGGCGACCACCGACAACACCAGCGCCGCCGCCGCGATCCACATCGGCGCCATCAGCCTGCGGCTCAGCAGTTCCGTCGGCGGGCGCTTCCCCTCGGATCCCCAAGGCAGCATGGGCGCCACCGCCATCAACAGCAGCAGCGCGAAGCCGATGGGCCGCGTCATCCGGTCGAAGTACGGGTTGCCCACCGAGATGGTACGCCCGTCGAAGGCCTCCACCAGGAGCGGGAACACGGTGCCGAGCAGCACCACGAACGCGAACGCGGCGAACAGGGCGTTGTTGGCCAGGAAGGCGCCCTCGCGCGACACCGGCGCCGCGATCCGGCCCGGGGTGCGCAACTGGTCGCCCCGCCAGGCGATGAGGGCCAGCGACACGGCCACGATCACGGCGAAGAAGCCGAGGATGGCCGGCCCGATGCCCGACTCGGTGAAGGAGTGCACCGACGCCAGGACACCCGAGCGGGTGAGGAAGGTCCCCAGGATCGTCAGCGAGAACGTGGCGATCACCAGCGACAGGTTCCAGACCCGCAGCATCCCGCGGCGCTCCTGCACCATCACCGAGTGCAGGTACGCAGTGCCGGTCAGCCAGGGCAGGAACGAGGCGTTCTCCACCGGATCCCAGGCCCAGTACCCGCCCCAGCCCAGCGTCTCGTAGCTCCACCAGGCGCCGAGCACGATGCCGAACGTCAGGAAGCCCCATGCGGCCACGGTCCAGCGCCGGGTGGCGGCCAGCCATCCCTCCCCGAGCCGCCCGGTGGCCAGCGCGGCCACCGCGAAGGCGAAGGGCACGGTGAATCCCACGTAGCCGAGGTACAGGATCGGCGGGTGGAACGCCATCAGGATGTGGTTCTGAAGCAGCGGGTTGGGGCCCGGGCCGTCGTAGCCGGGGGGTACTTCGACGGCGATGAAGGGGTCGGCCGGGCCGACCATGAGCGCGTAGAAGAAGGCGCTGACCGCGAACATCACCAGCATCGCCCACGCCAGCATCGGGTCGTCCGGGCCTCGGCCGCGGACCTTGACCACTCTTTGCCGGTCGCCTGCGCCTCCCGCCCACAGCGCCACGGGTTGGAGGCCGCGGAACTTGATGGCCACCACCACCGCATAGCCGCACAGCACCAGCGCCCACAGCAGGATCGACCCCTCCAACGCCGACCACAGCGTCGCCACGTTGAACACCGGAGGCGTGGTGGACGAGCCGTTGTCGGCCACGAACTTCACCGTGAAGTCCCGGGTGATGAGGGCCCGCTCCATCACCACCACCGCCATCACCGCGGCAGCCGCCATACCGAAAGTGAGCTGGCGGGCGTAGCGCGGCCAGTACCGCAGGTGACCGGTGAGGCCCAGCCCGGTGACGACCAGGCCCATCAGTGCCGCGCCCAGCCCCGCGGCCACGGCCGCCGAGCCGAGCGCCACGTTGCTCACGGCCCGGAGGACTCCTGGAGCGGGATCACGGGAGCGCTCCGCCCTGGTCGGCCTCGTAGATGCGCTCGTCGTAGACGTCGCGGTCGCGGTAGTCGTTGTCGTGCTTCACCAGCATCCGGTCCGAGGCGAAGTGCCATCCGTCTCCGGCGACCACCGGGCCGGGACCGGGGCCCTGCCGCCAGGCGCCTTCGAGGACCACCGGCACGCCGGGCTGGAACAGCTCGGGCGGGTCGCCGGTGTGGACGACATCCACCACCGCCCCGTCGAAACCGACAGGGAAGGCCAGCACCGGCTGATCGTTCCAGAAGGTGTTCTCCGGCTCGGAGAGGGGCGTCCCCTGGAGGCGGAAGCGCTGCGAGGCCAGCTCGTCGCGCCGTTCCACCGCCTCGTCGGCGTTGTAGAAGAACAACGCCGCATCGCCGAGCAGGTTCGACACCAGCACCGCCACCCCGGCGGCCACGGCCACCGTCACCAGTGCCGCGATCCAGCGCCTGGTCCGGGCGGGGCGTCGGGCGGGTCGCGGGGTCAGCGGCGAGAGTTCCGTGTCGGCGGCGTCCGTCAACGTGTTGTCCACTGCCTTCACCCTGCCTTCTCGGGGCGCGCCCGCCGCAGCAGCCGCCGGCCGCGCACGACCAGGCTGGCCGCGTAGATGCCGACCGCGGCGAGTGTGACGCCCCAGGCGCCGAGCACGTAGCCGGCCTGGCTCACCGGTTGGCCTCGGCGCGCCGGGCCGCCAGCGCATCGTGGAGGTCGCGGGCCTGGAGCTGCCGCTCCAGCCAGCCGATGCGGAAGCGGTGCATCATCATCCAGCAGATGGCCATGGCGGCCACGACGAAGGCCAGGAACAGGGTGAACAGCGTGAGGTCCTCGAGCTTGCCGTCGGTGATCGAGGACTGCTGGTGCAGGGTGCGGTTGGCCCACCAGTTCACCGACCGATTGACGATCGGGATGTTCACTGCTCCGACCAGCCCCACGACTGCGGCCCGGGTGGCCACCGACGCGGCGTCGCCGCCGAGGGCCCGAACCGACAGGTACCCCACCATTACCAGGAACAGGATCAGGGTGGTGACGAGGCGAACGTCGCCCCACTCCCAGTAGGTCCCCCAGGTGGGCCGGCCCCAGAGCATGCCGGTGACCAGCGTCAACCCGCAGAGCAGGACGCCGACCTCGGCGCCGGCGTGGGCGGTGACGTCCCACCACACCGACCTGCGCCACAGCCACATCACCGAGCCCAGCGCGGTGAGCCCGAACGCGGCGTAGGCCCCCAGCGCCGACGGCACGTGCACGAAGATGATGCGCACCGTGTCGCCCTGGACGTCGTCGGCCGGGACGGCCAGAAGCCCCAGCGCAGCCACCGCGGCCAGGCCGATCAGGGTGGCCAGCCCCAGCCAGAAGGTGAAGCGCGACCCGGTGCGAGCGGGGCCGCCCAGATAGGAGGCGACCAGCGCTTCGTCAGGCGTGGCCAGCGATCCCACCGGCGTCATGCTTCCTCCAGCAGCGGGCCGTAGACGACCGCGCCCACCACCGCGTTCGCCGCCGCGAAGCCCGCCAGCAGGCCGACCCAGGACCACCCCTCCACCGCGACGGTGCCGAACCCGTCGGCGAAGGCGCGGGTGGCCGCGATCAGCACCGGCGCCGACACTGGGAGCAGCAGGATCGGCAGGACCGTCTGATGGGCTCGGACTCCTGCTACCACAGCACCGAGCAGGCTACCGGCGGCAGCCAGGCCCACCGTCGCAGCGATGCAGGTAGCGGCGACCAGCGGCACCGACTCGACCTCCGCGTCGTACAGCAGCACAACGCCCGGAACCAGCAGGACCTCCACGACCAGCAACTGCATCGCCACTGCCGCGGCCTTTCCCGCGAAGGCGGCCGCGGGGGCCATCCCGCTGAGCAGCAGCACGCGGCGGGCTCCGTCGGCGGACTCCACCGCCGCGGACCGCTGCACCGCCACGACGGTGGCGAACAGCACCGTCATCCACAGCAGGCCCGGCGTGGCCAGACGCAGCGTGGGCCGGTTGGCGTCGAGCGCGAACCCGAACAGCACCAGCACCAACAGCGCGAAGGGCAGGACCTGGCCCAGCGTGGTGCGGGCCCGCCACTCGATGCGCAGGTCCTTGGCCGCCACCAGCCGGGCATCCCCGACGAAGAGGCTCAGCCCGCGCCAGGCGCTCATGCTTGAGCCCCCTCCGACAGGGTCCCGCCCGCCATCGTCACCGTGCCGGTGGCGAGCCCGCCGGCCGGCCCCGTCTCGTGGGAGGCCAGCACGACTGCGGCGCCGGCCGCGGCCGCGGCGGCCACGAGGCCGTCGACGATCTCGCGCCCGTCGGAGTCGAGTCCGGCGTGGGGCTCGTCGAGCAGCCACAGCTCGGGGCGCCGAACAACGATGGCGGCCAGCGCCACGCGGCGCCGCTGGCCGGCCGACAGCCGAGCGGTGGGCACATCGCGCAGCCGCGGAGGAAGCCCGAGGCGATCGAGCGCTCCGGGCACATCGGCCTCGGCCACCCTGGACGCCCGGGCCCACACCTCGAGGTTCTCGGCCGCGCTCAACTCACCGTAGAGCGCGGTGTCGTGGCCAAGCAGACCCACCCGGCGGCGCACTGCAGCCCGATCAGCGTGCAGGTCACAGCCCAGCACGTCCCCGTGTCCTCCCGAGAGGCGCAGCAGCCCGGCGCACAAGTGCAGCAGGGTGGACTTGCCCGCGCCGTTGGGCCCGCGCACAAGGACCACCTCGCCGGGCACGACCTCCAAGTCGGCTCCGGCCAGCGCCGGGAAGCCTCCCAACAGCACGACCGCGCCGCGCAGGCTCACCGCGCTCGCGACGGCTCCCGAGCGAGCGTTCGGCCTTCGCTCCATCCCTCAAGCGTAAGCGGCCGAGGGTGGTCGCCCGGTCGGACGGGCTCACATGCCCCCGACGGTGATGGCCTCGCAAAGACCGGCGGCTACCCCCGCACCCTGGGGTCACTCATTGGCCGACCGGATCCTGATCGGCGTCCTCAGTCTCGGCACTGGCGCCGTCGGGCGCGTTCCGGAGCGCTTCACTGGCGGCCTCCACCAAGGCGGAGAATGGAGTGCCATCGAGGCTGTGCGAGTAGCTCAACCGCCCGAGCGCCCTGACCGCGGCTTGGACATGCCCGCGCTCAACGCTGGCACCGGCGCTGGACAGACCCTCCAGAGCACAGAGGATCGCAGCCAACGCCGACGGCGCGCACACCGCGGTCACCTGTCGCAGCGGCATTCCCACCACGTTCTCCCACACATGGCCCGAACGCAGCAGTTCATGAGCCGCACCAGCCTCGAGGCGGCCCGCCGAGTGGGCGCGCGCCTGTTCTGTGAGGCGCATGCGCCACCACGCCGCCGAGATAGGGCAGTCCATCAGCGGCGACGTGTTGCCGCGCACGGGCCGCAGGCCGCCGGTTCGGCGCAGGAAGTTGCGTACCCGAGCCTCCTGGGTGTTCGCCTTGGAGCCATACAGGAACACCGTCGGCAGGTCTCGGCCGAACACGTCGCGGCCCATCCAGACCGCGTGGCAGAGCGCCCAAACCGCGGGCTCCGCGGCTGCCGAAGGAGTGATCGAACCATCGAGAGACTCCGCTATACGTCGCTCGGCGTAGGCGGGCAGTTTGCTCATCTCCCCCGCCGTGAGCGGGTTCAATTCCGGGACGGAGCCTCGGGCAGCCCCGAGGTCGGCGACCCCGAGCACGCCCGTGACGACGAACGTCTCGATCGCGGCGGGTCCTTCCTCGATCCTCGCGACAAGCTCATTTTGGAGCTTCTGAACATCTTGGCGACGCAGCACGGCGTCGTCGGCCTCCTGATCGGCGAAGTGCTTCTGCTCGTAGATGATCGACTTCTGCCAATCCTCGTAGGTGTCCGTGTCGACCTCGACCGAGCCGAAGACAGTCTTGCTCATCGCCCGTTTCCTCTATTCGTCGTCGTGGTCGCTCTCGGCCTCAATACGGAAGGGCTCCCAAGCAGTCGCTGCATGCGCCGGATCGAAGTTCTCCTCATCGTCCCAGTCGGGAATACTCCTGGACTCGAACTCTGCGCGAAGCCGCCCTGCTACCTGGGATTCGGCGTGTCCTCCACCATCGGCTCTCAGCGAACTGCGGGGAAGACGCCCGAACGCGGCAATCAGACCAGCAATCTGAATGTCTCGGTCGTGTAGCCGCCCGTCGTGGAGGTCGGAGGCGAGCTTGACCTGGAAGTAGGGGTCCGGCCCGTCGGAAGCCTCTTCAACCGCCATCTCGCCAGGCCCGAGTTCGGGGCCGAGAGCGAATCGCACCAGCGAGACCAGCAGCGGCTTGACGCTGCGCACCTCGCCCTTAGCGAGCCACCACCCTCGCGGGAAGACAACTTCGGCGGCGGCCGGCCAGATGTCGCCGCTGAGTCCGAGCGAGTCCGGCAGTCTCGCGTCGCGCACGGCCACGAGCCCCGGCACCAGGTACACGTCTCCGGCGACCTCGTGCTCGCTCCAAGTCACGTCCTGTTGCGGCGAGACGCCGGTCGTGTGCCTGCTCAACAGAGTCCTAGGGCACCGCACTTCTGTCGCCCATTCGGCGCAGCCGCCGTCGATCAGCGCCTGCAGGCCGGCAGCGTCGGCGAGCCGATGGTTGACGGCCGCGCCGCGGCGCCGCAATGTCACTTCAACGCTGTAGCGCGCCTCGCTCCAATCGAGAGAAGAACCGTCCTCAAGCAACACCGGCAGTCGCGAGTTCTGCATGGATCGAATCGGTGCTCCCGGTACCCGAGGATCGAGTCAGCCTTCGACGCTAGCCGCGGCTGAGGCGTCGGTGCCTTCCGACCCTGGGGACGACTCAGGTCGGCGCCGCACCAGGTCGAGTTCCAGCACCCGCGGATCCTCCACCGGTTCCGCGAGGGTCAAGACGAGGAAACGGGAGCCGGCAGTCGCCTCCAGTGCCAGTTCCAGCGCACCGCCGGGGCCTGCGGACGCGCGGCCTGTGCCGTCTTCGACGCTGACGATCCGCAGGTAGGCGTCGGGCAGGGGCGACTCGCAGGAGCCGTCGGCGCCCGACGCCGCCCTCAGGCGTACACCGACCTGGGACCCGTCTGTCGTCTCCTCGTCATAGGACAGGTGAGCCCTGACAACGCGCTGGCCACGCCGGGCCGATAGCGACGACCTGTACCTCGGCGTGGAGCCGGGGCTCGGCGTCCCCCTGCGACGCGGTTCATCGTTGTCGCCGTTCGTTGGCTTGACGCCAGGAATGACGGGTTCCTTCTTCGATCCGCCCCCGGCGGGGGCTCGCGCCCGGCGGACCTTCTCAGCAGCCCTAGTGAGCCGTCCTGTCAGTTCGGCGAAACCGGGAGGGGTGTACTCCTGCAGGTCGTCTCGCTCTCCCACCGCGTCTCGGAGGCGTTGCGCCACCTCGCGCAGCCCCTCGCGAAGGCGCTTCCGGTCGCCGGAGTCAAGGCGCTTGGCGTCGAGCCCGCGGTGCTCGGGCCCCTCGGCGGCCCGCACGAGCGCTTCGAGCGGGCCGCCGTCGAGCGAGACCACCGCGTCGAAAGGCTCCTGCTTGGAGAAGTCTGCCTTCTTGAGCCCGTCGGCCCGGGAGGTGATCCACATGCCACGCCGGAAGAGATGGACCTGGGTCTGGGCACCATCCACGCCGGCCAGGCTCCGCCACCTGATGCTCATGCCGTCGGGGCTGTCGATCGGCTCCCGGTCGCCCCGAGTGAGAACCGCATTGTACGCCACCGAGCCGGCGATGTAACCTCCTCCCTTGGAGGCCCGCTTCTGTTGCTTGATGGAACCGAGCGCCTCTTCGGCGTCGCTAGCGGTCTCGAGGCTGAACCCGGAATGGTTGCGTGACTCCCCCCGCCTGTCCTCCACGGTGACCCGCAGGCGACCCGAGCAAATCGCGTCGGAGAAGTTGGCCGCCGCGACACGTCCGATCATCTCCACCGCGCCGGGTTCGCCATCGTCGCGGTTGAAGTCGTTGAATCCGGCGATGCACACCACGGTGCCCGAGCCGATCAACTCCTTCGCATATCGGTTCAACAGGCCGGGGATGAAGCGGGGGTACGGATCCGTCGATCCGCTGAAGGCATTGTCTCCCCGGCCCTTGAGGAACCAGTAGCCGTCGGCTGCCCGCTCCGGTCCGTTCGGCTTGTGGCGGTGTGTCGCGAGGATCGCGTGCCCAGATGCGATCGACTTGAGGGTTTCACCGTCGCGATACTTCGAACCGTAGAACACGTAGCGGAGATCGGACGCGCCGAACGCGGCATGGTGGCCGAGGCCGAACGAGCCGGCGCCGTGCTTACCCTTGCTGGTGTTGCCGGGCGTGAGCAGCGCGTCCATCCGCCGCCTGTCGAGGCCATGGCCGTTGTCGATGCAGAGCAGCAGCGGAATGCGCACGCGGCGGCGCATGGAGTCGATCCGTTGATGCACGGTTGTCTCGTCATGCGACGGCTGGCCCTTGTGCCACCGTTTGCGTGCCTCAGATGCTTGCTCGAATGCCTTCGAGTAGTCGCTCCATCCTGGCAGATCGGCTCGCTTGGCCTCGCAGATCTCGAACCGGATCTCAGCGGCTCGGTCGGCTTGGTCGGCCGCGTCCAGGCTGTTCTGCAGCAACTCGCGCACCACCGGTTCAGCGGAACCGTCGAACTGAGCCAAGGCCGCACTCGTAAATCCCACCGGCTGATGGGTGACGCCGAAGTACAGCGATGCCCGCTTGGGCTTTGCCGCCATCAGTCGGTGCAGTCACAGGCGGGCGTGCCGTTGGCATACCGGCCGTCGGCTTCCGCTCGGCCCGATGCGAGATCGGCGAACGTGGCGGAGTTCACACCGAAGAAACCGAAACGCGACAGTCCCTCCCCGTTCCGTCTGGGGGCGGTGCGCAGGTGGCGCATCTCGAAGTCGGACCACCAGCCCATGTCGCTCGGCGTTCCTGCGCTGCGCCGAGCGTCGGGCTTCGTGCCCAGTTCGACCAGGCTGCTGGTACCCTTCATGAAGCAGAACACGCAGTTGCCCGCGCCCGAAGGGATGTCCAAGTCGAAGTCGCGGCCCTTCCAGAAGCCGATCACCCCAGCGGCGTCGATTCCGGCTTCGTGCAGCGGGAAGTAGGGCCGTTCTCCGGGCGGCTGTGTCCGTACTGTGCAGCTTGCCGTAGTCGCACCCTCCGCGAACAGCGTGCGCGAGAGAACGCGGCCCACACGGTTGGACTCGTCGGCTCTCAGGCCAAGGAGTCGCACATGCAGGGCCGCACCCGGGCCCCGCATCGGCACGGGACGAGCCCCATGCCCGGCCGGCGGCAGCGGCGCCCCGGTGAAATCGGGCCAGCGTTGTGCCGGACGCGACGGCGGAAGGCTCGCGAGGTGCTGCGCTCGCCGAAGCGCTGACTCGGCCGACGCAGTGCCTCCGCGGCGCGAGTAGCGCTCTGCTACCAGGGCCGGGTCGATCAGGCCTTGTCGGCTACGCCCCCCCCCCCCGGCGGATGGATCGGGCTGCCAGTGATGTCCTGCGTGCGCGGGGCCTTCGGTCGCGCCGAGCCACTCGCCGATCAGTTCGTGTGAGGGATACAGCTTGAGCTTGGCCGTGCAGGTTCGTGAGTGGGGGTTGGGGAGCATCCCTTGCAGGGACACCAACTCCTCAAACAGTTCCCCTGAGGAGCGGTAGCCGTCGGAGTCCTGTTCGACGGGCACCGGCTTGACCAGGCGGTAGGAGGCCCTGCGCCAGTAGTCGCCACGCCAGGCGTCCTCGACGGTGCAGAACTCGAACCAGAAGCACGGCAGGCCGAACTCGGCTTCGAGCCGCTCCTTGCACTCCGCGGCAAACTCGTAGGTTCCTGGATGCTCGGCGGAGGTGTTGGCGAACAGCACCGCGTCGCGCCGTTCCGGCCGCAGCAGACCCTCCTCGGCGGCCATGAACGCGAGCGCGGCCGAGGACCGCCCGCCCGAAAAGCTCACCAGATGAGGCAGGTCGGCATGGTGGGGCTCGCGATAGCGGAGCGCTCCCAAGCTCTGCGCATCCGCCTCAGGCAGTTGTTCCACGGTGCCCACCATCGTCATCCGGCCTGCGCCCGTCTCTCCCCGGCACCGAGACCGAGCCCCGCGTCGATCCACTCTAGGCATCTCATCGAACGCCACATGCTCACGATCATCCCACGGGCGTACGACACGCGTTGTTGGGTTGCTGCGATCAGCCGCATCCGAGCACCGTCAGAAAGCCTTCAACGGGCGTCCGAGCAGGTCGCTCAGGAAGTCGTTGGCGGCCTGGGCCAGCAACCTTCGCCTCGCCTCGAGGAAGTCCCGGTAGCGGTCCGGCTTCCACAGACTGCGGTCCTTCGGGATCCACTGGGACGCCAGCACGCCGGGGTTCTTGTCCTCGTACTCAAGCAAGTAGTCCACGGGTGCCTTGGCTCCGAGCTTCAGGTTGTCGTCATGGCGGATGAACGACAGATTCGCCACCTGGTCGATCTGTTTGTTCGGCTCCCCCATCTTGCGGAGGAGCGCACGGGGGAATATGTGATGAATCTGCAAGCCGGCCAAGTCGCCCACATGCTCGAACGCCAGCCCAAGGCCGTTGCCGAGCGAACGGGCACCACAACGCCGCGTCATGATCCGCATCAGCCTGAGCGCATTCTGCGACGGGCTCTGCTTGACAGCGAAGTGCTCAGGGGTGAGGCTCAGGCCTTCTGATCGACGCTTCAGTTCACGCATGAGGCCGTCGACCCCCTCGTCACTGTTGACGACGCTCAGATCTTCGTTCACGCGGTTCCTCGTATCCGACGACCACCTGCGCCACAGGGTTCCAAGCAGCCACCATCCCAGATAACGCCGGTCCTCCTCGATTCCGAGACTGCCGCCGGCGCGCAGCCGCGACGCGACGATCGGAATCAGGCCCATGTTGAACTTGGTGGTCTGGCTCGGGTCGAAGCCCAGTTGATCACGAAGTAGGTTCTGCAGTTCTTCGGTCGCATGGACGATCCTCG
The DNA here is from genome assembly GCA_009844405.1 of Acidimicrobiaceae bacterium. GTDB lineage: Bacteria > Actinomycetota > Acidimicrobiia > Acidimicrobiales > Aldehydirespiratoraceae > Aldehydirespirator. Next base: position 13,497 of record VYBO01000120.1, read on the forward strand.
TACAACATTCCTCAACTGCACCGCCCTCAGCTTCGACGAGGGCGTCGTACTCCATGCGATTGTCGAGATCCGCTGCCATGGAATGTAGAAGCCACTCCACCGGTACATCAAAGCCGTTGGCACGCCATTGACCAAGGCGCTTCTCCAAGATCTCACGAGCTTCGGGCCACTTCAGGCTGAGCTGGCCCAGAATCAGGTCGCCCTCGCGAACCTTGGTGCCGGCGCGGTTCACGATCTGAAACACGCGCAATGCGTCAGCCACAGCCATCTTCTCGGGGAGCCGACTAACGAAGATCTCCTTGGACGGTAGTCCCGATAATCTGCTGATGCGCTGTGAGTACTTGGCCTGCTCCGTAGATTGCCAATGCATGTCGTTCAACTGTTCGAACCACCATTGGGTGCCACCGCAGGCCTTTGTGACGCTGACCCACCGCTGATCCTCCAGGCGCGCCCTGGTGGCGACATCGAACCTCTCCTCCTCAAGATTGAAGAGCAGGTTCCAAGCGCTCTCATCGTGGTCCTTGAGCCACGGCGGCTTGCTTCCCCGAATGACTGCGTAGAGAGTTGAAAGCCGCTGCTTGCCGTCTATCACGCAGTCAAGCAGGCGGCCGTCGGCGCCGTTGGTAGGCCACACAATGATCGAACCGACCGGAAATTCGTGGTAGAGGGAGTCAAGGAACTCCGTGACGTTCCTTCGCTTCCACACCCAGCCGCGCTGGAAGTCCGGCATCGCGAGCTGGCCGTTTTCGGCCTTGAACAGCAGTTCTGAGATTGTCGCCATGCTCCGATGCGGCTCCCCGGCCGTAGCTCCGTGAGGTTACCGCACACAGGTTTAAAGAAACTCGATTCCGTGATGCTGGACCAGGAGGTCGACAGATTGGATCGAAAATCCCGCCACCCGACCGAGCACGAACGGAGATTCGGCCCCGAGCGGCCAGGCGACCGACCTAACACAACAGGCGTCACGCCCTCTGTCCACCGCTGTGTTACCCCGCAGCCACTATGCCGGTGGCAGCGTAGGGAGAAGTTTCATTAGTATTGATGTTGTTTCAGCCATGGTCGCTGAGGTAGGGTGCCCGCACGAGTACAATTCGGGGGCGTTGAAGTGACGAAAGGGAGGGGTCATGACAGCCGAATCTCGTACGGAGGCGCATCACGCTGACGAGTCGGCTGACGCCGACGACCCGCTCAACCATCCACTCGACCCCGAGACCCGTCGGCGCGAATGGAAGAAGCTGTTCGACGAGTATCAGGCCGAGCACGGGGCCTTCACCGAGGAGGAGATCGCCGAGGCGCGGAAGGCGATGTACGGATGACGACGTTGGTGCTGGACACCGGCGCGCTGATCGCCCTCGAGCGTGGAGACCGGCACCTGTGGACAAGGCTGTACACCGCAGACCATCCCAGCGACGTGCAAGTGCCGACTGGAGCCTTAGCCCAAGCCTGGAGGGGCAGTCCTCGCCAGGCGTCACTGGCCCGGGCTCTCAAGCTATCCGAGGAAGTGCCGCTGGACGGGCAGATCGCGCGGGAGGCCGGCGCTCTCTGCGGGCAGACGGGAACCGTTGACGTGATCGACGCATCCGTCGCGGTCACGGCGGCCGAAGCAGCACGCCGAGGCGACGTCGGCGTAGTCACCTCGGATCGGAGCGACATCGGGCCGCTGCTCGCCGAGCTGGGCGCCAGTGCTCGAATCGTCGACGTGTAAGCCAGTCGGTGGGCATCTCCCGCAGGGCCATTCCTTGGGCGATCTCGTGCTTGACCTCCTCGACCGAGGACCAGTGGACGGCCAGGTAGGAGCCGGCGTCGACCGGCACCGCCAGCGGGGAGTCCTCGGGGAACCGCAGGTCCTCCTGCTCGACGGCGTGGAGCCGGTCACGTCCTTCGCGGCCGCCAGCGGCGAGTCCTCCGGGAACCGCAGGTCCTTCCAGATCGCGGGTGGCCACCCTGCGCCGTCCGGCGAACAGCCACGGACCGATGAGGCATCCGGAGTAGAAGTGGTCGCGCTCGTACCAGCGGTTGTAGGCCACCTCGTGGCCCCGTTCGGGGTCGACCATGGTGAACAGGCAGCTGCCGACCCGCACGGGGTACGTGTTCATGGTCTCACTTCAGCGCCGCGCATTCCGCTCCCGTCTCGTGGCCGGGGGTGGACCGCGCCAACGTACCGGCCCGCTCCCGCCCCAACGGCGCCCACACCCCCGTCTGCTCGAACTTGACGTAGTTGTGCCGCTGTGAGGCGGTCGACCACATCAAGACCCGGCGGTCGATCCGGCCCGCAGGGCCTGCTCTAGCAGCACTCCCGCAGGATGGGGCGCCGCACCGGAGCGGCGGGCGGTGACGAGCCGCCGTCGGGCCAGGATCTCACACCGGACAAGAGCCTGCTCACCCCACTCGGCCTGCGCCACCGGGAGGACCGACCATCCCAGACCGAGCCTCACCATCTCGCAAAGCACCTCGGGCTGGTGGGATTCGGCCACCACCTCGACAGGCACTCCCCGCCGCCGCAGAGCCGTCTCGGTCACGGTGCGGGTGTGAGCGCCGCGGGGAAACAGCACCCACGGCCCCCAACCTGCGCTGGGGCCGGGGCGGCGACGCCCGTCGGGCGCGTAGATCGCCAGATCCTCGGTCATCAGCGCCTCGGTGGTCACTCCCCGGAGCGGCTCGGCGGGCTCCACGCAGACCGCGACGTCGATGGATCCGTCCACCAGGGCCCGCAGCAAGTCGCCCGAGGGTCCTACCCGCAGATGGATTCGCAGTTCGGGATGCTCGGCCCGGAACTGCCGCAGCGCCTCGCCGTGGTGCTGGACGGCGGACGCGTCGATCATGCCGAGGCGCAGCCGGCCGTGGTCGCCGGAGCGGGTGCGCCGGGCCCAGCCGGCGAGGTCGGCGGTCAGGGCCACCACTTGGCGGGCGTGATCGAGGACCGGCTCAGTGTCGGATCGAAGCACCCGGCGCCGGCCCTCCCGGTCGAACAGGGAGACGCCGACGCGGCGTTCGAGCTCGGCCAGACCCTGGGAAAGGGCCGACGGGCTCACGCCGACCTGCTCGGCAGCCAGCGCGAACGTGTCGGAGTCGGCCACGGCGACCAGATATTCGAGTTGGCGGATCGAGAGATCGGGCAGAGATTGAGGCATGCGTGCAGAATAGTTCAGTCTTGCTTCATTAATTTGCTAATATTGGCACTGTTCCTTATGTTACATGCCATGACCCTTACTGAAGCCCGACAAATCGCCCCCGCGACCGGCAATCTCGGCGTGCTGACGCCGGGAATGGGGGCGGTGGCGTCCACCTTCGTCGCCGGGGTGACCGCGGCCCGCCGGGGCCTGAACCCGCCCATCGGCTCGATCAGCCAGATGGCCCACATACGTCTCGGAACCAAGACCGAGAACCGCAATCCCCCCATCCGGGAGTTCGTGCCCCTGGCCGGGCTGGACGACCTCGTGTTCGGCGGCTGGGATCCTCTGTCGGCCAACGTGCTGGAGGCGGCCCGCACCTGCGGCGTTCTGGAGGAGGGCGACCTGGGGAGCATCTCGGCCGAACTCGAGGGTGTGGTCGCCATGGACGCCGTGTTCGATCGGCGCTGGGTCAGCCGTCTGGACGGCGTCAGGGTCAAGCCGCACATGTCCAAGTGGGATCAGGCCCAGGCGCTGATGGACGACATCGAGAGCTTCCGCAGCACCCACGACTGCGACCGGCTGGTGATGGTGTGGTGCGGATCCACCGAGGCGTTCTCGGAGCCCACCGAGGTGCACGAGTCGGTTGAGTCCTTCGAGGCGGGGCTGAAGGCCGACGACGATGCCATCGCCCCCAGCCAGATCTACGCCTACGCGGCGCTGCAGAGCGACGTGCCCTTCGCCAACGGCGCCCCCAACCTCACCGTGGACCTGCCGTGCATGGAGGAGCTGTCCCGCATCCGGGGCGTACCCGTCGCCGGCAAGGACTTCAAGACCGGCCAGACCCTGATGAAGACGCTGATCGCGCCCGGTCTGAAGGCCCGGATGCTGGGCCTGCGGGGCTGGTACTCCACCAACATCCTGGGCAACCGCGACGGCGAGGTGCTCGACGCCCCCGAGAACTTCAAGACCAAGGAGGTCTCCAAGCTGGGCGTGCTGGGCACGATCCTGCAGCCCGAGCTGTACCCCGACCTCTACGACGAGATCCACCATGTGGTGCGCATCAACTACTACCCGCCCCGGGGCGACAACAAGGAGGGCTGGGACAACATCGACATCTTCGGCTGGCTCGGCTACCCGATGCAGATCAAGGTCGATTTCCTGTGCCGGGACTCGATCCTGGCCGCGCCCATCGTGCTCGACCTGGCCCTGTTCATGGACCTGGCCGCCCGAGCCGGCGAATCCGGCGTGCAGGAGTGGCTCAGCTTCTACTTCAAGGCGCCCCAGCCCTCATCCGGAGCCGACGTGGAGCACGACCTTTTCATCCAGCAGACCAAGCTGAAGAACACCCTGCGGGAGTGGATGGGCGAAGAGCCCGTCACCCACAGCGAAGCCGGCTGAGATCCCCGGCCCGCTTGGCCGGGAGCGCGCTCAAGCCCTCGCCCCGTCAGGAGGCGCCGTCGCCCGCCAGCTTCTCCAACAGCCGGCCATGATCTGCTAGCTGGTGGCTGTGAGTCTCCAACAGGCGGCCGTGATCTTCCAACAGGCGACCGTGATCCTCCAACATGCGGCCGTGATCCTTCAACAGGCGACCGTGATTCTCCTGGGTGGCCTCGATCCGGGCCAAAACGTCCTTGACCTGTCCGAACTCGGAGATGGTGCGCTCCTCGAACCTGCCGAAGGCCGCCTCAAGCCAACCGACACGCTCCTCGAGCCCGCCGATTCGCGTGCTGTTGTCCCTGATGCCGGTCCTCAGACTCGTAAAGATGAATCCGAGCCCGCCGATGGCGCAGGTGCCGAAGATGCCAATGAGTGCAGCGGTGATCGAAGCATCCACGGATGACACATTAGCCATCCGGTGCAGGAATGCAACTATTTGTTGAGACTTTCTGCGATATTTCCTGATTAATGGTGTTCGTCAGTCTCGAGGATGCCCTGGGCAGGCAGGGGGTCGATGGTGGCCTCGTAGACCATGATCACGTCGGGGTTCGCCGCCGCGACGTGCCGGTATCCCGGCCCGGGGCCGGCCCTGATCTCCATCGGCTCGACCCCCTCGATCATGGCCTTCGACGAGTTGGGCAGCGACCAGTCGGTGATCTGGGCGGCCGCCTCGTTCGCCGACACGTCGATCGGCTGCCCGGCGCCGTGGCCGAGCCGCTGGATCACAGTGAAGCCGGCCACGGTGCGGACGTGTGGGCCATGGGCGCGGGGTCCATGTCGTCGGCTGCGCCGCCCCTCTGCGACACCCGGGCCGGGGGAAGGTGCACCATCTCGCTGGACCGGTCCCGGGAGCCGGTGAACCCCGTACTTCCAGTCGGTCCGGCGGTTGGCGGCGGAGGCCCCACCGACCTCGACGCCGACGGCCGCGGTGAACCCGAACTTCCAGTCGGTCCGGCGGTTGACGGCCGACGACGAGGGGCGGGCCGGAGCGGGCCGGTTCGGCGGCTCGACCGTCACCATGTTGCGCCAAGCCAGGAATCGGCCGTAGGAGAGGGATCCGCCCTGCGCGATCTGGCTCGCAATCGGCGCGGCCGGACGGTGGTCCGCTATGGCCTCGGTGGCTCGCAGGACGATCGCCTCCACACCGTCGGCCAGCGCCACCGCTGCGATGGTCTCTCCAGGGGAAGCACGCCTCGGCGGCAACCCGCCCAAGCC
>VYBO01000139.1:0-17753 GCA_009844405.1 Acidimicrobiaceae bacterium
CACGGCCCCGACCCGTATGGGCCGGGTCGCCCGCCTATCCGCGGGGCCTCTAAGCAGCTTTGGCACTCCGTTCTGCGGAAGGCAAGACTTCCAGCCATTCCCGACAGGTCATCCTGAGACTTTCCGCTCGGCGAACTACTTCCGCCGATGGCTTGCCTGAAGCATCAGGAGTTCCTGGCACGATCAGGCCTCAGAACGTGATCACCGGCACGATGACAGGACGGCGGCGGGTGCGCTCCCGCGAGATGCGCCGGGCGGTTCGCAACACCAGATCCGCCAGCGCCTCCCGGTCGCGGTCGCCCGCGGCCAAGGCGGCCCTTACCGCTGTCTCGACGCCTTCAGCCACCGCGGCCTCATGGCCCACAAGGGCCGGATGCTCCACCCATCCCCGCGAAACGATCTCGGGACTAGCGGCCAGCGCGCCCTGCTCCAGGTCGACGCTCACCACCACGGCCACGAAGCCGTCACCGCCGAGCTTGCGGCGCTCATCTAGAACCGTCGAGCCCAAGTCACCGACCGTCCCGTCGACGTAGACGTGGTCGCCGCCCACCGATCCGGCCTGGTGCAGGCCCTCGTCGGTCAACTCGATCCGGTCGCCGTCGCAGCACAACACAACCCGCTCGGACGGCATGCCCATCTCGCGGGCGAGGCGGGCGTGCGCGACCAGATGCTCGTACTCGCCGTGGACGGGCACGAACCACTCCGGCGACGCCACCGAGTGCAGGACCCTGAGCTCCTGCTGCTTGCCGTGACCGGAGGTGTGCACGTCCAGGTTCCCGGTGTGGAACACCAGCGCGCCCCTGCGGGCCAGCCCGTTGCGCACCGCGCCGACCGCGGCCTCGTTGCCGGGGATCGGGTGCGAGCTGAAGACCACCGTGTCCCCGGCGCCGATCTCGACCCACTTGCTGGTGCCCTCGGCCATCTGGGTCAGAGCGGCCCTGGGCTCGCCCTGCGACCCGGTGCACACGATCAGCACCTGTGACGGCTCGAGCCCATCGAGGTCACCGATGTCTCGCAGGGCGTGGTCGGGAACCCGCAGCAGGTTGAGCTCGCGGGCCAGCCCGACGTTGCGCTGCATGGACAGTCCCAGCGTCGCCACCGTGCGACCCGCAGCGACGGCTGCATCCATCACCTGCTGGATCCGGTGGATGTGGCTGGCGAACGCTCCGACGATCACCCGGCGACCCTCCTGGTGGGCGATCACATCGTGCAGGACTTCGCCCACGTCTCTCTCCGAGCGAGACGATCCGGGCGCGTCGGCGTTGGTCGAGTCGGCCAGCAGCAGCCTGACCCCCGGATCGTCGGACAGCGCCCCGATGCGGGAGAGGGCGGTACGGCGGCCGTCCACCGGCGTGAGGTCGAGCTTGAAGTCGCTGGAGTGCAGGATCACTCCCTGCGGTGTGGAGAAGGCCGTGATGAGTCCTCCCGGCACCGAGTGGGTGACCGGCATCACCTCGCATCGGAACGGTCCCGTCCGGAAGGAATCGCCGTCGCGGACCTCGCGCAACTCGGCCCGGTCGAGCAGGCCCGCCTCGGCGAGCTTGTGCCTCACCAGGCCGAGCGTGAACGCCGACCCGTAGACGGGGAACGACAGGTGCTCGAGCAGGTGCGGGAGCGCTCCTATGTGATCCTCGTGGGCGTGGGTGGCGACGCACGCCTCCACTCCCCCGCTGTCCAGCAGCCATTCGAAGTCGGGCAGCACGGAGTCGACGCCGGGCAGGTCGTCGCCCGCGAACATTCGGCCGCAGTCGAGCAGCACCCGGCGGCCAGCGGTCTCGAGGACCGCGCAGTTCCGTCCGATCTCGCCCAGGCCGCCCAGGAAGGTGACGGCGACGGGTGCAGCCACTTGCGTGAGGGCGGCGGTCAGCCCGTACCGACCGGCGCCGGCTCGGCGAGCACCTCGGCGACTGCTTCCGCCGGCTGCTCGGGTTCCGGCTCGGAGCCGCGCAGCGCGGCGAGGACCTCCCTGGCCCGGTCCTCCAGTCCGGGGGGCTCTGGTCCCATGGGCAGGCGGCATGGCCCGGCCGGCAGGCCCAGCACCCGCATCATGCACTTGGTGGGCACGGGATTGGGAGCCGCGTCGCCGGTCTCGAAGTCGTAGGAGTCGAGCAGCCGCCGGTTGATGGCTGCCGCCTCGGCGACCCGGCCGCTCTCGAACGCGTCGAACATGGCCGCCATCTCCCTTCCCGCCCAGTGGGTGGCCACACCGATGACGCCCACCGCGCCGATCGACATCAGCGGCAAGGTGAGTGAGTCGTCGCCCGAGTACACCTCGAAGCCGTCCGGTGCCATCTCCAGCAGCCGGGCCGTCTCTGCAGGCGAACCGGCCGCGTCCTTCAGCCCGACGATGTTGGGGACCTCGAAGGCCAGCCGGACCAGGGTCTCGGTGGCGACCTTGCGGCCGGTGCGTCCGGGTATGTCGTAGATGATCACCGGCAGGTCCGTCGCGGCCGCGCAGTGGCGGAAGTGCGTGTCCAGCCCCGCCTGCGACGGCCGGTTGTAGTAGCCGGCCACATGCAGGATCCCGTCGGCCCCGGCGCGGGTGCACCGCTCGGTCAAGTCGAGGGCGGCGCGGGTGTCGTTGCTGCCGGCGCCCGCCACCACGGGCACATCGACCGAGGCCACCACCGCGGCCACGAGCTCGGCCTGCTCGGAGTGGGTGAGGGTCGGACTCTCCCCGGTAGTTCCCGCCACCAGCAGGCCCTCGTTGCCGTTGGCGACGAGCCACCGGGCGAGGCGAGCCGCCCCGTCGAGGTCGAGCACCCCGTCCTCGGTGAAGGGGGTGACCATCGCGGTCAGTACGCGTCCGAACCGGCCCATGGCCTACAACTGTAGTTCGGTACTGGGGGCTTCTTCGCGCCCGGCGACGACCCGGCGCAGGATGAGGCCGTACACCACGATCGCGCCGGCCGAGAAGAAGAACCACTGGAACGCGTAGGACAGGTGGGGCCCCTCGCCCGGATCGGGATCGGGCACCGGCTCGGGCAGGCCTTCGGGTTGGGGCGGCGACTGTGCCCGCAGCCTGATCCACACCCCCTCCACGTCGACGCCCGAGACCTCGGCGAACCGGTCCAGGTCCATGCGGGAGATCTCGGGCACCTCCCCTTCGGCAGTCTTCGCGACCCTGCCGCCCCCGACACTGTCGAACGCGAGCCCGACCACGACGACGTCTCCTGCCGGCGGAGCCGTGCTGCGGTCGTCGAGCCCGGTGAGGCTGCGCCGGGGGATCCAGCCCCTGACCACCGCCACGGCCCGGCCGTCGCCGAGTTGCAGCGGCGTCGCCAGCCAGAAGCCCGGCTGCCCGCCGCTGCTCCGGTTGCCGATGCGCACCTCCGCGTCGGCGAGGTAGGCGCCGGTTGCCGCCACCGCGGTGTATTCGGGTGGGAGCCCGCGCTGGTCGAGGTGGGCTGCGATGTCGAACGGGGCCTGAGACATGGCCGCCGCGATCTCGGCGTTGCCGGTGCGGCGCTCGTCGAGTCGGCGGATCTGCCAGAACCCCAGGTTGGCCATCAGCACGACCATCGCCAGCGCGAAGACGTGCGAGGCGATCCACCCCGGCGATGCCAGCCGGCGCACCCTGCCCGCTCGGCCTCTCAGATGCCCAGAACCTCTCCGAGACCGACGGTCAAGCCCGGCCCGAGAGTCACCACCCGCTTGGCCGCCAGGAGCATGCCCGGCATGAACGCCGACCGGTCGATGGTGTCGTGGCGGATCGTGAGCGTCTCGCCGGGCCCGCCGAGCAGCACCTCCTGGTGTGCGACCAGTCCCTTGAGGCGCACCGAGTGGACCGGGATCCCGGCCGGGCCGCGGCCGCCGCGCGCTCCGGGCAGGCTCTCGCTGGCCGTCGGGTCCGGCGCCCAGTCGTCGGAGGCCTCGGCCATGGCCTCGACCGTCACCATGGCCGTGCCCGAGGGTGCGTCCACCTTGCGGTCGTGGTGCAGTTCGATCACCTCGGCGGTGTCGAAGTATGGAGCGGCCACGGCCGCGAACCGGGTCATGAGCACGGCGCCCACCGCGAAGTTCGGCGCGACGACGCAGTGGCTCCGCACGAAACTGGCGCGCAAGTCGTCCAGGTCGTCGGCACCCAGACCGGAGGTTCCGATCACCGCGTGGATCCCGGCCGCGGCCAGCACGCCCATGTTGGATCGGACCGCCTCCGCGACGGTGAAGTCCACCACCGCCTCGACTCCCGCCTCGACGAACTCCGCCACCGAGCCGGCGGAGCCGATTGCGGCCAACAGCTCGGTTTCGGGGTCGGCTTCGACGGCCCGGCAGGCCTCGGCGCCCATGCGTCCGGTGGCGCCGCAGACGCCGAGCTTGATCATGGGATTGGTCTAGCGCGGGCCGCGGCCGCCGCGGCGTCCTCCGCGCCGGAGCCGCGGATCCGGGCCCAACTCGCCGAACTCGCGCTCCAGCTCCAGGTCGAAGGAATCCTCGAACGAGACCCCCCTGGCACTGGACGCCGGCGCGGGCGGCCTCGACCGGGTGCCGGACCGATCATCGCGACGCTGCTCGCCGCCGGCGTGGTCGGCACGCCCCGCCTCCGACCGTCTCGGCGCGAGCCGGCCGCCGTCGCGGTGGCGGCCGAAGCCCCCGTCGCGGTCGCTCCGGCCTGGATCCCGCCCCGGTCCGTCGCCCGCCCGGGACGTCTCCCGGCGCCGGGCGAAGGGCGGTCCGCCGGCATCGGAGTCGTCCCGCTTGGGAATGAGCGAGATCTTCCCGTTGGGGTCGACGTCCTCGACGATCACCTCGATCTCCTCGCCGAGCTCGAGCACGTCCTCGACCCGGTCGATGCGCCTGCCGCCGCCCAGCTTGGAGATGTGCACCAGGCCGTCGCGGCCGGGCAGGATGTTCACGAACGCCCCGAACTTGGTGATGTTCACCACCCGCCCCCGGTAGGCAGCGCCGACATCGGCTGTGGGCGGATCCAGGATGAGCTTGATCTGCCGCTCGGCCTCCAGCACCGCGCCCCGGTCGGTGGAGGCGATGGCCACGATGCCGACCGCGCCGTCGTCGTCCACGCTGATGTCGGCGCCGGTCTCGGCCTGGATGGCGTTGATCACCTTGCCCTTGGGCCCGATCACCTCGCCGATCTTCTCGACGGGAATCTCGAAGGTGGCGATCTTCGGGGCGGTGTCGCGCACATCGGCCCGGGGCTCCATGATGGCCTCGGCCATAACGTCGAGGATGTCGAGGCGAGCCTCGCGTGCCTGTCGCAGCGCGTCGGCCAGCACCGACGCCGGGATGCCGGCGATCTTGGTGTCGAGCTGCAGCGCGGTGATGAAGTCCGTGGTGCCCGCCACCTTGAAGTCCATGTCACCGAAGGCGTCCTCGGCGCCGAGGATGTCGGTGAGGGTCACCCAGGCGCCGTCGGCGTGGACCAGGCCCATGGCCACCCCCGCCACCGGCGCCTTGATCGGAACGCCCGCGTCCATCAACGACAGCGTGGACCCGCACACCGACGCCATGGAGCTCGACCCGTTGGACGCCATCACCTCCGACACGGTGCGAACCGTGTAGGGCCAGTCCTCGAAACCGGGCACGACCGGGAACACGGCCCGCTCCGCGAGCGCCCCGTGTCCGATCTCGCGCCGCTTGGGACCGCGCATGAAGCCGGTCTCGCCGGTGCAGAACGGCGGGAAGTTGTAGTGATGGAAGTAGCGCTTCTTCTCGGTCGGCGACAGGTCGTCTATCAGCATGTCGCTGCGGCCGATGCCCAGCGTCGTGAAGTTGAGCACCTGGGTCTCGCCCCGCTGGAACAGCCCGGAGCCGTGAGCGGTGGGGATCACCCCGACCCGGCACATCAGCGGGCGCAGCTGGTTCGGGGAGCGGCCGTCGATGCGGATGCCCTCGGCCACGATCCGGCTGCGCACGGCCTGCTTGGTGACGGCCCGGATGGCGCTGCTGATCTGCTTGGCGGCGGCCGGGTCGTCGCCGAAGCGCGCCTCGAGCTCGGCGATCACCTGGCCGGACAGGGCGGCCTCTGCCTCCTGGCGCTCGGTCTTGTCGGCGATCTGCTGGGTGGCGGCGATGCGATCGGCGGCGCTCTCGCGCACAGCTGCGAGGATCTCGTCGCTGTGGTCAAGGGCCAGCGGCGGAACCATCTTGTCCACCGCGCCGACCGCGTCGATCATCTGCTGCTGCAGCTCGATCATCTCGCGGATCCAGGTCTTGGCCGCCTCGAGCCCGCCGGCGAGTACGTCCTCGTCCACCTTCGGCGTACCGTCGGAGTACAGCTCCCAGGTGGTGGAGGTCCCCCCGGCCTCGACCATCATGACGGCCACGTCGTCATCGGCGAGCCGGCCGGCCACCACCATCTCGAAGGCTGAGCTCTCACCCTCCTCGTAGGTCGGGAACGGCACCCACTCACCCGACGACGACCAGGCCAGCCGCACCGCGCCGATCGGCCCGTCGAAGGGGATCGGCGAGATGCACAGCGCCAGCGAGGCCGCGTTGAGCGCGATGATGTCGTAGGGGTGGGACTGGTCGGCACCGAGCACGGTGGCCACGACGTGGACCTCGTTGCGGAAGCCGTCGGGGAAGCTGGGGCGCAGCGGGCGGTCGATCAGCCGGCACGTCAGGATGGCCTGCTCGCCGGCGCGGGCCTCGCGCCGGAAGAACGAGCCCGGAATGCGGCCCGCGGCGTACATCCGCTCCTCCACGTCGACGGTGAGCGGGAAGAAGTCGGCGCCCTCCCGGGGGGACTTGGCACCGGTAGCGGTGACGAGCACCACGGTGTCGCCCATGCGGGCGGTGACGGCCCCACCCGCGAGCGGGGCCAGCAGGCCCGTCTCGAAGGTGGCGTCCTTGCCTTCGGCGCGCGTGAACGCACCAGTGACAGATATGGCGTCGGCCATGGGATAACTCCTTGAGGACCCCGTCAGGGGCCCGATCTGGGCACGACCCCGCCAGTTCCCAGTCGTATCGGTCCCGCCCGGCTAGGGGGCGGGGCCGATACGACTAGCACCGGAGCGGTCGCGCCTGATGTCGGTTGTCACTGGGATCGTCGCTGGCCCGTCGGCGCCGACCTCGGCGCCTACAGCCAGAGGGGCGGCCCTGGAGCCGCCCCGTCGTGCTCAGCGTCGCAGACCGAGATGGGCGATCAACGCCCGGTACCGCTCGACGTCGTTCTCCTTCACGTAGTCGAGCAGCCTCCTGCGCCGGCCCACCAGCATCAACAGACCTCTCCGGCTGTGATGGTCCTTCTTGTGGACCCTCAGGTGCTCGGTGAGATGGTTGATGCGGTCGGACAGCAGCGCGACCTGGACCTCGGGTGAACCGGTGTCGTTGGCGGCTAGCCCGAAGGTTTCCGCCATCGATGCGATGGTGTCGGCCTTGGGGGGGAGGCTGGTTGGCATGGAATCTCCGTTGGGTTTCTGACCCTGCTGCATGGCCCGCAGTGCGAGACCCGCAGCCTGCGCGCTGCGCACAAATGCCCCGCCGTAGGCGGAACGCAGAAGATGCTACCGCCACCGCGGCGAAGTCCTGCAGACACCGCGGCCCGCCAAAAATCTCGGGAGGATCCTGGGTGCTGGAGCCACCACAACCCTCCCGAGAAAATCAGCAGCCTGGCCCCGCCAAAATCTCGGGAGGATCCTGGGTGCTGGAGCCACCACAACCCTCCCGAGAAATCGGCTCGGTTCGGTTGAGCAGTTCGGCCAGCATCGGACTGCCCCAGGTGAGTAGCGCGACATCGTCGTAGCCAGCGCAGATGCTGCGGTCGAAAGTGACGGGCACCCCGGCCGCGTTCTCGGCGCCTGTGGCGTCGAGACTCAATAGCCACACGCCGACGCGCTGCGGGTCGGCCACCAGACGGGTCGCCACGGCCGGCAGCGACAGCAGTCTGTCGCACAGTCCGTCGAGAGTCATGGCGGGGGCGAGTTCGTCCGCCGGCTCTGGCACGGCGTCAAGGTCGTCTAGCGATATCGGCGCGTCCTCGGAGATCCGGATCGACTCGTCGATCCGCTCGAACGCCTGCTCGGGCCCGATTGTGCCCATGGCGGCGTCCAGCAGCGTGTCCTCCATGGCGGCGAGCACGGGGGCGCTGCGGCCCAGCACACCCTCGAAACTGTCGAAGCGCTCCCGAAGGCGGTCGTAGATGTCCACCTCGACCGTGTCGCGGTAGTAGAGGTTGTGGACCGCGATGTGAGGCATCCCGCCGATGCGGTCAAGGCGCCCGATCCGCTGCTCGACCCGGGTGAAGTTCCAGGGCATGTCGAAGTTCACCATCACGTCGCAGGTCTGCAGGTTCAGTCCCTCCGACATCGAGTCGGTGCCGATGAGGATCTGGATGTCGCCGGAGCGGAACCGGGACTTGATGTGCTCCTTCCTGACCCCGCTCCAGCGGCCGAGTTCGTCGTCCCACATCTCGCCCTTACCGCCGTAGTAGCAGGCCAGCCCGTTGCGATAGGTGCCCAACAGCCGCTCGCGGATGTAGCGGAGGGTGTCGGCGTACTGGGTGAACACCACCGCGCTCCGGTGCCCCTGAGCGAAGCAGCCTGCAAGGATTCCCGCCAGCCGCTTCATCTTGGGCTCGTCTGGCGGCAGCGCGTCAAGGTCGGCAATGAAGCGGTCCAGTTCGTCGAGTTCCGACGGCAGATCCCCGACCTCGGCGAGCGTCAACTGAACGTCGGCGCCGCGGTCGGCCCCGGGCGGGTCGGACGCCAGCGCCGAGTCGTCGAGACCGTCCAGCCGGAGGTCGCCTTCGGAGGCGTGGCGGTCGTCGTCGTCGAGCAGGCTCGCGGTGGTGGACCTGCTGCCGAGGGCGACGCGATCAGCCTCGAGCGCGGCTGCCGCCTCAGGATCTGCGACCCTCACGGTGGCGGACCTGCTGCTGAGGGCGTCGCGACGCCGCTGCAGCGAGCAGCGGATGGCGTGGAAGCTGGATGTGAGCCTGCGGCGGTACACGGTCATGATGAAGCCCATGCCCCGGATCCGCGAGTCGCGGCTGGCCGAGTAGGCCTCGTAGCGGGCGCGGATGTACCGGTCGATGCGCCCGTACAGTTCCTCGGCCCTGCCGAGTTCGTCGAAGTGATCGTCGATGCTGCGTTCGGGGATGACCGTGCCGGCCGCCAGCAGACCGTCTCGGAGGTAGGTACGCAGCGTGGCCCGGGTGGTGCGGAAGACCCGGCCGCGAACAGGTGTGCACGCCCGCAGCCACTCGTCCCATGCCGGGCGGTGGGCCTCGACGACACCCTGGGGCCGATGCAGGCCGTTGTCAGCGAAGTGGCGGATGCGATGGGCCTCGGCCGGGCCTGCACCTTCCAGTGCAGCCGCTGTGCGCCTGTCCGACGGTGCCTCTGTGTCCACGGCTTCCAGATGTACTTTGACCAGGTCGCGCAGGAAGTTCCAATTCCTATCGGCGAAAGGCTCGCTGAGTTCGTGGTAGTAGCGCGCCATCACCTCGGCGTCGGTTCTCCAGCGTTCGGGCAGGCCGAGCAGATCCAGCAGATCCCAGAGTTCGTGGGAGTGCATCTGCATCGGGGTCGCCGAGGCGAGTAGCAGCGCTTCAAACTTGCGGTGGCGCTTGAGGTCACGCAGAAGGGCGAGCATTTGGTTTGCCGCGGCACCCGGCTTCGATCCGCGGCGGCGGGCGTGGTGGGCCTCGTCGAGGACCACCAGATCCCAGCCCGGTGCTTCTAGCAGGCGTTGGCGATGGATCCGTCTGCGGGCGAGATGCGACGACGCCAGCAGCACCCGCTCGTCCGCCCACGGGTTGCTGCCGGCCTTTATCGGATGCCGACGAGCGGGATCGCTGAATACGAGGTCTGCGCCGTCGATGCGGGCCACATCTAGGCAGAACTTCTCGTGGAGCTCCTGTTGCCACTGGATCAGCACCGACGCCGGCACAAGGATCAAAGCGCTCGTAGCCCGGCCCGACAGCAGTAGCTCACGCAACACCAGTCCGACCTCGATCGTCTTGCCCAGCCCGACCTGGTCAGCCAGCAGGTACGACCGCGGCCAAGTGTCGAGGATGCGACGGGCGATGGCCATCTGGTGGGGCCACGGCTCCACCGCCGCCGACACCAGTCCCACGCCTGTCCGGGTGGCCGGCGCGTCGCGAATCTCCTCGACGAGCCTGCGGTCGGCCTCGCTGAGCGAAGTCGGGTCGCCCGGCGGCCGCGGTGGCTGCTTCGAGGAAGTACGACCACAAGAGACCTCGGGCCTGTGCCCAGGATCAGGATCGACGGGTTCCGGTGCAGGCGGCTCGGCCGGATCGCGTCCGGGGGGCTCGTAGTCGTCGGGCACGAACCCCAGCAGTCGGCTCTTGAATGCCTCAGGCAGAGCGACGATGCGCCAACCAGGTAGGGACTCATCGCTCCAGAGCCGCTCGAACCGCCGCATTTCGGGTTCGCCGTAGTCGGCCCACGACTCGGCCTTCCACGACATGTAGACGCTGAACTGCTCGAAGTTGCGCGACCAGCCCTGCGATGACTCGTTGATGCTTCCGCTGAACGCTAGGGAGTTGCCGTCAATGTCGTGCAGGATTCCCGTCTTGATGTGGAAGTAGCGGCCGTCGTTGTCGGGATCATCGGCGGCCAGCGGCTCGCCGTCAGTGCCGCAGGCCACGCCGACCCGCATCTCCAGCCGGCCCTCTCGCACCATCCAGGCGACCACCTGCAGGCGCGCTCGCTCCACATCGTCACTCAAGAGAGTCGCGGTGGTGAGCCGATGGGCGAGGACTGCATCAAGACCTGCATCGCCTCTCAGGGCCGCGCAGTCGGACTCGCGCAGCTGCGCCCCGACGATCATGCGCATCGAGCCGCCGCTGTTGACGAATCGCGCCAGCCCGGCGGCGGCGCTCACGAACGCCGACGATGCGAAGTATCCGGCGATGCGGTCATAGCTCGACGCCCGGCTCAGAGCCGGCACGTAGAAGTCCTCCAGCAGGTCGTCGGTGCCCGACGAGTAGCTGGGCCTAAGCTGCAGCCCCCGGAGGCCCTCGGCCATGGCCGAGCCTCAGGCTCCGCTGTTCCTGAGTCGGCGGTGGTCGGATCCGCCGCCCGCGGCAAGATCGTTGTCGGCACCGCCACCCACCGGCTCGCCACCCCCGGGGTCGCGGTCCTCAGAGAGATCGTTGTCGGGTCCGCCGTCGTCGGGGAAGGCGATGGCCTGCTGTTCGTCGGGGATGGCTACCGAACTCGGCAACGCGATGTCGCCGAAGTGGGTCGAGACCAGCGAGCGCATCACCTGGGCCTCGGCCACGTTCCACGAACCGTCCGGCCTGCGGGTGTTGGGCAGCGCCTGTGCGAGGGCGCCGAGGCAGCGCTTGAAGTCGGCGTCGCCGCGCAGGCCGCGTTCGTCGAGCCATGCCTTGGCCGTGCCGAGTCCGTCGGCAGCGGCCACATACATGGCCGTGTGGACCGCGTCGATCTGGCGGGCGAACGTGAAGGCTGCCCGGTCCACCCCGCCACCGCGGCGGCGCTCGTCGGGGGCGAGCAGAGTGACTTTGCCGCCGGATGCGGAGACGATCCGCTGCGACTGGAGGTCGCGCACGTCGAGGCCGCCGGTGGCGTAGGCGAGGCGGCGGGCGTCGTCGTAGGGGAAGGTGCGGGCCCCGAAGATCTCCCAGGCCAGGATGGTGAAGTCGGTCACCGGATCGAAGTGGGCCTGCGATCCGACCAGGCGGGCCAGCACCAGGCAGGTCACCTCGGAGCGGGCGATGTCGAGAGCCTCCTCGGGCTCCAAACGCCGGGAGCGCCCGTCCTCACCGGCCTCGGTGGAGTGGACGGGCCAGCTGCGCGACAGCACCGAGAGCGCCGGGCCGTAAGTGGCGAGCAGCAGATCCACGCCGCTGAGGCCGTTGCGGCGGGCCTGCTGCAGGGCGACCGCAACGGCGTCGCGGAGTTCGGGCTCGATGTCGCCGAGGTAACGCACCGCGGCGTCGCCGGTGCGGCCGGGCCGTTTGCGGCAGACCAGGAAGATGGTGGAGTTGGCCGAGTTCTGTCGGGCCTGATGAAGTGAGTTCTGCGATTCGGTGCGCACGGGCCAGGAGGTCTCGATGCTGAAGCCGGCATCTAGCAGGGCGGTGCCCAGCGCGTTCCAGGCACCAGCGGCCTTGTGGGTGAACATCACGCACATCACGCCGTCAGGCCGCAGCACCCGGCGGCATTCCGAGAAGATGGCGGCCATCTTGAGGGTGTAGTCGTCATGCGCCATGGACTCGGCCCGGTGGCCAACGGCCGCGAAGCGGGCCTTGTTCTTGACGGCCTCATCGGCCTTGTTGGTGAGCGGCGCGGCGAACAGGTCGGGCAGCACACGGCCGAGGGTGCGCTTGTGCCAGACGTAGAAGTAGTCCGACAGCTCCGCGTACTGCACGTTGTCGTAGTAGGGCGGGTCGATGCACACAAGCGTGATTGACCCGTCGGCCACGTCGGCGAGGTTGGCGGCGTTGACGTTGGTGACAGTCACCTCCGGGCGCGGAGGAGGCCGCTCGCCGTGGTACGCGGTCTGCTGGGGGCCGGGATCGATGAGCCCGGCGATCCCCTTGTAGGCGTCGAGCATCTGCGACAGGCACCACGGGTAGAGCTCCCGCCCGCCCTCGAACTCCCCGAAGGTCTTCTTGAACGGGAACGCGTGGATGTCGAACGTGCTGGCAATCTTCTGGCGGCTTTGGTCCCAGCGACTCTGTCGAGAGTTGTATGCGAGCGCCTTGCCGCTGATCATGGCCAGCAGAGTGAGCACGGCGGCGGCGCGGTCCGGGTCATCGGCGTAGGCCTTCCGCACCTGCGGAATCAGCTTGCGGTACTCCTCCACGAAGCACCCGTGCACCAGCAGTTGCCGCGGCGTGAACATATCCCGCCAACGCGGCATGCCGTAGAGGTGTGGGCGCTCATCGTTGCCGGGGGGCACCGGCTCGTCAGGCAGCACGTCCTCGGCCTCCCAGCCCGGAAGCAGCCGCTCCAGTTCGTTCTCGGCCGCCGCGACGGCCTCCCTATCAGTGTCGTTGGGCGCGCGGAAGCCGCGCGTCCTGCCGACTCTCACCGCCACTGCGTACAGCAGATCCCCCATGCGGCCGGCCTGGGCCTCGGCGCGGATGTAGTCGCCGTCGATCACCTGCCCGTCCCAGGGCGACACGGCCTTTCCCCGAGACCAGGTGGCCGCCGCCTTCGGGTCGTAACCCTCGAGCGCGCCCCGCCCTTCGAGAATCTCGAAGGCAGGCTCGTCGAGCTCCGCGCCGTCGCGCCGCGTCAACAGCCGCACCGCGACCGGCTTGTCCCCCTTCCGCAGCCACCAGTCCCCCACCAACGGAACCGTCTTGCCAGTCCGCGGACAAGCCACCGTCCTGGCGTACATGAACGTTGCGACGTCTCCATCCGAACTCGACGGGAAGTAGGCAGACAGCCGATCGACGAGGTCTTTCGTCAGGTGTTCGCCCCAACGCTTCAGATCCCCCAACAAGCCGAGCCCGTTCGTGCTCGGAATACGCACACCGGCGTGCAGGACAGCCGATGCCACCGGGTTCAACTCGTTGGCCTGCGTCGGCAGCCCGTAGCGCAGCGCTTCGAACGGGATCGAGCCACCGCCCGCGGTCGGATCGATCACCTGTGGCACCGCGCCCCACGTGTGCTTCAAGACCTCATGTAGTTGCGCTAGGTCTTCGGGGGGCGGGCTGTTCTTGAAGGCCTGCTTGTAGCCGTAGTCGTTCCCCTTCGTGGTCGTGCCCTTAGAGGCCCCGCGGATTGACGGGCGACCCGGCCCATTCGGGGCGGGGCCGTGGCCCGAGCGGCCCGTGAGCGCAGCGAACAAGAGCGGAAATGACCACCGCGCGCCGCGATTGCCTGCCGATCAATCCGCGCTCGCTCTTAGCGACCGCCTCGTCGATCTTGCGCCGAGCTACAACCGGATCGCCGAGGATTCCGCAGAGCTTCAGGAACCACTTGCGGTAGGCGTCCTCAGTCTGCACGGCGTCATGCCCGGGGAAGCTCTGGGCAAGCTCGGGCGTCCAGGCGGGCATCACGCTGCCGAGCACGGCGGCCGCGCTTGCCACCAGCGGTCGCCGGGCCCACCAGACGTGCAGGAAATAGAGCGGCGGAAGCGCGCTAGCCGCAGCACGTTCCCGGACAGCCTCCACCCCCAAGGCCGCGACCGGTAGCCATTCCTCGATCAGCAGTCTCGGCCGGTCATCGTCGCGGCGGGTCCCAGGGCTCACCTCAGATTCTCTCCTGGATGCTCGACGGCCATCTCGGAACTCACGCCTCCGTTCAGACTGTCTCGGCGCTTCTCAGATGTCCGTCAGGAGCAGGCGTAGGGCCCGGAGCGCCCGGCTCCCGGTGCTGCCGCGGGCCTTGGCGTACCAGTACAGACACTCCTCGTCCCCCAGTGCCTCGACACCGGCCAGCACCGCGGCGCGCCGCTGCGGACAGCGCATCGGCAGCGCCGCCAGAGTCGTCAACGTGAGGCGCACTCCCGGCGTCTGGGTCAGGTTGAACGGCCGCTTCCGCCCCGAACCGACAGCCTCGGGCGAGTAGCCGTCGGCGGTGGCCGCGTTCTTCACCGCCCGCCGCAGCGGCCCGGTCCTCTCAGGCGAAACCGCGACCACGGGCTCAAGGTCGCCGGGCGACTCCTCCCACAGGGCGAACCCCCACCCGTCGCGGCCGTCACCGATCAGGCGTAGCACGAAGCGCCTCTGCGCCCTACTGGGGACCGGCACGCTCGCCCGGCGCCGCGGCTGTCTCGGCGACCTTGGCCGACAGAGTCACATGACCGGGCGCCGCCCGTCTCAGCACCTCCGCGAATTGCCGGAAGTCCGGTCCGTCATAGGCAATGGCATCGGCCTGCGAAGCGGTCAACGTCAGGCTTCCGGCCACATCGGAGGCACCGGACAGCGCCCCCCAGAACGCCTCGAACACGGGCGTGCACGCAGCAGCCGAGCCTTCGAAGCGGATCGAGGCGGCACCCGAGGGCTCCATGAACTCAGCGGTGGCGTCGAGCTTCAGGGCCACGTCGAAGCGGGCGAGCTGTGGCACGCACATCCCGAGAACTCGAAACGGCTGCACGCCCTGGCCCGATTCGGCACTGACGCGGACCGCGACCTGCGACAGGTGCTGTGCTCCGGTGTCGCGCATGGCGTCGTCGAGCTTCTGCAATGCCGCTGCGGCACTGCCGTGAGCCTCCAGGACGCGCGACTCGGTCGGGTCGCTCCTGTCATTACTGCTAGCGCCGCTCTCGCCGATGGTCGGACCATCACCCGGCGCAGGGCCGGGCTGAGTCGGGCCGTCGGGCGGGTCTCGCCGGTCGGTGTCCGCAGACGGTTCCGGCAGCAAGCCGAGCTGCCTGGCCCGCTCGACTGTGTAGAGCACAACGTCTTCCGCGATACGCACGCTGCCCGGCGGATCCTGTCGAGTGAACACAGTGCCGGACGCGGCGTCGTGGCAAACCCAACTGCCGTTGCGTACACCGGCCGCTACGGCCTTGCCGATGAGGGCTGGGTCGAGGACTACGGCCTGAGACGGATCGCGCCACGGCGACCGTGCCAGCGCCTCCGTCGAGATCTCCCCTCCCTGGTCGAATCCCGACGAACGGGCCAGAGCGTCAGTGGCTGGCGGCGAGTCCCTGACCTTCGAGTAATCGCGCAACAGCTTCAACACCCGATCGGTCTGGGCGCCGCTGGCCTTGCCCTGATCGGCGGGCGGCAACGGCAGCAGGCGAAGCTGCACCCCACCGTCGCTGGAGGCCCGCTCGGGCCACCACACATGCTGGTAGGCGCGGCTCAGGGCCATGCGCGACTCCAGCGCGGCGGTGGCCGCCAGTTCCTTGAGCTTCTTGACGACTGCGGAGCTGAAGTCGCCCTTCTGCTGGCGGGCCACGACTCTCCTAGCGGCCATCTCGAAGCCGATCTTCTCGCGGGCCGCAGTGATGTGTGCCTTCTCGGCCACCACGAACACCAGGCCGTTGCGGAACGTCCTGTGCGTCTCGGCAGCACCGCTGCGGTCGGCGATCAGGCGCACCAGGCGCGGAGGCGCGATTTCCTCAGGCTTGACGGCCTCAGCGGGGCTGAGCACCACCATCTGGAGCCGGGGCGCATCGGTGACGTCGCTCGGCGCGGCCGGGAAGTGGACCGCGTGCAGCGATCCCGACGGCGCGAAGAGGCTGCGGACCTTGGACTCCAGTTCGTCGGTGATCTCCGTGTGCGAGACGTTGGCCATCTCGGTGGCGACGATCTTGTTGGCGTTGGGCTCCACCCGGAAACGCCACCGGCCGCTGTCGAAGTGCAGGTGCCAGGCCACCTTGAGGGCCTCGCCCAGCGCCTCGTCCAGCAGGGCCGGATCCTCGTGCGGGCGAAGCGTTCCCAGGCACACGTCGGCGGCGGTCGCGCCGTGGGACTCGCCGGCAATGCTGTGGCAGAACACGGCGGTGCAGGCGCGGCGTGCCATCTGCTCCTGCGGCCAACGCCTCGAATCGACTGCGACGGCGTGGCCGCTTTCCCCGGCGAAGTCCGCCAGCGCAGGCGGGTCCATCTCCGCCCGGTTGATGCCCCCGGTGATGCACGAGCGAACCGCGGCTGACTGCAGGGGCAGGTCGCCAAGGTTGATTATCGGCACCGACGCCCGCCGCGCGGCTGGCTCGCTCCAGAGCACTGCCAGCGACTCGGCCAGCAGCTTCAGGGCCCCGCGGGCCCGCTGGAACCCCGGCAGCGGCCCGATCCGCTTGTCGAGGCAGTCGATCAGGGCGGGATGGAACGGATAGCACGTCCTGATCCGCTCGCAGTACGAGGCCGGATCGGCCTCGGCGCCGCCGAGCGGTTGGGAGTCGCGCTCGGCCAGCGTGCCGTAGGCGTCCTTGTAAGCGGAGAAGGCGACCTCGGCCGCGGACGAGTCGACGTGCTCGAAGAGGCGGCGTCGCAGGATGTGGCCGATCTCGTGGTCGTCGGCGGGCCGGCCGACCGCGCCCTTCGAGCGCGCCATCACGTCATGGGCGGCCTCGCTGGCGCCCTCCAGCGACACGCTGGAGATCGCGGCCGCGAGCTTGTCGGTGCGGGCCGAGAACGCGGCCGTGCCGGTGGCGAGCGTGAAGATCAGCCGCACCGCCGGCGCGGCGGTGGCCGCCTCGAACAGCACCTTCAGCGCCTGGATGGTGGCCTCCTCCTGGCGGCGTACGTCGGGGTTCTGCGAACTGGCCAGCTGGGCGAGGTGCAGCGCCAACTCGTCGATGACGATCAGCGTCGGGCCCCGTTCGAAGGCGTCCATCCAGAGCTGTTTGCCGGGCGGCGTGCGCTCACGGTCACTGCGCTCGAAGCGCGACCAGACCTCAGGGTCGAGCTGGCGGGCGACCTCTCCCCAGAAGGTGTAGGTCGAAATCCCCGTTGAAGGGTCGTTCAGGCCGTTGACCGGATCAAGCCGGTCTCCAACCACCGTGGCGACGGCGCACGGCCGATCGGGCAGCAACGATGGGTCGACGAAATCGGCGATGTTGGACGGCCGGGCACCCTTGGCCAGGTGCCAAAGCGCGATCAGGCCGTGAGTCTTGCCGCCCCCGAACGAGGTCTCATAGCGGTAGACCGCATGCCGCGCGTCGGGATGGGGCTCCGATCCCCCCCCCCCCGGGGGGGGGGGGGGGGGGGGGGGGGGCGGGGGGGGGCCGCGGGGGGGGGGGGGGCGGGCGGGGGGGGGGGGGGGGGGGGGGGGGGGGGCGGGGGGAGGGGGGGGGGGGGGGGGGGGGGAGGGGAGGGCGGGGGGGGGGGGGGGGCGCCGGGGGCGACGCACGCCCAGGCGGCGCGCCCGCGGGAAGCGGAGCAGCGGCCGGGCAGAAGC
>VYBO01000139.1:17763-19203 GCA_009844405.1 Acidimicrobiaceae bacterium
CGGGCCCCCTTGGCCCTGGGGCAAAGGGGGGTCCGGGCGGGGGGTTTGGCGGCCCCGCACGCGGGGGCCGGGGGGGGGGCCCCCGGGGGGGGGGGGGGGGGGGGGGCCCCCCCCCCCCCCCCCCGGCGCTGGTGGGTTGAGGCGGGAGAACGTGCTGGCCAGCAAGTCCTGGAGTCCACGTGTCGGGTAGGTCAGCGCGAAGAACTGGTCGGCGTCGGCGTAGGCCTCGTAGCCGCCCGCGCCGGTCACGACCTGGTCGAGCTGCGCCGCGAAGTGCTTGTCCTCTAGCCCGCCGCGCAGCACATCGGAGCGTGGCGTGCAGGCGTCTCGAACGTCGGCGATCACGCTCGCCTGCCCCGTAGCACGAGCGCGCAGCCTACGCCTGTTTCGCTACTACCGCAAGCTTCACAACGCTCGTACTACAGATCGATGTTGTGGAACTACACTGCATTAGCTATACTTTCACGGTCCAAACCGGTCACCCCAGGGGCCACCACCAGCAGGGACTGGCAGAGAGGAAGCCGATGGGAGCGACCTATGTGACTGTTGCGGTCAGGAATCCGGCGAAGACGGATCGGGCCTGGGAGGGCAAGTTCCGCGCGGACGCGGGCATACTCAACAGCATCGTGCCGCGTTGGCACCTCAATGAGGTCGAGATCCGGCCGGAGGGCACCCGAAAGTTCGAGGTCGCCGACGGCAGCGTCGTCGACATGGACATCGGCACCGCATACCTGGACTTCCTGGGCGAGACCGTCCTCGGGACCGTGATCTTCGCCGACGATGACACCGAGCCGTTGCTCGGACTGCTAGCCCAGAGAAACGCCGGTATGGAGTACGACCCTGCCACCCGGCGCTTCAAGCCGATCCCCCACATTCTCAATCCCCGACGGCCAGTCCGGCTGGCACGCGACCTGGACCGGGGCCGAGCCGTCGAATCCGACACGGCGCCGGACAACCCGGCAGCAACAAGCAGACGGAGGCGCGACGATGGGTGAGACCTATGCGACTGTGACCATCAGGAACCCGGCCGACCGCGAGCGGGCCTGGGAGGGCGAGTTCCTCGTCGACACCGGCGCCCACGACACCATCGTGCCCCGCAAGCACCTCGAAGCCATCGGCCTCAAGCCCGAGGGCAGCCGTGAGTACGAACTCGCCGACGGCGCCATCGTCGACTTCGAGGTCGGCGGCGCCACACTCGGGTTCCTCGGCCGGAGCACGCACACTGACGTACTCTTCGGGGACGATGACGCCGAACCCCTGCTTGGAGTCATCGCCCTGCAGGCAGTCGGTGCAGAGGTGGACCTGAGGAACGAGCGCCTGACTCTCAAGCCAGTCCTGCGACTCCCTACCTTGTTGCTGCCACGCGACCGCCGCAGACGACGGGGCTAGTGGTCTGTCGCGGATTTGGTGAGGGCGGCTCGTCCGCGTTTGGCTTTGGCG
>VYBO01000110.1:0-10752 GCA_009844405.1 Acidimicrobiaceae bacterium
GGCGGGGCACCGTTGCTTTCGGTGACGGTGATCGTTCCGCCTCCGACACTGCGGACGAGCATCTCGACGTCGGCTCCGTCGGTGACTTGGATCATCCTCACGATGGCGGTTGATGGGCCGAACGAGTACGGCCACAGCTCCGACAGCACGATGTCGTTGTCCACCGAGTCGGCGTCGCTTATACCCTGCAGGCGCAGAGTGATCTGCGATGCCGTCGAGCCGCCCGGCTCGGCGCAGCGCAGGCGCTCAGAACAATCGTCGAAGCCCGCTCCCGAGAACATCAATCCCTGAAGGTTGAACGACACGCCGGCCGGCCGGCCCTCCAGCACCAGATTCAAGCAGGTGCCGTCGGAGCAGAACGACTGGAACACAGCGGACAGATCCGTGGAACCGGAACCGAAGTCGTGCTCGCCGTTGAAGTGCAGCGGCAGGAACAGGCGCTCGTTGTCGCTCAGCCCGCGCCGCAGGCTGATCTCGACACGGGCCGGCTCGCCTCGGGTCCAGTAGCTGTCCTCGGCGGTGGTCGGGCCAGTCACCTCGATCCTGATGAAGGCGTCCTCTCGCGGGTTGGATTCCGGCTCCACCACCTCGAACACGCCGGACAGCCCGAACAACCGGAATGTATCGTTCAAGGTCTCCATCAGTGTGCCGCTCTGAAGCGGACTGTTGCCGGTGTCGGTCCTGCCGCCCAGGCCGATGTGGGGGCGGCCGGCCTGTAGTAGGAAGGCAACGGGGTATATCCCTGCCAACGACTGGTCCTGGAGCGTCCTCGGAGTTCTTACGCCGCCCACACGAAGGAGCTTCGTGCCGTCGTTGCTGGTCCCAGTGGCGGCGGAAACGCGGGAGGTGACGTTTCGGCCCCGCTCGTCGGCGAATACGGGATGCCGTCCGGGGTTCAGCTGCCAACTGCCGTCGTAGAAGTCCCTGTAGTCGTCGGCCGCGATCCCGCCGTTGAGCCAGTAGATCGGTGTTCCGGAGTATGCCTCGGTCCAATAGGTGCCGGTGTGGTCCCTGGCGTCGACGTCTGACCAGCTGCCCAGCACCTTGAACATCGAGCTCATGGCGCGGGCGTCACGGTGTCCGCGGCTGCTCATGAGCCCCCGGATCGCGTCGTCGTAGGCGCCCAGCGAGCGCTCGAAGTCGGCGCCGTGGGTCCAAGTCGGGAGTGAGACGAACAGCAGGCGGAACTGGTCGCCGTCTCCGAGCCCGTCGGGGACCAGCGACCACCATGACGGCACCAGAGTCACCCCCTCGCAGGCCTCGGCGCCGGACGCGACCGTCACCAGCGCGGTCGCGTAGGCGCCGTGGGGACCGCCGAGCAGGTTCAACGCCTGCACCTCGACGGTGTAGTCGCCCGCGGCGAGCCCGTTGAACACCACCGGCAGCTCGCTCAGGTCGCTGACGACCCTCTGGCGCGACGTCCGGCAGCGGCCGCCGGCCTTGGTGAGGGTCACCTTGTACCTGCTCACCGCCGAGAGCCCCTCGCCCGACGGAGCGCCGAAGCTCACCGACACCTCGCCGTCGCCCGCGACCGCCTCCAAATTCGACGGCGCGCCCGGATGGCATCCACCGTCGCGCCAAGGGTGCCGCACCGCCTCCGCCTCCATCCGGCGCTCGGCGATGTTCTCATGGACCAACGGGGACAGAGGCAATCCCAGCGCCACCGAGGCGCTGCGCATCAGGGACACGTCGCAGAAGCCTCCAAACAGCATGTCCAGGCCCTGCAGCATCATGTCGGAGTGGCGACGACCCTGATCACGGTAGAACTCCCACACGCTTCGCTGCTCCGCGTCGGTCCACTCGTCGTCGCCGCCGCCGAACTCGTCGAAGAACCAGGACGGCAGCTCGCGGCCGAACATCACCGATTCGGCCATCTCCTCGGCCGCGGCCTGCTCGGCGTCGCTCAGGTGCGGGGTGCACCTGTCCCAGTAGAACAGGCCCGGAGACTCGCCGAAGATCTCCTTGTAGGTGACGAGAGTCGCAAGGTCGGCGTACAACTCCGTTGTCGGGCTGACACAGTCGGCCGTCGCCTCGCTCAGGTACATCTCGCCCACGGCGTCGAAGGAATGGATGGGGTGCCGCTGGCGGGGGCCGAAGTAGAGTATGTGGTGGAGTTCATGGATCAACAGTTTCCTGTTCCGTACGTGGCGTGTGTTGATCAGATATTCGCCCACCTCGCACCATCTGAAATAGGGGGAGTCCCCCGGGATCCGCAGATTGGCGGAGTTCGCCGGATGGCATTCCGTCGCCACCAAGCTCGCGTTGCCGAGCTTGTCGGCCGAGCCCAACCTCACGGGACCGCCCACCAACTCGTCGTTGAGGACGTTCCAGGCCTCCCGCAACCACGGGGCCCGCTCGACGCCGTCGTCGTTCAACTGCTCGCCCTTGGCGACGATCTCGGACTCGATGAAGTCCCTCATCTGATCGACGGCCGATTTGGGGGTGGCGGCAACGGCGGCGGATGCGTCGCCGGCGACGGATCCCGACAGTGTGAACACCCGCACCTCGTAGTCGGCGCCGTTCACCAGGCCGGCGATCGTGTGGGTGAGCGTCGCCGCCCCGTCCACGTCGGCCGAACTCGCCGTGGTCCAGTCCGCAGCGTCGGCGGCACGCCACTGGATCCGGTACCCGGTCGGCGACCCCGACGTCACCTCCTGCCACGACACCTCCAGCTTCTTGCCGCCCTCGAGCACCAGGCGGTGGCCGAACCGATCCCTCTCAGTGCTGAGCAGGTCCTCCTCGGCGGTGCCGCCACCGGGCACCACCGTCACCCCGCTGGGTGGGGGCGGGTCGCCCTGAGCGGCGGCGGGCGCCGTCAGCAGCGCAGCCAGCGCGACGCTGCATCCCAGCACCAGCAACAGCCCGGCGCGGAAGCGCCGCAACGGAAGCTCCCCCCCCCCCCGAATTGTGGGGAGTGTCGTCTGGTCAGGCTGTGTTGGTTGTTCTCGGTCGATGGAGTTGGTCACGTGGTTGGCAGTGTAGATGCAGTGCGTTGCAACCATATCCGGTATCGCTGCCTGCAGAACAATGTGAGTTCGACGCCCCCCGCCGATGGCCGCGCCGTTGATGGCCGCAATCTCCGGCTGGTGGATGGCCCCGACATGCCTGCCTCCCGACTCTTGGAGCGAGCGCGGATTGATCGCGGCCGATCGCGGCGCAGGGTGGTCATTCCCGCTCCTGTTCGCTTCGCTCACGGGCCGCTCGGGCCACGGCCCCGTCCCGCATGGGCCGGGTCGCCCGCCTATCCGCGGGGCCTCTTAGCCGCCTCGTCATTGTCCACCGCAGCGGCTGGACGTGTCGGTGGTAGACAACCATCGGCACGACACCTCCGAGCCGAAGGGGAGACGGGTGGAGGACCTCCAGCAGAGGGCCCAGCACATCGCAGCCAAACGCAGCTCGATGTGGGTGTACCGCTCGGTGCGCCGCACCATCATGACGGTGCTGTACCCGTACTTCCGGGTGCGGCGCCGCGGCAAGGAGCACCTCGATATCGAGGGTCCGGTGATCGTGGCCCCGGTGCACCGGTCCAACCTCGACACTCCGCTGCTGTCCGGGATGAGTCGCCGCCGCCTGCGGGCGCTGTCCAAGGAGTCCCTGTTCTCAAACCGGTACTTCGGAGCGTTCCTGGCCGCACTTGGAGCGTTCCCCGTGCGGCGGGGCGCAGCCGACCGGGAGGCGATGCGGGAGGCGGTCAAGATGCTGGAGGCGGGTGAGCAGATGGTGGTGTTCCCCGAGGGAACCCGCCAGACCGGCGCCCGGGTGGGTGAGGTGTTCGACGGCATGAGCTACTTGGCGTCGCGGACCGGCGCGGCCATCGTTCCGGTCGGTATCGCCGGCACTGAGGCCGCGATGAGCACCGTCGCCCGGCTGCCCCGGCCGGTCAGGGTGGCCATGGTGGCCGGATCGCCCATCCGCCCGCCGGAGGGTCGCATGACCCGCCCGGAGATGAGACGCTTCTCCGAGATGGTGCGCGAGCGCCTCCAGGAGGTCTTCGACGAGGCCCAGGCGCTGGCGGGGTGAACGGGCACATGGGTTCCCGCTCCTGTTCGCTACGCTCACGGGCCGCTCGGGCCGCGGCCTCGCTCAGCGCCTCTCCAATTCCCTGTGGTCGCCTGCCCGACCGCTCGGCCTCTCGGGCCGCCGGTAGCCTCGGCGCATATGGCTGAGAAGATCACTCTGGGCGCCGACG
Source organism: Acidimicrobiaceae bacterium (assembly GCA_009844405.1). Taxonomy (GTDB): domain Bacteria; phylum Actinomycetota; class Acidimicrobiia; order Acidimicrobiales; family Aldehydirespiratoraceae; genus Aldehydirespirator. The sequence continues at coordinate 4,190 of VYBO01000110.1, forward strand.
GCGTCCTCCGCGTGCCCGACGAGCCGATCATCCCGTTCGTGGAGGGCGACGGGATCGGCATCGACGTCTGGCCTGCCGCCAAGTCCGTGCTCGACGCGGCGGCGGCCAAGCAAGGCCGCCGCATCGCCTGGCTCGAGGTGCTGGCCGGCGAGAAGGCCTACAACGAGACCGGGGACTGGCTGCCGGCCGACACCATCACCGCCTTCGACGAGCATCTCATCGGCATCAAGGGCCCGCTGACCACGCCGGTGGGCGGCGGCTTCCGGAGCCTCAACGTGGCCATCCGTCAGATCATGGACCTCTACGTGTGCCTGCGCCCGGTGAGGTGGTTCTCCGGCGTGCCCTCGCCGGTGCGTGAGCCGCATCTGGTCGACATGGTGATCTTCCGGGAGAACACCGAGGACATCTACGCCGGCCTGGAGGTGCCGTCGGGCTCGCCCGACGCGGCCCGGCTCATCGAGCTGCTGCACGACGCCTTCGGCTGGGAGATCCGCGCCGACGCCGGAGTGGGGATCAAGCCGGTGTCGAAGTTCGGGTCGCAGCGGCTGCAGCGGGCCGCCCTCAACTACGCGCTGCGCCGGGGCCGCAAGCGGGTCCACTGGGTGCACAAGGGCAACATCATGAAGTTCACCGAGGGCGCCTTCCGGGGCTGGGGCTACGAGCTGGTGCGCGAGGAGTTCGCGGACGTGGCCGTGGCCTGGGAAGACTGCGGCGGCGACGCCGGCGACAAGATCCTGGTGCAGGACACCATCGCCGACATCGCTCTTCAGCAGGTGCTCACCCGCCCCGCCTCCTTCGACGTGATCGCCACCATGAACCTCAACGGCGACTACATCTCGGACGCGCTGGCGGCCCAGGTGGGAGGCATCGGCATCGCGCCCGGGGCCAACATCAACTACGTCACCGGCCACGGCGTCTTCGAGGCCACCCACGGCACCGCTCCCCGCTACGCCGGCCAGGACAAGGTCAACCCCTCGTCGGTGCTTCTCTCGGGCGCGCTCATGTTCGAGCACCTCGGCTGGCAGGACGCCGCCGACGACATCATCGCCGCGGTGGAGGCCACCATCGGCGACGGGATCGTCACCTACGACTTCGCCCGGCTCACCGAGGGCGCAACCGAGGTGAAGTGCTCGGAGTTCGCGGCGGCCATCATCGACCGCCTCTAGTGTCCTGATTGGGGAATTGGCAGCGTCTTGCCCCCTAGAGGGCGCGTTCTGCTGCCAATTGGACCGCCGGTCGGGAGCCACACGGGAATTGGCAGCGCTGGGTCCCATATTGGGCGCTCTTGGCTGCCAGTTCCGCTCGTGAGGAGAACGCAGTGAGCGCTTCCCGCGACATGCAGCACCGAAGGGCTGAGCCCGCCGAGCCGCCGCGCTCGTGAGGAGAACGCAGTGAGCGCTTCCCGCGACAGGATGCCCCGCCGGGGGTTCCGGCTGATCATGCGGTCGGTGCGGGCCCATCCCGTCCCTCATCTCGTGGCCCTGCTCGGCGCCCTCGGGTTCGTGGCCGCCACCGTGGGGACCGCCTGGCTGCTGGGCTGGGTCACCGACGACGTGATCATCGCGCCGCAGTCCGAGCGGACCGGTCCGGCCGTGGCCGCCGCGATGGTGATCGGAGTCTCGGTGGCCAGCGGGATATCGGTGCTGATGCGCCGGTGGTTCCTGGCCATGGCCGAGTTGCGAACCCAGCGTGACTGGCGTCGAGCCCTCCTTCACCGCTACATCGATCTGCCCATGGACTTCCACCGCGAGCGCGACCCGGGCGAGCTGCTCGCCCATGCCGACTCCGACGTCAACACAGCCACCATGGTGCTCAAACCGCTGGCCTTCGCGGTCAGCGTGGTGGTCCTCGTGGTGGTCACGATGGTCGCCCTGTTCGCCGCCCATCCGCTGCTGGCGTTGATCGCGGCGATCGTGTTCCCGGCGCTGGCGGTGATCAGCCGGGTCTACACGCGCATGGTCGAGGCGCCGTCGGCCGAGGTCCAGCGGCGGGTCGGCGAGGTGTCGGAGGTCGCCCACGAGAGCTTCGACGGAGCGGTCGTGGTGAAGACCCTCGGCCGGGAGCCCATCGAGGTGGAGCGCATGAGGGCCGTGTCGGCGCGGCTCCGCGACGAGCGCATCCGGGTGGGTCGGATGCGGGCCGGGTTCGAGCCCTCCATCGACGCCCTGCCCACGGTGGGCGCCATCGTCCTTCTGCTGGTCGGCGCCTGGCTGGTGGGGCGGGGCTCGGCTACGCCCGGTGACCTGGTGCTGGCCGCGACCCTGTTCTCGCTGCTCGCCCTGCCGCTGTTCATCGTCGGGTTCTTCCTGGAGGAGATGCCCCGTTCGGTGGTGTCGCTGGAGCGGGTGGACCGCGTGCTGGACCGGCCCCTCGAGCCGTCGGCCGAACCTGAGGGCAACGGCCCGGTGCTGCCTCCGGGTCCGCTCGGGCTCCAGATTGACGGCCTCGCGGTCCGCTACGGATCGCGGCTCGTCCTCGACGGGCTGTGGCTTGCCGTCAGTCCGGGCGAGACCGTGGCGCTGGTGGGCGCCACCGGCTCGGGCAAGTCGACGCTGCTCGAGACCGTGGCCGGGCTCAACTCTGTGGCCGGCGGCTCGATACAACTCTCGGGCGCGGCTCTGCAGGACGTTCCGTCCCGAGAGCTCCACAGCGCGGTGGCGCTGGTGTTCCAGGAGGCGTTCCTGTTCGCCGACACGGTCACCGAGAACGTCGGTCTCCAGTGGGGGCGCTCACCGGCCGACGTGACCGCCGCGCTGGACTCAGCAGCTGCGGGCGCCTTCGTGGACGCCCTGCCCGACGGCGGCTCCACCGTGGTGGGGGAGCGGGGTGTGACCCTCTCCGGTGGCCAGCGGCAGCGGGTGGCGCTGGCCCGTGCCCTGGTCCGCTCACCGCGGCTGCTCATGCTCGACGACGCCACCAGCGCGGTCGACCCCGTCGTGGAGGGTGAGATCCTCGCCAACCTCCGCCGCGATCTCGACACCACGATGCTGGTGGTAGCCCATCGGATCTCCACGATCGAGCTCGCCGACCGGGTCGCGTACCTGGCCGGCGGCAGGATCGTTGCCACCGGCGCCCACGAGGAGCTGCTGGACATCGACGACTACCGGTCGCTCGTGTCGGCCTACGAGCAGGCCGAAGTCCCGTGAGCGACGCACCGGGCACCGAGGAGGTCCAGGCCCGGCCGGGCAGTGAACCGGCCGGCGGTGGCATCGACCCGCCGCGAGCAGGGACCGGTGAGCCGCACAACGACTCGGCCGAGGCGGAGGTCCAAGCACTCCGAGTGCTGCGCCGCGGCTTCGCCATGAGCCCGGAATTGCGTCGAGGGCTTCCGGTGGTCGCCGCGGTGGGGCTGTTCGCCGCGGTCGGCAGGCTGATCGTGCCGGTCATGGTGCAGCTCGTCCTCGACCACGGCGTGATCGGCCCCGACGGCTACCGGCCCGGTGTGGTGTGGGTCCTGTCGCTGGCCGCACTCGGTGCGGTGCTGGTAGTGGCCGCGGCCAGCCGCTTCGCCCTGATCCGGCTGGTGCGCATGGCCGAGTCGGTGCTGCTCGGCCTGAGGGTCAGGGCGTTCGAGCACATCCACCGGCTGAGCCTGGCCACCCACACCGAGACCCGCCGGGGGGTTCTGGTGGCCCGGGTGACGAGCGACATCGAGGCCATGGCCATCTTCATGCAGTGGGGCGCCATGTCCTGGACCATCAACCCGGTGCTGATCCTGGCGACGCTGGCAGTGATGCTGTTCTACAGCTGGCAGCTCACGCTGCTGGTGCTGGTCCTGCACCTGCTGGTCCTGCCGTTCATGCGCTGGGTGCAGCGCCGCCAGATCGCGGCCCACTCCCGGGTGCGCGACCGGGTGGCCGACACGATGGGCCACACCAGCGAGACGGTGTCGGCCGCGGCGGTGATACGGGCATACGGGTACCGCCGCGCTGTCCGAGCCCGCCTGGACCGCGCCGTTGACCGCCAGTACCAGGCCCAGATGTCCGCCTTCAAATGGTGGGCGTTCCTGATGCCGACGGTCGACCTGGTGTCGTCGGTGTCGCTGGCTGCGGCCCTCGTCGTCGGGGTGACGTGGAGCGAGGAGTTGGGGATCGGCGCTGGAGGGCTGGTGGCGTTCGTGTTCCTGGTGCGGCTCCTGATGAGGCCGATCTCCGAGATCGGCGAGGTGTTCGACACCACCCAGTCCGCGCTGGCGGCCTGGTGGAAGGTGATGGGAGTGCTCGACACGCCGGTCGAGGTGGTCGAGCCGGAGCCCGCCGAGGCAGAGGAGCTGCCTGCGGGGCCGCTGCCCGTGGAAGTGCGGGGCGTCAGCTTCTCGTACCGGAGCGGCGAGCCCGTGCTGCGCGGGATCGACGTGCGCATACCGCCCGACGCCAATGCGGCCGTGGTGGGGGAGACCGGCTCGGGCAAGACGACCTTCGCCCGTCTGCTGGCCCGCCTGGCCGACCCCTCGGCGGGCGAAGTCGTCATCGGCGGTGTGGACCTCCGCGCCGTAGCCCCCGAGGCTCGCCGCCGGAGCATCCGGATGGTTCCCCAGGACGGCTTCCTGTTCGCGGCCTCCATCGAGGACAACATCCGCTACGGCCGGCCCGGTGCCACCGCCGCCGACGCGGCCGCGGCCGTCGACGAGCTCGGGCTGCGGGGCTGGGTCGAAGGGCTCCCGGCCGGAATGCACACCCCCGTAGGCCAGCGAGGCGGGCGGCTGTCGGTGGGAGAGCGCCAGCTGGTGGCGCTGGTCCGGGCCCAGGTCGCTGATCCGGGCCTGCTGATCCTGGACGAGGCCACCTCCGCAGTCGACCCCGAGACCGAGGAGGCCCTGGCCGCGGCGATGGCCCACCTGGCCGTGGGTCGCACGACGGTGTCGGTGGCCCACCGCTTGAGCACCGCCGAGCGCGCCGACCTGGTGCTGGTGTTCGATGACGGCCGTGTGGTGGAGCAGGGCACCCACCGCGATCTGGTCGCCGCGGGCGGCGTGTACGCCCGGCTGCACCGGTCCTGGGTAGGCAACACCCGCCGGGCCGCCCCGCTCGTATGAACCGCGGCCCCGTGAACACGGAGTCTGAGCGCCGCGAGCCTCCCGGTTGAGATGGACGTCTCGGATACTCTGGCTTCTTCGCTGTGGGCTAGTGTCCTGAGTCGGGAATTCGTTGCAGACGTCCGCCGCCAGATTTTCTTGGTGTGTTTGTGTGGACTGAGTGCACAAAACCAACCCGAGATTTCATGGCGGCCCGAACAAGCGGCCTGAACTTGCGACTCAGGACACTAGGGCCCGAGAGCGTTGATGGGGACGACTTGGACACCGTCAGGGCGTCGGTACGCAGGTCCGAGCGCCGTGATGACCAGCAGACCAGCAAGGGCCTGCTGGCGCTGCGGAGTGACCTTCTCGCGCAGGCGCAACAGGCTCTTGGCGGCCCCGTTGCAGGTGATCCCTTGCCGAGCGGCGCCCGGCGGCCTCGTCGAGACCGATGTGGGCCGGCCAGCCTCCGACACATATCCATGACGCCACCTCACGCAGTCCGACATCGCTGATGGCCGCCCTGGTGATCGTGTCGCCAGCGAAGAGTTGACACAGCGACGCCGTCCCGTCAGAGGCGCCCGTCTCGAACAGGGACATCGGTCGCATCGTCACCCGCGCGATGCGGCCGGTACCGGTATGGCGGGTGATGTCATCGCCCGGCGACGCCGATCCGGTCAAGATGAATTGGCCGGGAGTGGCCCGCTCGTCGCACTCGCGCCGTATCCGGTTCCACAGATGGGGAGCGTTCTGCCATTCGTCGATGAGCCGGGGAGTATCCCCGCGCAGCGCCTCGACCGGATCAGCTTCTGCCAGCACCCGGGCATCGGGGTCATCGAGGCGCAGAGCGCTGCGAGCGAACCCCAGCGCCGTCGAGGTCTTGCCACACCAGCGCACGCCCTCGACGAGCACTGCCCCGCGACGGGTCAGTGCTTCTTGGATGTCAGCTTCAGCCAGCCTCGTCCTATAGCCGGGGAAGGGGTGCAGGCGGCCATTCATTCTGGAGCCTCCTGATCGCACGTAGTCCTTTCCGCATCATATAACACTCTAGGGCGATTCTGTATAACACTTTAGGGATACACCATTCAACACAATATGACCCATGTGTTGATTGGGGCGCGGGTAATGCCTGGTGTCTGAGCCGATCAGCCAGCGAGTGGGCCCGCTGGTAGTGCGGTCTTGCGACGATGTCGAGCAGTTGGCCCGTCCGACGTTGACGATGCTGGTGGACCGACCTTGGCACTGAACGGGCCCAGGCGCCCCCACCAGGCCGCAGGGGCCTGCCTCACTCGACTGGATCAGCCGTCTTCATGTTCGAATTCCCCCAGCACACGACGGCACCGGTAGTGCGCAGCCCGCAGCTGTGGCTGACGCCGGCGGTGACGGCTCTGAATGCGCCTGTGGGCGCGTCCCGGGAGGTCCTCGAGCCCCAGCAGGTGATGGTGTTGTTGGTGCGCAGCCCGCAGCTGTGCCGCCGGCTGGCGGTGACGGCGTTGAATGCGCCTGTGGGCGCGTCCCGGGAGGTCCTCGAGCCCCAGCAGGTGATGGT
>VYBO01000110.1:10852-11444 GCA_009844405.1 Acidimicrobiaceae bacterium
GCGCCTGTGGGCGCGTCCCGGGAGGTCCTCGAGCCCCAGCAGGTGATGGTGTTGTCGGTGCGCAGCCCGCAGGTGTGGGCCCCGCCGGCGGTGACGGCGTTGAATGCGCCTGCGGGCACGTCGGCCTCGCCATAGTGGTTGCTGCCCCAGCAGGTGAGGGTGTTGTCGGTGCGCAGCCCGCAGCTGTGGCTGACGCCGGCGGCAACGGCCGTGAAGCCGCCACTGTCGGTGCCGGTGTCGCGGAGGGTGCCGTCGTTGATGGCTTTGAGCAGGACCATCATGTCGGCGCGGGTGAAGTCCTCTGACTGGTCGGCTTTGAGGATCTCGTCGTAGTAGCGCTCCATGAACACCACTGCGTGGTCCTTGGTGAGTGGCTGGTGGGGTTTGAAGGTGCCGTCGCCGTAGCCGAGGGTCACCCCGGCCTCGGCCGCCCACTCGACTGCCTCATAGGCGTAATGGTCCGCGGCCACGTCGGGGAACCGCTGGCCCTGGGCGGTCCCGCCGGGTGTTTGGCCTGCCGGTGCGCCTGTGCCGCGCAGGGTGCCGTCGTTGATGGCTTTGAGCAGGACCATCATGTCGGCGCGGGTGAAGT
>VYBO01000110.1:11544-19143 GCA_009844405.1 Acidimicrobiaceae bacterium
TGGTGAGTGGCTGGTGGGGTTTGAAGGTGCCGTCGCCGTAGCCGAGGGTCACCCCAGCCTCAGCGGCCCACTCGATCGCCTCGTAGGCGTAGTGGCCATCTGGCACGTCGGGGAACCGCTGACTCTGAGCGACCGCGGTCGAGCCCGGCACAGCCACGACGGCAGCCACGACGCTGGCGCCTATCGCGACAGCCCACTTCCTCACGCGGCGGCTGCGCTCCTCATGCATGTGTCTTCCCCTCAGTCAATGGCGCCTGATCTGCGAAACAACAGGTGCGCGCGAAATTACCGTTCAGGGTGCCGCAGCCGCCAGCCGGGAAGCGGCGGGGTCGGCTAACGCGCTGCTGAACTACGGCTAGCGACTCAGTACCGGGCGCGGTGAGTTTCTCGGTGCCGTCTGCTGAGGCGGGGGCCCGGCGGCTCGCTGCCGGCACCGGATACGGTGACGTCATGAACGATCCAGTGCGAGTGGCTGTCACCGGGGCGGCGGGGCAGATCGGTTACAGCCTGCTGTTCCGCATCGCCTCGGGCTCGATGCTCGGACCCGAGGTGCCGGTGATCCTCCAGATGCTGGAGATTCCGCCGGCCATGGACGCCCTGCGGGGCGTGGCCATGGAGCTCGACGACTGCGCCTTCGGGCTGCTGGCGGGCATGGTGCTCAGCGACGACCCCGACGAGGCCTTCGACAGCGTCCAGATCGCCCTGCTGGTGGGCTCCCGGCCCCGCACCAAGGGCATGGAGCGCAAGGACCTGCTGGAGGCCAACGGCGCGATCTTCACCGTTCAGGGCCGGGCCTTGGCCGCCCGCGCCGCTGATGATCTCCGGGTGCTGGTGGTGGGCAACCCGGCCAACACCAACTGCCTGATCGCCATGAACAACGCCGAGGGGGTGCCCCGCGAGCGGTTCACGGCCATGACCCGCCTCGACCACAACCGGGCCAAGGCTCAGCTCGCCGCCCGGGTGGGCGCCACCGTGGGCGACGTCCGCAAGATGACGATCTGGGGCAACCACTCCGCCACCCAGTACCCCGACCTGTTCCACTGCGAGGTGGACGGTCGCAACGCCGCTGGCCTCGTGGACGACCAGGAGTGGCTCGAGGGGACGTTCATCCCCACCGTGCAGCAGCGGGGTGCGGCCATCATCGAGGCCCGGGGCGCGTCATCGGCGGCCTCCGCGGCCAGCGCGGCCGTCGACCACGTACGCGACTGGATGCTGGGCACGCCGCCGGGCGACTGGGTCTCGATGGCGGTCCCCTCCGACGGCAGCTACGGCGTGCCCGAAGGGCTGATCTCGTCGTTCCCAGCCACCTGCGCCCGCGGCGCCTACCAGATCGTCGGCGGGCTGGAGATAGACGACTTCTCGCGGAGCCGCATCGACGCTTCGGTGGCCGAACTGGCCGCCGAGCGCGACACGGTGGCTGCGCTGAGCCTCATCTAGGCGGTCGGGCGCCATGCTGCTGGGAATTGGCAGCAGTCTGACCCCTATAGGGCGCCAATCGCTGCCAATTCGGATCGGCGCTCGCCGTGCCTGAGCTGCCGGAGGTTGCAGCCCTCGCCGAGCGGCTGTCGGCCGGGTTCTCAGGAACACCGCTGGCCCGGTTCGAGCCGATGCACCCGGCCGTGCTCAAGACCTTCGACCCCCGGCCCGCCGCGGCCGCGAGCAAAGCGCTGAAGGAGGTCGGCCACCGGGGCAAGTACCTGCTGCTGCGCTTCGGTGAGGGCGACGGCGAACACGGAGCCTCGGACCTGACGTTCGTCGGCGCAGCGGACCCGGACCTGCTCGGCACCGGAAGTGACGGTGGGCACGAGGTCTCGGACCTGACGTTCGTGGTCCATCTCATGCAGGCCGGCCGGCTGCGCATCGACGCCAACAAGGCCCGCAAGCCCCGCGGCGGCATGGCCCGCTGGACCTTCGCCGACGGCCCGGCGCTTCTGCTCACCGAGGCCGGCTCGGAGCGCCGAGCGGGTGTCTGGCTGCTGGCCGGCGACCCGGGAGCGGTCGAGCCGCTGGTGCGTCTCGGACCCGACGCCCACACCATCGGCCGCGACGAACTCGCCCGACGCCTGACTGCGGCCGGCGAGCGCGTGCACGGCTTCCTGCGAGATCAGTCCCATCTGGCCGGCATCGGCCGCCTGCTCGCCAACGAGATACTCCACTCGGCCCGGATCTCACCCTTCGCCAACACGTCGCGCCTCGACGGCGAGGCCGTCGATCGTCTGCATGCCGCCATCGCCACGTCCATCGCCAGGGGTCTGGCCGCGGAGCGGGAGCGCGAGGACATGGGTCGCTCCCAGGATCGCCCCAGCGACGTCCACCATCGAGTGGGCGAGCCGTGCCCGGCATGCGGAGACACGGTGCGCTCGGTCGAATACCGCCGCTACCGGGTGGCCTATTGCCCGACCTGCCAGACGGGCGGCAAGGTGCTGGCCGACAACACCACCAGCCGGTTCCTGAAGTAGTAGGCCGGGTCGGCGTGGTCAGGCTGCCCCGGCCAGGACGGCGCCGATGGCCTCCATGGCCGGGCGGGCCGCGAGCAGCAGCCGAGGATCGCCATCGAACCGCAGCCGCCCCTCGGCGAAGGCGCGTTGAGCGGATTCGCCCTCGATCGCGATCGCTCGAGCCGTGTCGCGATCCGAAGCCAGCGTCACCACGGGTAGACCATGCGCCTCGCCCGCACGCCCGACGGCGGCCGACACCCGACCGGACGCAATACGCACATGCCAGCAGAAGACGGGGGCGTCATCGTCGGAAGCGTGGTACTCCAGCACCAAACCGACTGAGTCGTCGACACGGCACTCCGACAGGGCGGCGTCGAGCCAGCCCACCCACTCGTCGGAAGGGAACACGGGCATGTCGCCCGCGTCGCGCTCGATGGTCACGAGCGCAGGCTAGCCATCCTCGTAGCCTGACCTCGTGTCCCGTCCGAGCACCGGAGACCTGATCGCCGGAGTGTCGGTGGCCCTGGTCGCCATCCCGCAGTCGCTTGCCTACGCCGAACTGGCCGGACTCCCGCCGAATTACGGCCTGTACGCGACGGCGCTGCCGTCGCTGCTGGCCGCCTTCTTCGTCTCGTCGCGGTACCTGCAGACCGGACCGGTGGCCCTGACCGCGCTGCTCACCCTCGGGGCGCTGTCCGGGGTGGCCGAGCCGGGCGAGGCAATCTACATCCAGAGCGCCGCGCTGCTGGCCCTGCTGGTGGGCGTCATCCGTGTGCTGCTGGGCGCGGCCCGCATGGGCCGGGTCGCCTACGTGCTGTCGGAGCCGGTCGTCACCGGGTTCACCGCCGGAGCCGCGGTGGTGATCATCGCCTCGCAGCTCCCCAAGATCTTCGACGTCTACCCCGACGGGCAGGTGCTGGCCGCCGCGGTGCGGGCTCTGGGCCGGCCCGGCGAATGGCGCTTGTCGGCCATCGCCTTCGCCGTGATAACGGTGTGCCTGATGCTCGGCGGTCGCCACGTCCATCGCCTGTTCCCCGGTGTGCTGGTCGCCGTCATCGCCGGTGAGGTCTTGGCCGTCGCCAGCGGCTACGAAGGTTCGCAGGTGGGGGAACTCGGCGGCGGGTTCATACCGCTGAGCCTGGACTTCCCGTGGTCGGAGGCGCCGAGCCTGCTGCTGCCGGCGGCGGTGATCGCCCTGGTCGGGTTCGCCGAGCCGGCGTCGATCGCCCGCACCTACGCCGCGGCCGACCGCCTGCCGTGGAACGCCAACCGGGAGATGGTCAGCCAGGGTGTCGCCAACCTCGCCTCAGCGGTGTCGGGAGCCTTCCCGGTCGGCGGCTCCTTCTCGCGCAGCTCACTCAACCGGATGGCCGGCGCCACCAGCCCATGGTCGGGCGCGATCACCGGAGCCTTCGTGATGGCCGTGCTGCCGCTCGTCTTCCTGTTGGAGGCCCTGCCGACCTCGGTGCTCGGTGTGATCGTGATAGTCGTCGTAGTGAGGCTGGTCGATGTCAAGGAGATGGCCCGGCTGCCGTGGGGCTCCTTCCCCCAGGCGCTGGTGGGCGCGGGAACGACGTTCGCCACCGTCGGCTTCGCGCCCCGGGTGGAGCGGGGCGTGCTGGTGGGGATCGGACTGGCCATCGCGGTGCATCTCTACCGCGAGATGCAGGTCGTCACCCCCGGCGAGCGGAACCATGAAACCCTCACCGTGCGGCCCAAGGGCGTCATGTGGTTCGCCACCGTGCCCCAGGTGGAGCGCTCGGTCCGTGAGGAACTGGCCACCGAACGCGGCCTGACGTCGGTGGTGATCGACCTGTCCGGCGTGGGACGGCTCGACTACTCCGGAGCGGTGGCGCTGCGACGCATCATCGAGAGGATGTCGGCCGGCGGGGTGAGGGTCGTCGTGGCCGGCATCCCGCCCAGCGCATCAGGGGCAGTGCGCGCCGAGCTGGAGGGCTACGAGTCGGCCTGACAGGTCCGGGACGCTAGAACGAGAAGCCGTCCAGGACCGTCTTGAGGGCCTCGGTGTCCTGCGAGCCGAGCACGACCCTGGAGTTCGTGGCCACGTAGACGATGTCGAGGTTGATTCCGGCGTTGGACACCATGCGGGCCAGCTCGGCCAGCTCGCCCGGCCGGTCCTTGGCCTGGACCACCACCACCTCGCGCTCGCGGGTGACGGACGGTCCATGCGTGTTGGCCAGCGCCCTGTACACCGGCTCACCGTGGGGCACGAGGATGTGAAGCTCCGCCGTGTTGCCGTTTCCCATGCACGTCGCGGCCGCGATGTTCACGCCCGCGTCGCTGATCGCAGTTGCCACTCTGGCCAGCGCCCCCGGTCTGTTCTCCAACTCAATAACCAGGTCGCTGGCCAGAGTAGACATGAGAGCGCGTCCTCCTTGGGTTTGTGGGAACCGGTGCGTGCGTCCGGGCAGATCGGAGCCGACTGTAGAGCACAACCTTGCTGCTGTGAAGCCCGAGCTGCGCGCCGGGAGGGCGGCCGCCCGCACCTCCGGGGGGCAGTCCGCGCTGTCGATCGCGGTGAAGCCCGAGTCGCGCGCCGGGAGGGAGGCCTGCAGCAGGGCGGCTCTCGGGCTCACGGGCCTCTTCCCCGGAGGCCGAGCGCGTCACGAAGCGGCGCCGGGTTCGAGCAGGGTGCCCTGGAGGGCGGCGCCTACTTCGGACTCCAGGTTCAATGCGGCGATGAGGGCGGTGAGTTTGAGGTCGATCTCGTTGATTTTGGCGTCCTGGGCGGCGATGAGGGCGGTGAGTTTGAGGTCGATCTCGTTGATTTTGGCGTCCTGGGCGGCGAACCCGGCATCCACCTTGTCCTCGAGGCGGGCGAAGCGCTCGTCGATCGCGGCGAAGCGATCGTCGACCGCGGCGAAGCGATCGTCGATCGCGGCGAAGCGGTCGTTGGCGGTGGCGAGGGTGTAGGCGAGCAGAGCGATGACGACGGTCCCCATGAAGCCCAGTATCCCGGCGAGCACCGCGCCGAAGAGGCTCAGCAGCGGGTTGACGGCGATCTGGTCGCGCAGGCGGATCCGGCCCGCGGCGAGGGAGTCGGCGACGCCGGGGGCCGCGCCGGTGGCGGCTTCGGCTCGGTGGGGCGGTTCCGGCTGGGAATCGGGGATGTGGGCCATGGGCGGTGCTGCGGCTGCGGCCGGGGTCGGGGCTGTGGTCATGGGTCCTCGCGTGCAGGACGGCGGCCCTTCGGGCGGCGCGGGTTCGGTGAAGGTTCGGCTGGCCGCTACAAACCCGGCAAGCGAGGTTGGTATAGAAGACTATACCAAAGTCAATACAATGTCAACACATGAAGAAGTGATGCGTCTCTGTGATCTCCGGCTGCCGATGACGGCCAGTTCGGCCCGACGCCTGTCGAAGTCCAGTTTCCATTGGCCGGGGCAGAGGACGCCGACGACCAGTCGAATCGGCCGAGCACTAGTCTGCGGCCATGAGCGCCGAGCGTCGAAGGCGACGGCCACGCCAGGCCGCCGTCGCCGCCGAGCCGAGCGGGCCGGTCCAGCCGCCTTGGCGGCTGCATGAGCGCCGGTTCGAGCCGACGCCGATGGTGAGCGAAGACGAGCTGGAGGCCATTCACGCTGCCTCGCTCACCGTGCTGCGCGACACCGGCATGGAGTTCCTGCATCCGACAGCCCGGAGGATGTGGGCCGAGGCCGGGGCCAAGGTGGACGGGGACCGGGTGCGCTTCGACCCGGCGATGGTCGCTGAACTGGTGGCCGCCGCCCCCGGCGAGTTCGTGCTGCACGCTCCCGACCCGGCCCGGCATCTCCCGATGGGCGGGCGCAGCGTGGCCTTCGCCTCGGTGGCCAGCCCCCCGAACGCGGCCGACCGGGCCGGCGGCCGGCGCACCGGCAATCGGGACGACTTCCGGCGGCTGGTGATGCTCGCCGAGGCGCTCAACGCGGTCGGCTTCCACGGCGGCTATCCGGTGGAGCCGGTGGACGTGCACGCGTCGGTGCGCCACCTGGTGGCCACCCGCGACCTGCTCACCCTGACCGGCAAGGCCCTCCACGCCTACTCGCTGGGAGCGCAGCGCAACCGCGACTGCCTCGAGATGGTGCGCATCGTGCGCGGCGTCAGCGAGGACGACCTCGAGGCGCATCCGTCGATCTTCACCGTGGTGAACTGCAACTCACCGCTCCGGCTCGACACTCCCATGCTGGAGGGGATCCTCCAGTACTCGGCCCGCAATCAGGCGGTGGCGGTCACCCCGTTCACGCTGGCCGGGGCGATGGCGCCGGTGACGGTGGCCGGCGCGGTGGTGCAGCAGAACGCCGAGGCGTTGGCCGGGATGGCCTTCTGCCAGCTGGTGCGGCCGGGATCGCCGGTGATCTACGGGGGGTTCACCTCCAACGTCGACATGCAGTCGGGTGCTCCCGCCTTCGGCACCCCCGAGTACATGCAGGCGGTGCTGCTCGGGGGCCAGCTGGCGCGGCGGTATGGCGTTCCATACCGGTCCTCCAACGTCTGCGCGGCCAACGCGGTCGACGCCCAGGCCGCCTACGAGAGCGTGTTCTCGCTGTGGGCCGTGGTGACGGGCGGCGCCCACATGGTGATGCACGGGGCGGGGTGGATGGAGGGCGGGCTGCAGGCCTGCTACGAGAAGATGGTCATCGACGCCGACATGATCGGCATGGTGGGGGAGTTCCTGCAGCCGCTGGCCACCGACGCCGACTCGCTCGCAGTCGAGGCCATCGACGAGGTCGGCCCGGGCGGGCACTTCTTCGGCACGGCCCACACGCTGGCCCGGTACCGCGACGCGTTCTTCAAGCCCATGGTGTCGGACTGGCGCAACTTCGAGACCTGGGCCGAGGCCGGATCGCCCACCGCCCTGGACCACGCCGAGCGCCTGGTGGGCGAACTGCTGGAGGCTTACGAGCCTCCCCGGCTGGCCGATGATGTGCGGGCCGAGTTGGACGACTTCACCGACCGGCGCATAGCCGAAGGCGGAGTCGACACCGACTTCTGATCTGCCTCATGGCGGGTGGGTTGAAACTGTTGCGTTCTGCCGTTATTCTGTGCATTGTTCTAGCCGTCCGCGGCGGCGATGGACATGTGAGTGCCGGAGCACTCCCCGGTTGACGGCTTAGAGCGAGCGCGGATTGATCGGCGGCCGATCGCGGCGCGGGGTGGTCATTTC
>VYBO01000071.1 GCA_009844405.1 Acidimicrobiaceae bacterium
GGCCGTGGCCCGAGCGGCCCGTGAGCGAAGCGAACAAGAGCGGAAATGACCACCCCGCCGATTGGCCGCCGATCAATCCGCGCTCGCTCGTAGTCGATCGACCGGGGCAGCTTCTGGCGGCCGATGCGGTCGCGCAGCCACTCCAGGCCCTCCCGACCGTGCCGGGCCGCTCCGTCCACTCCGCGGCCGACACCGAGGTGCCCCCGCCCTCGGTGGCCGCGTAGTACTCCCAGATGGAGTCGCCCCACCACTCGATCATGCGCCGCTTGGTCTCGATCGGGCAGGGCGCGGCGGCGTGGGACATGGCGCGCAGCGACGACACGTCGTAGCCGGAGCGCACCTCGTCGGGCAGCTGCAGCAGCCGGTTGAACATGGTGGGCGCCATGTGCGAGCTCGTCACCCGGTAGCGCTCGATGCGCTCCAGAGCCCCCTCGGCGGTCCAGCGGTCCATCAGCATCACGGTGTGGCCCAGATGCAGCGACATCGTGGTCCAGTGGCATCCTCCCCCGGGAGGGCTAGCTGAACGCGACGGGGAGGCTGGCCAGGCCTCTGAGGGTGAGCCTCCGCTTCCAGGGCGGGTTGTCGTCGAGGGGCGCCCATGTTCCGAACCGGTCCAGCAGCGCCTGCAGCACCACCTGGCCCTCCAGGCGGGCCAGTGCCGCGCCCAGGCAGTAGTGGATGCCCGACCCGAACGACAGCATCGGCACCTCGCTCCGGCCCACGTCGAAACGATCAGGATCGTCCACCGCGGCCGGATCGCGGTTGGCCGCTCCCAGCAGCGTCAGGACCCCGTGGCCTTGCGGGATGGCGTGGCCCCCGATCTCGGTGTCGGTCCGGACGTAGCGACCGTCGATCTGCACGGGCGGCTCGAAGCGCAGCACCTCGTCCACCGCGGACGGCACCAGCGAGCGGTCGGCCCGCAACCGGGCCAGCTGATCGGGATGGCGCATCAGGGTGTGGACCATGTTGCCGATCAGGTTCATGGTGGTCTCGAAGCCGGCCGCGTAGATGAGCGACACCGTGACGGCCACCTCCGGCTGGGTGAGCCGGTCCTCGCCGTCGCTGGCCGCGATCAGCCCCGACAACAGGTCGTCGGCCGGCTCGGCCCGGCGGCGGTCGATCAGGTCGTTCAGGTATTCGTTCACCTGTGCCGACGCGGCCTCGGCCCGCTCCGCCTCCCCGGGCTGGCGGGTCGGTTCGAGGGTGGCGGCCAGGTCGGAGACCAGCGGCCGCAGCCAGTCCCGGTCCGAGACGGGCACGCCGACCAGCTCGCTGATCACGTTGGCGGGCAGCGGGAACGCGAGCGCGTCGATCAGGTCGCACTCCAGCGCCTCCGCGACGGCATCGAGCAGGTCCTCGGTCATGGCCTTGACGACGGGTCGCAGCCGATCCACCCGGCGGGGCGTGAACGCCCGGCTGACCAGTGAGCGGATACGGGTGTGGTCGGGAGGGTTCAGGAACAGCAGCGAGCGGGGGACGTCCGCCCTGCGCTGGCGGACCGACCCCAGCAGCGAGGGCGCCTCGTCGCCGGGCTCGGGACTGCCGAGTCTCTGATCGCGCAGGGCGGCCCGGCAGTCCTCGAAGCGGGTGAGGACCCAGAAGTCGGAGAAATCGGTCCTGTGCACCGGCGACGTCTCCCGCAGCTCCCGCAGCAGCGGGTACGGATCGGCGATCACGTCCGGGTCGGTGACGATCCGCAGCAGCAGTTCGTCGCTCATGGCTGCGCATCCCGCAAAGTGTTCAGAGTCACCGGCGAACAGGGAGTTGGGCCAGAGCCGTCGCGATCTCGGCCGCCACGGCTGCGTTGGACTCGGCCAGCGCGGTGTTGGCCTGGACGGCTGCGCCTCCGGTGGCATCGGCCAGAGCGGTCAGGACCGCCGGGGTCACATCACCGCCCGAGACCCCGTCGCGCCGAGCGGCAGCCTCAGCGGCCTCGACTGCCTCGTCAACATCGCCGGCGTCGAGTTGAGCGTCGGCGGGGATCGGGTTGGCCACCAGCATCCCGCCCGGGTGTCCCAGCGCCGCTGCGGCCCGGAAGGCGGCCGCCACTTCCCGGCCGTCGTCGACGACTGTGGTCAGCTCAAGTCCGCCATCGCGCACGTAGAAGGCCGGGAAGCGGTCGGTGCGCCAGCCCAGCACGGCCACGCCCAGCGTCTCCAGCCTCTCAAGAGTGAGTGCCACGTCGAGGAAGCACTTGACCCCCGACGACACGACCACCACCCGGTGGCGGGCCAGTGCCTCCAGGTCTGCGCTCACGTCGCCGGTGCGGTCCGCGCCCCGGTGGACGCCGCCGATCCCGCCGGTGGCGAACACCTCGATGCCGGCGGCAGCGGCCAACGTCACCGTGGCCGAAACGGTGGTCACCCCGACGTCGAGACCGGCGGCCACCGCCGGTCCGAGATCGCGGGCTCCGAGCTTCACCGATCCGTCTAACAGCCGTTCGGCCTGATCCGGGTTCGCTCCGACGATGGCACGCCCGTCGAGCACCCCGCAAAGAGCCGGGACTGCGCCACTCGACCGCACCACAGCCCGCACCCGCTCGAAGCACTTGCGGTTGGCAGGCTCGGGCAGGCCCAGCTCCGAGAAGATGGTCGACTCCAGCGCGACCACAGGGGCACCCGAGGCAACCGCAGCCCTCACTTCAGACCCGATGTGCAGCGCCTCAACCACGATGTGACTGTAGGAGCACTACCTAGAATCGCGCCTTGACGCCGCGACGCTGTTGTTCTGGGGCTGTGCCGCGCTGGTCGAATGACCAGATTGTCACTCACGTCTATGACTCCGCTCTAGGACTAGGCCCCGCAGTCTGCAGTGATGAGCCGACCGGCTCGGCGCGCTGGCGCCGTTTGAGACTGGGGAGGGCGGGCCACATCACCGGCAGAGCCAGCGTCTCGGCGCCTCGACGCACCCTCCTGACCCCCTCCAGCACAGAACTGGAGATGACGAGTGCCCACAGCCCAGTCTGCTGACTGAAACCGTTGACAGCTTGGCGCGGCCGTCGGGGCCGCGGCGCTCGACACGGCTGGCCGCGCGGCCCTACAGAACCAAGCGTTCCGCGTGTCGTGCTAGTCCGCTACTGTCGGTCGCATGAACCCGCTCGACGCACAGGGGGCCGTTCGCGCCATTCCGCGCGTTCGACGAACTGCGTTAGCCAACTTGCTTGACCGCCAGGCCGAGGAACAGGATGTCGCTGAAGCCATTCGCGTCCTAAATGTGCTGGGTTGGACCAGCGTTGCCCCATCGCATTGCCTGAGGCGGGAACTCGACTTCGCGGAACTCGTAGGCTGAGCTCTCATCAAGCCTGATGGAGGAGCCTCATGCGCCGGATGACCTCACTCGCCTTGTCGATGCTTGCCATCATGATGCTCAGGGTGAGGTGCGCCGACGGTGACACCTCAGAAGAAGGGCAGGAACCGCAAACCGGCGGTATGACGGCAGCCAGCACCGGCGATGTTGACCCGCCCAACGGTGCTGTGCGTGAGGGAGCGCACAACGACCCGACCAACCCGACGGAATCCTCCAGCCGCAGCCCGTGAACCCCGAGCCTGTACCAGCGCGTCTCGGCCACCGGTTTGAGTGGTGTGCTGACATCCAAGCGCGCCTAGGACAGACAAGCTCAAGCCCAAGCGCATGTCGATGCCGAGATTGCAGCCTGGCGCGACGCAGTGGAGGCGTACGAAGCCGCAACCGATGAGTTGGACAAGGCCGAGGCGTTCAACTTCCGTGAGTCCGTAGAGATGCCCTACCGTGATCTCTTGCCCGCGTTAGAGAAGACGAAGACGCTGGAGGCACTCCCGGTTGGCGGGCTCGGGCAGGCCCAGTTCCGAGAAGATGGGCGACTCCTGCGCCCCACCGGTGAGGCCAGCGCCGTGACAACGTCGTGGCCGACTCGCAGGATCGCTGTCACGCCATGAGGGTTCGACCGGAGCGGCCGGAGACCATCCCGACGAACCGAACGCCACGGCAGCCCAGCCTGCCGTAGGCTCACTCACCGTGACTGTCGAGCCGAGCGCCTCGGAACTCGTCGACGACTTCAACGCGGCCATCGCGGCATTGACTGCCCCCGGGGCGCCCTTCGGCTGGACCGTGCGGGACGTCAACGGCGCTTCCGTGCGGGTCTACGACAACGCCATAGAGAACATGCGCGCTGTCTGGCTGATGTCGGCGCCGCACGGCGACAAGGACTACCTGGTGTACGGCGACGAGCGCTACAGCTACACCGAGGCCCACGCCCGGGTGCGGGCCCTGGCCCATCACCTGCGAACCGAGCACGGTGCCGGACCCGGCACCCGGGTGGCGGTCTCGATGCGGAACTACCCCGAGTGGGTGCTGTCCCACTGGGCCGCCACGTCGGTTGGCGCCGCCGTCGTGGGCATGAACTCCTGGTGGACCAGACCCGAGATGGAGTTCGCTCTCGACGACTCCGACCCGGTGGCGCTGATCATCGACGGCGAGCGGCTGGAGAGGCTGGGACCGGCCCGTGACGGTGTCCCGCTCATCGTCACGCGCCACGACGGCGAACTGCCGGCGACAGCCCGGGCCTGGGACATGGTTGCAGATCCCGCGACCGCGCCCGGAGCCCTGCCGGAGGCCGACATCGACCCCGACGACGACGCCTTGATCTTCTACACCTCAGGCACGACCGGCACCCCCAAAGGCGCCCAGCTCACCCACCGCGCCGTGGTCCACAACCTGCTCAACATGGTCTTCCTCACGGCCTGCGGCGACGCGGCCCGAGCCCGCCGGATGGCCCGCTCCGGCGACGGCGACGACCGGCCCGCCCCCGAGGCTCCGCCCGTCATCGCCATGCTGCCGGTGCCGCTGTTCCACGTGACCGGGTGCAACTGCGTGCTGCACACGGTCACCATCGCGGGGGGCTGCCTGGTGATGATGTACCGCTGGGATGCCGCGGAGGCCCTACGGCTGATCGAGCGGGAGGGGGTCACCGTCTTCACCGGGGTGCCCAGCATGTCCCGGGAGATGCTGCAGCATCCCGACTGGGAGAACGCCGACACGTCGTCGCTGCGCTCGATGGGCGGCGGCGGCGCGGCCATCCCCACCGACCTGGTGCGACGGATCGACGACGGGCTCTCCCAGGGACGCCCCGGCGTCGGCTACGGGCTGACCGAGACCGCCGGCGTCGCCACCGCCATCAGCAACGAGTTCTACGTGGCCAACCCGTCGTCGGTCGGGCCGCTGGTGCCGTGCATGGAGGCCAGGGTCGTCGACGAGGAGGGGGCGAGGCTCGATCCGGGCCAGCGGGGCGAGCTGCTGCTGCGGGGCCCCAACGTGATGAAGGGCTACTTGAACAGGCCCGACGCCACCGCCGAGGCCATCGTCGACGGCTGGTTCCGGACCGGCGACATCGCCGAGATCGACGCCGACGGGTGGATCTACATCAAGGACCGGATCAAGGACGTGGTGATCCGCGGCGGGGAGAACGTCCACTGCTCGGAGGTTGAGAACGCCATCTACGAGCTGGACGAGGTGTCCGAGGTGGCCGTGTTCGGCCTGCCCGACGAGCGTCTGGGCGAGGAGGTGGCGGCCGCGGTGGTGCTCGTTCCCGGCGCCGAGCTGGACGAAGCCGCGCTGGCCGAGCATCTCGAAGGCCGTCTGGCCCGCTTCAAGCATCCCCGCCGCGTGTGGTTCCTCGACGAGCCCCTGCCCCGAAACGCCAACGGCAAGTTCCTCAAGCGCGAACTGCGCGACCGCCTAGAGGCCGAGCGGACAAGGAGCGATCGGTAGACGGCTTGCGCGGCTCGGAGCGAGGCCGTGGCCCGAGCGGCCCGCGAGCGCAGCGAACAAGAGCGGGAGTGACCCCCTCTGCGACGCGACGAGGTCAGCGGGAGGCCAGCACGGCCAGACGCTCGACGGCCTCGGTGAGGACTTCGGGCCGCTTGCATGCCGCGAAGCGCACGAAGGGCGCTCCCATCGCCTTGTCGTCGCACAGCACCTGGACGGGAACGGCCACCACCCCGCACCGCTCGGGCAGGGAGCGGCAGAACTCGAGGCCGTCGGACGCGCCGAGGGGGCGGATGTCGGCGGTGATGTAGTAGGCGCCCTGGGGCACGACCGGCTCGAAGCCCGCGGCTGACAGCCCATCGCACAGCAGGTCGCGCCGGGCCTGAAGGTCAGCGGCGAGGCCGTCGAAGAACTCGTCTCCGAGACGCAGACCGACCGCCACCGCGGGCTGGAACGGTCCCCCGCTCACGTATGTGAGCAGCTGTTTGGCCGCCTGCACCGCCCGCACCAGCGCAGGGCGGGCACAGACCCAGCCGATCTTCCATCCCGTGAACGACAGCGTCTTGCCGCCCGACGAGATCGTGACGGTGCGGTCGGCCATGCCGGGCCGGGTGGCCAGCGGCACATGGGCGTCCTGGTCGAAGACCAGGTGCTCGTACACCTCGTCGGTCACCGCGATCACGTCGTGCTCGACGCACAGGCGGGCGATGATGTCGAGCTCGTCCGGGCTGAACACCTTGCCGGTGGGGTTGTGCGGGGAGTTGAGCAGCAGCATCCGGGTGCGGGGGCCGAAGGCGGCAGCCAGCTCGTCGGGATCGAAGGTGTAGGCGGGCGGCCGCAGCTGCACCAGGCGGTACGTGGCGCCGGCCATCGAGACGTCCGCCGGGTAGATGTCGAAGTAGGGCTCGAAGATCACCACCTCGTCGCCGGGTCCGGTCAAAGCCAGGATCGAGGCGGTGACGGCCTCGGTGGCGCCCGCGGTGACCAGCACCTCGGTGTCGGGATCGAACTCCAGGCCCCAGAACCGCCTCTGGTGCTCGGCCACAGCCTGACGCAGCACCGGGTAGCCGATGCCGGGCGGGTACTGGTTGAAGGCGCCCCGGATGGCCTCTATGGCGGCCTCGCCCACCGCAGCCGGCCCGTCGGTGTCGGGGAAGCCCTGGCCGAGGTTGATTGCGCCGGTGCGCACCGCCAGCGCCGACATCTCCGCGAACACCGACGCCCCGCCGAAGGCCTGCAGGCGGTCGCACAGGTACGGCATGCGCTCGGCAGTCATCGCCACAGACTACGACTACAGCGTCGGACGAGTAGCTGCGACGCCGGACTCAGCCGGACGCTGGTGCGACGAAATCAAGCAGGAACTCCCAGGCCTCATCGTTGAGCTCGCCGGCCACCCGGGCCACCACCCTGCCGTCGGCGGTGATCCCGACCGTGAAGGGGAAGCCCCGCAGGCCGTAGGCGTCGCCGATCTCGCTCTCCGCGGAGTCGCGCACCACCACGGCGGGCCATTGCTCCTCCTCGAACCAGGCCGACGGCGGGTAGTTGGGGCTGCCGGCGTCCACCGCGGTGCTGACCGCGATCACCTCCACGCCGGCGGGCAACTGGTTGTTGGCCAACCAGCCGGCGATCCGGGGCAGCTCCCGCTGGCAGTGGGGGCACCAGTGGGCGAAGAACCCGATCACCTTGGCCGCGCCGTCGCCGGGCAGCACGCTGACCTCGGTGCCGTCGAAGGTCGTCGCTGCGAAGGCGGGGGCCCGCATCTCCATGGCGGGATCAGGGTCCTCACCCTCGAACCGCGGCAGCGGCGCGCCCTCGATGCTGACGTCGGACACCTGGGGCACGTCGGTCTGCGCCGCCTGCTCCGCGTCCCGGCTGGCGAGCAGCGCGACGCCCACGGCCGCCGCCACCAGCGCGACGACGCCGATGATCATCCACTTCAGCAGCGGATTCGAACCGGCGCCGGCCGGGCCGCCGGACGGACGGGAACCGCTGCGGGACTTGTGGACGGTGGGCCGGTTGCTCATCGGCCCGACCGTATCGAAAGCAGCAGCAGACCGGCGACCCCGACGAAGCCGCTGCCGGCCATGAACGGGATCGACACGAAGCCGAGGCTGTCCACCCACTGGTACGTGCATGGGGCCTGCGCGTCGCAGGTCGAGCCCTGACCGGGGAACAGCTGCAGCTGGTAGTGGTACACCGACAGCCCCAGACCGGCCATCGCCAAGGGAAGCCCGTACCACCCGACGCCGCGGTCGCGCCGGGCCGAGGCCACCGCCAGCACCGGCACCAGGGCGTACATGCAGATCCTCTGGTACCAGCACATCTCGCAGGGCAGGTATCCGGCAACCTCGGAGTAGTACAGGCTTCCGGCGGTCGACACCGAGGCGATCACCAGCGCCAGCGCCAGCAGGGCCGGCCGCAGCTGGCGGGCGCGGGCCGCAGCCCCCGGAGCCAGCGCGGCTGCCGCGCCCCAGCAGCCGATGAGCAGCGACCCCAGGGCCAGCACCGCGAAGAAGTCCGACACCTGACCGACGCTCACGCCCCCAGCCTGCCCCCAACCCGTCCGGATTGCTTCATTCACGCCTTGCCATTTCCATTGATATGTGTTTACATTATTTTTCATGTCAGACATGATGGCCATGGACACCGCCCGGGCGACGGAACTGCGCCAGCGGATGGAGACCGCCGCCGACGACCTCGACTGGGACGCCCAGGCGCTGGAGGGTCCGCTGGCGGAGGCGGCGTCGCTGCTGGGGAGCCCTCTCCCGGACATCAGCGGCGGGACCCGGCGGGTGGCCGGCGAGTTCCGGGACAGCGCCCTCGACCTTCAGGAGCGCACTCGCATGGTGCTGGCCGGGGGACCTGAGATGAACGAGGGCCTGGGCGCGCTGGAGCGCATCCGGGAGCACTTCACCATGATCGAGTCACGCGGCAACCCGGACGAGGCCGACGGCCTGCTGTCTCGCCGCGACCTGCGCTGGGCGGTCCGCTCCGCCGATTCGGCCACGGCCGCGGCCGCGGGCTGGCTGCTGGACCACGACCTCTTCTTCGATCAGGTCGAGACGGCCAAGCAAAACGACGGCTACCTCGACGGGGTCCACACCGGCGAGTTCTCGTTCGATCCGGACGACCGCGACGGCCTGATGAGCCGCGAAGACATCGACGCCTTCCTGGACAAGACCGCGGCGTGGACTGCACTGCTGCCCCACGCCGCCGCCATCGACGCGGCCGGCGACGGGCGGGGGGACGGCTTCATGAGCCGGGCCGACTTCGAGGCCTTCCTCGCCGACTACAACCTGACCGCGGAGGAGGCGAGCGCCGTGCGGCAGGTCCTCGACGACCGCGCCTACCACACCACCGGCGGCGGGGTCGGCTTGGGCGGCGTGCTCGACGGCCTGTCGTTCGTTCCCGTCGTCGGCGACGTCATCGACGGGGCCCGGTCGATCTACTACTCGCTGCACGGCGACTGGGGCACGGCCTCGCTGTTCGCTCTGGGCCTGGTTCCCCTGCCGGGGCTGTCGTCGTCGGGCCTGCGGGGGGCCAAGAAGGTGGTGGACCGGGTGCTAGCCGAGGCTCGCAAGGGCGGTATGACGGCTGGGAGCAAGATGGCAGCACGGTTGGCCATGACGGGAACCGCAGCCAACTATGCGGCCCACGAGGGCGCCAAACAGGCCGGCGGGGCGCTCGACCCCGACGTGGACATCGACGAGTCGGTCGATTACGTGCTCGACGATCTGCTCGGCCCCCGTGCCGAAGACCTCCTTGACGAAGACCTAGACCCGGTGCTCCGAACGCTGCTCACCGACCGGCTGGAGCAGTCCCTGAAGGACAGGCTCGACCTCGATGCCCGGGTGCGTCTGTCGGAGGCCAACACCGTGATCGCCCGCCGCATCGCCGAGCACCACGCCTTCGAGGCCATCTTCCGCAGGGTGAGCCCCGGCTGAGCCGGCCGAACCGGCGGGCGGCCCGGCTGGGAGCCACCCGGGGCCGCTCGTTGGGCATCTTCGGGTAGACGGGCGGCCCGGGGGCGTCCATCAGGCCGGAGTCCATGTCGCGAGCGTGCCACTCCATCAGCGGCTCCAGCGAGGCCGGCACGCCGTCCATGGCCGTCCACCTCCAGCATCACGACGTCGGAAGCCACGGTGGCCTCAGCGAACCGGGAACCCGAGCACCTCGTCCCGGCGGTCAGTCGCCCAGCAGATCGATGAGGGCGTCCACTGCCAGCCGGTAGCTGGTGGCGCCGAAGCCGGTGACGACCCCGGCGCACACCCCGGCGATGGCCGACGTGTGGCGGAAGTCCTCGCGGGCGTACACGTTGGACAGGTGAGTCTCCACCACGGGCACGTCGACCGCGGCGATGGCGTCGTGCAGCGCGATCGAGTAGTGGGTGAGAGCGCCCGCGTTGAGAACCACGCCGTCGGCGGCGCCCTCCCCGCCGGCTGCGGCAGCCTGGATGGCTGCCACCAGGTCGCCCTCGACGTTGGACTGCACGTGACGCAGAACCGCGCCCCGCGACTCGGCGTGGGCTGTCACTCCGGCGATCAGCTCATCGAGGGTGGCGTGGCCGTACACATCCGTCTCGCGGGTGCCGAGCATGTTGAGGTTGGGGCCGTTGACTACCAGGATCGTCAGTGCCATAGCGCAGTTATAGCCCGAGCAACGACATGGCCGCGTCGGCCACCTCGTCGGGGCTGCGTCCTTCGGTGTCTACCGGGGCGAACCGGGCGTAGCCCGCGGCCCTCTCAACCATAAGCTGCCGCACCCGGGTGGACGCGTCCGGGCCGTCGAGCAGCGGTCGCCGCACCGCATCCGGGCCGGTGGCCCGCTGGAGGACGGTGCCGGCGTCCGCGGTGAGGCAGACCACGTCGGAGACCGGCTCCAGGCAGGCGGCGCACTCCGGATCGAGCATCATGCGTCCGCCGGTGGCGATGACCAGGCCGCCACGGTCGGCCAGCTCGCGGGCGAGGTCCCGCTCCATTTCCCGGAACGCCTCCTCGCCGTCGCGCTCGAAGACCTCGTGGATCGGTCCGGCCCGAGACTCGATCACGTCGTCGGTGTCGACGAAGCCGCAGCCCAGCCGGTCGGCCAGGATCCGGCCCACCGTCGTCTTGCCCGTTCCCATGAACCCGGTGAGAACCAGGTTCCGCTCAGCAGCCAGCCCCACCCGCACGAGGCTACGCCTCACGGTGAACCTCAACTTGGGCCGGGCAGACTGCCGAGGTGAACGGGGGATTCGTCGGGCTGCTGAGGCAGAGCTACGAACCTGCGCCCGACCGGGTCTGCCTGCGCGTTCCGGCCGGTCCTGCCATGACCTACGGGGACATGGACGAGCGATCGGCGTTGGCTGCGGGATGGCTGCGCAGCCTCGGCGTGTCTGCCGGCGACCGTGTGGTGGCGCAACTCTCCAAGTCCACCGACGGCGTGGCCCTCTACCTAGGAGTGCTGCGCCTGGGCGCGGTGTACGTGCCGCTCAACACGGCCTACACCGAGGCTGAGGTCGACTGGTTCGTGGACGACGCCGAGCCCGCCGCCGTCCTGCGCGACGCCGACGCCCTGGCCGGGGGGCTCGCCGGGGCACAGCCGTGCCACGACATCGCAGCCTGCGGGACCGACGACCTGGCCGCTCTGGTGTACACCTCAGGCACCACCGGACGACCCAAGGGGGCCATGCTCACCCACGGCAACCTGGCCACCAACGCGCTCGCGCTCAACGAGGCCTGGGCGTTCCAGCCCGAAGACGTGCTGCTGCACGCCCTTCCGATCTTCCATGTCCACGGGCTCATGGTGGCTCTGCACACCGCCATGCTCAGCGCCTGCGAGACGATCTTCCTGGAGCGCTTCGATGCCGCAGAGGTGCTCGCCTGCCTGCCCGAGGCGACCGTGATGATGGGCGTGCCCACCTACTACAGCCGGCTCACGGCCCTCGACGGCCTCGACGCGGCCGCTTGCAGCCGCGTCCGGCTCCTGGTGTCGGGATCCGCGCCGATGACCGCCGAGTTGCACCGGGCGGTGGCCGAGCGCACCGGCTGCGAGGTGCTGGAGCGCTACGGCATGAGCGAGGCCCTGATGATCACCTCGAACCCGTACGACGGCCCCCGGGTGGCGGGCACGGTGGGCTTCGCCCTGCCGGGGATCGAGGTGCGGGTGTGCGGTGACGAGGGCGCGCCGACGGTGGGGCGGGCCGGGATGGTGCAGGTGCGGGGCCCCAACGTCGGACCGGGCTACTGGCGCCGGCCCGACGCCACCGCCGAGTCACGCACGGTCGACGGCTGGTTCGTCACCGGAGACGTGGGCCGCCTCGATGCTGACGGCCGCCTGACGCTGGAGGGCCGGGCCGGCGACATGATCATCTCGGGAGGGCTCAACGTGTATCCGGCCGAGATCGAGCAGGCTCTGGACGCCCACCCTGCCGTGACCGAATCGGCGGTTGTGGGCCTGGCCCACCCGGACCTGGGCGAGGCGGTGGCGGCTTTCGTGGTAGCAGAGCCCGGCACCGCCGGCGACCCCGACAGGCTGGCCTCCGACCTGGCCGGCACTCTCGCCGATGCGGCCCGGTTCAAGCACCCCAAACGCTTCGTGATGGTGGACGAACTGCCCCGCAACGCCATGGGCAAGGTCCTCAAGGCCGAACTGCGGGCGCGGCACGCCGACCTGTTCTCGAAATAACCGACACGCCGATCTGTACTCGAAATAGCCGACTCGATCCCGGAGCGGCGATACTGTCCGAACGTGCAGCGGTCTGACAGGCGCACCGGACTCCTCGCCGCGAGGGGATGCGCCGTCCTGCTGGCCGTGCTCGCGGCGGCCGCCTGCAGCGGCGGCGCCGACACCGCTCATGTTCCCGAGTCCGACCATCTCGGCGACGGCGCCCTGGGCACCGTGGAGGTGGAGCCGGGCGACGCCGTCCAGGTCCGCTCGCTCAACACCATCACCGGCGACGTCGCCTACCTCGGCATACCCAACCAGCGGGGCGTGGAGTTGGCCGTGGCCGACTTCGGCCCGATCCACGGCTTCGACGTCGATCTCGGAACCCGCTACGACGACCTGTGCTCCTCCGACGGTGCTCAGGCCGCGGCCCAGACCATCGTGGCCGACGAGGACGTGATCGGCGTGATCGGGCCTTCGTGCTCCACTGCGGCCGTCGCCGCTTCACCCCTCATCACCGCCGCACACATGGTGCTCATCGCGCCCTCCAACACGTCGCCCACCCTCACGTCGGACCTGGCCGGCAATCCCGGCCTCAACCACAGCGTCGGCTACTACCGGACCTCCAACAACGGCCTGTACGTGGGCGAGACCATGGCCCGATTCGCATATCAGGGGCTGGGCCTGGCCACCGCGGCGGCCATACACGACGGCGACCCCTACTCCCGGTCGATAGCCCAGGCCTTCGCCGACAGCTTCGAGCGGCTGGGGGGCACCGTCACCGGCTTGGTGGCCATCAACAAGGAGGACACCGACATGGTGCCGGTGCTGACCGAGGTCGCCACCGGGAATCCCGAAGCGCTCTTCTTTCCCATCTTCCAGCCCGCCGGCGACTTCCTGACCGATCAGGCGCCCGGAGTGGCCGGTCTCGCCGAGACGATCCTGCTCACCGACGCCGCCCTGCTCAACGACGGCTTCATGTCGCTGCCGCAGTCGGCCGGCGTGTACTTCTCGGGGCCGGACCTGCGATTCGGGGCCACCTCCAATCAGAGCACCGGAAAGACCCCCGAGAGCCTGCTGGACGCCTACCGCGAGATCTACGGTGAGCCGCCCTCCGCTCCGTACTGGGCTCATGCCTACGACGCCGCCACCCTGCTGCTCGAGGCCATCACGGCCGCGTCCTCAGTCGAGGACGGCACTCTGGTCATCGACCGGTCGGGCGTCAGGCAATACCTGGACTCGGTGAGCGGGTACGGCGGCATCATCGGCACGATCAGCTGTGACAGCTTCGGGGACTGCGGCTCCCAGAAGACCACCGTCATCCACCACCTCGACCCTGAGGACATCGAGGCCGGCCTGGCCAACGTCGTCTTCGAGTTCGCCCCCGCGTGAGAAGACGATCTCCAGACACCGCTGCGGCGCGGCAGGCCCTCAGGTGGTCGTGCTTGCCCCTGGCGGTGACGGCCGCGCTGGCGGTCGCCGCCATGCCATCTACCAGTAGGGGCGCCGCAGGCTCAGGCCAGCAGCAGTCCGATCTGGCGGGAGGTGGCCACCAGCGCGCCGGTCGAGTCCCATAGCGAGCCCGACTCGATCATCCGGCCGTCGTGGAGGTCGTGGCTCTCCTGGCGGACCTGGAGCCACCCCGGCGCCGGGGTCCGCCGAGCGTGGACAGTGAGTTCGATGGTCGGCACCCAGCCGATGAAGCCCAGCAGGGGGTACAGCGAGGGCGGCAGGGCGTCGGCGAAGAACGGCAGCGCCATCGCCGAGGGCTGCGCGCCGTCGCTGAAGCGGATCCAGCCGTCGATCAGGGCCCGGTCGCTGCCCCCCGCGGGCGCGTGGTCGGGATGCACGTGCACGTCGACCCGGGTGAGGATCGGCAGCTCCACCCCCTGTTCGAGCGATCCCCGATGGACGCAGTCCTCGACCGGCGGGATCGTCGGCGGCGCCTGGGCGATCTCCGGGCCGCCACCGCCCGCAGCCAGGTTGGCGAACGCGGCCAGCACCTCCAGCCGCTGCTTGCCCGCCTGCCACAAGGAGCCTCGCAGCGTGCTGACGGTACGGCCGGAGCGGACGACCTCGGCTCTCACGTCGCCGTCGGCGTCGCCCCGGGCCGGGCGCAGGAAGTGGGTGGTGACCGAGATCGGGTCGGGATGGTGTACCAGCGAGCGCATCGCCCTCAGAACCGACGTGAGCGCGTAGCCGCCGTTGCTGTTGTCGGCGATGTTCCAGCGGGACGACAAGTGGGTGGCCCATAGGCCCTCGCCTACGGGCACCACCGCCGTCTCGGTGTCGAACTGGCTCATGTCAGAGCCACCTCCGAACGCGTGGCGCTCGCCCTCTGGGCACTCAAGGCAGCGGTAAGCACGCTGGTAGTCTGGCGCTTCGACGCGCCTGCACAACGTGCAGGTTCCCCACACAACTCGGAGAATCCCCCATGCGACTTGTGACAGTCCGGATCGATGGAGCCACCCGTGCCGGCCGGGTGTCCGGCGACGAGATCGTCCTGCTCGACGCGCCCGACGTTCGGGCCGTTCTGGAGGCCGGCAGCGTCGCGGACGGCCGCCTTCCCGTCGCTGAGGCCGGCGGCAGCGTGGCCCTGGAGAGCGCCGACCTCGCCCCGCTGATCCCGGCCCCCGACAAGATCGTGTGTGTCGGCAGCAACTACATGGACCACATACTCGAGACCGGCAAGCAGCCGCCCCCGTATCCGATCTACTTCGCCAAGTTCCGGGGCGCCCTGACCGGGCCCCGCGACCCGATGTGCCTGCCCGCGCCGGACGTTTCGGTCAACGCCGACTGGGAGGCCGAGTTGGCGTTGATCATCGGCAAGCCGGTGCGCAACATCACCGAGGGCGAGGCTCTCGACGCCATAGCCGGCTGCGCGGTTCTCAACGACCTTTCGGTGC
This sequence comes from Acidimicrobiaceae bacterium, assembly GCA_009844405.1. Lineage (GTDB taxonomy): Bacteria > Actinomycetota > Acidimicrobiia > Acidimicrobiales > Aldehydirespiratoraceae > Aldehydirespirator. The sequence goes on from VYBO01000071.1 coordinate 15,294, forward strand.
GGGACTGGCAGATGCGCACCACCCAGTTCCTGGCCGGCAAGGCCTTCGAGCGCTCCACTCCGCTGGGACCGGCGCTGGTCACCGCCGACGAGGTCGGGGACGGCACCGGCTTGGACATCTCGTGCACCGTGGACGGTGTCGTCAAGCAGTCCAGCAACACCTCGCAACTGGTGTTCGGACCGGCGAAGCTGATCTCAGACTTGTCCACGATCATCACCTTGATGCCCGGCGATGTGATCGCCACCGGGACCCCCGGAGGCGTGGGCGCGGCCAGAGACCCGCAGGAATGGCTCACCCCAGGTGCGGTGGTCCGCACCGCAATCGAGGGACTCGGCGAACTCGTCAACACCTGCATCGTGGACTGAGGCGACCACGCCCTCCTGACCGCCCACCGCAAGACATGGCAGCCGCAGCCGAAGACCGGGCAGGCGGCGCTGCGACGGTCGCCCGCCTCTCGGTCGAGGCCCTCCGGGCGCTGGGCGTGGACACCCTGTTCTGCCTGCCCGGCGTGCAGAACGACGACTTCTTCGACGCCCTCGTCGACGCCCGCGACATCCGGCCCGTGGTCACCCGCCACGAGCAGGGCGCGGCCTACATGGCCCTGGGCGCGGCCCAGGTCACGGCCCGGCCGGCCGCGCTGTGCGTCGTGCCCGGTCCGGGCATGCTCAACGCCGCGGCCGGGCTCACCAGCGCCTATTGGGGCAACGCCAGGGTGCTGGCCCTCATCGGGGCGGTTCCATCGGGGTTGCGGGGCCTCAGTACCGGCATCCTGCACGACCTGCCCGATCCGGCCGCGGTGCTGCGCCAGCTGACCAAGCACACCGGCTACGTCGGCGGCGGCATCGAAGCGGCCAGCGTGTGGCAGCAGGCCATCGACGCACTCATCTCCGGCGTTCCCCGCCCGGTGGCGGTGGAGGTGCCCGTGGACGTGTGGAGCCAGCCCGCCGACGGCGTGCTCGAGGCGCCCCGAGCGACCAAGCCCGCCATCGACACCGACCGGATCGAGCAGGCCGCCCGGGTCCTCGGGCAGGCCCGCCGTCCGCTGATCGTGGTGGGCGGCGGCGCCCAGGACGCCTCCGAGCCCGTCAGGCAACTGGCCGAGATGCTCGAGGCGCCTGTCTATGCCCGGCACATGGGCCTGGGGGTGATGGACACGCGCCACCGCCTGCACGCCTACCTGACCGTCGGCCGAGACCTCTGGCCCACATCCGATGTGGTGCTGGGCGTCGGCACCCGGATGGAGTTCCCGAACGTCGAGTGGGGAGTGGACCCTGCCCAGACGATCGTGCAGGTGAACATCGACGCCGACGAGCTGGACAGATACGGCGCCGGCACCGTGGGCGTCCACGGCGACGCGGCCGAGGCGTGCCGGCTGCTCATCGATGCGCTCGGCCGCCACAACCGCCGCCGCGACGACCGCACCGGCGAGATCGCCGGACTGCGAGCCCGGCACCTCGAGCGGATCGCCTACCTGGAGCCCCAGCTCAGCTACCTGCGGGCCATCCGGTCGGTGCTGCCCGACGACGGGATCATCGTCGAGGACATGACCCAGGTCGCCTTCGTGGCCCACATCGGCTACGAGCATCGCCGGCCCCGCACCTTCCTGAGCACGGGCGGAGCGGGGACGCTGGGCGCGGGCGTCGCCCACGGAATGGGAGCGGCGGCCGCCGCGCCGGACCGGGCCCAGGTCACCATCACCGGCGACGGCGGGATGCTGTTCACCGCCACGGAGCTGGCGACCGCGGTGCAGCACGGCATCAACACGACGGTGCTGCTCTTCGACAACGCCGGCTACGCCAACGTGCAACGCCTTCAGCGGCAGCGCTTCGGCCCGGACCGGACCATCGCCTCGGCCCTGCGCAACCCCGACTGGGTCGCCTTCGGCGAGAGCTTCGGCGTGCGCACCGAGCGGGCCGGCAGCCCCGACGACTTGCCGCAGGCGCTCGAGGGGTCGCTGGCCCATCCCGGACCGTCGATGGTGGTGGTGGACACCGCCGACGAGCCCGACCCCTGGCCGCTCATGCGACTTCGCCGCTGAAACTAGGATCGATCCGGTGATGGGAGTAGGTCGCGCCAAGAGCGGGGCTCCCCGCACCGGCGTCGATTGGTTCCTGACCTTCATGCGGGTGGCGATCCTCACGTTGGTCGCCGTCGGGATCCTGGCGTTCATCTGGCAGGAGATAGACACCGACAATCCCTTCGCCCGCTGGGCCAATCCCGACGCCACCGGCCTCACCGGGGCCCAGTTCCGCGGGCTGATCATCTCCGGCGTGGCCCAGGGCTGCATGTACGGGCTGATCGCGCTGGGCTACTCGATGGTCTACGGCGTGCTGGGGTTCATCAACTTCGCCCACGGCGAGGTGTTCATGGTGGGTGCCATGACCGGGATGATCACTTCCGACAAGCTGGCCCACGCCGGGCTGTGGGAGAGCAACTTCATCGGGTCGCTGGTGTTCATCGTGATCGTCTCGATGATCGTTTGCACGCTGGTGGCGGTGGTCATGGAGCGGGTCGCCTACCGGCCGCTGCGGGGGTCGCCCCGGCTGATACCGCTGATCACCTCGATCGGGGTGTCGTTCTTCATTCAGAACGCGTCGATCGTGCTGCTGGGCCCGGCGGCCAAGGCCTACCCCGATGTGCCCGGCTGGGTGAAGGAAAAGCACACCTTCCTGCAGATCGAGGGGTCCCGGATCCTCGTCGTGGCAGTGGCCGCGGTGTCGATGGGGGTGCTGTGGTACCTGGTGGAGCACACCAAGGGCGGCAAGGCGATGCGGGCGGTGGCCGAGGACGCCGAGATCGCCGCCCTGATGGGCATCAACGTGAACCGCACCATCGTTAAGGTGTTCGCGGTGGGCGGGGCCATGGCCGGGCTGGCCGGGATCCTGTGGGGGATCCTGTTCCGCAGCGTGATCCACACCACCGGCTTCCTGCCGGGTATCAAGGCTTTCAGCGCCGCGGTGGTGGGGGGCATCGGCCATCTCGGCGGGGCCATGGCCGGAGGGCTGTCGATCGGCGTGGCCGAGTCGGTGGGCCCGCTGCTGATCCTGGAGCCGCTGGGGGTGAGCGGCGTGTCGCAGCTGCGCGACGCGGTGGCCTTCTCGGTGCTGATCGGCGTGCTGCTGCTGCGTCCCGCCGGGATCTTCGGCGAGCGCCTGCCGGCGGAGGACCGCACATGACCGGCGTTCTGCTACCTCCGCCGGAGGAACGCGCATGACCGGCGTTCTGCTACCTCCGCCGGAGACGGGAGCGATGGGCGGTCGGGCCGAGACGCCGCCGGCGCCGTCGCGGGCCGTGCTGGCCCAGGACTGGCGGCGGCTGGTGCGGCTGGGCGCCGTCGGGGCCTTCGCGCAGGTCTTCATCGCCCTGTCGAACATGCCGGTGCGCCTTGACGAGCGCGTGGTGGTGAAGCCCGTGCTGAGCCTGGGTTACCTAACCCTGCTGGTAGTGCCGTTCGCGGCGGGTTACCGCGTGGGCCACCAGATCAAACGGGAGGGCATGCCGGTCTATGCAGCCGGCGCGCATGAGGTTGCGGGCGGCGCGGCGTGCGGAGCCCTCGCCGGCGGCGGGCTGTCGCTGCTTGCCGTCCTCCTGGCCAACTTCGACCTGCGCGAGCCGCTGGTCAACTGGAGCCCGATGCTGGCCGAGCTTCTCGCCAACGGCCGTGCCACCTGGTTCGCGGTGGTCGTCTGGCTGCTGATCGGCGCGGCGGTGGGGGCGG
>VYBO01000084.1 GCA_009844405.1 Acidimicrobiaceae bacterium
AAGCAGATCGACAGCCAGCTGATGATGAGGCAGCCACGAAGGGGCTTCCTGAAGTAGCTGTAGATGGCTCCTCTGCGCATGGTGATCCTGGGCCGGCAGGGTTCGGGCAAGGGCACGCAATCCGAGCGCCTGACAGACAGGTACGGATGCGTGCATCTGTCCACGGGCGACGCCCTGCGGGCCGCGGTGGCGGCCGGCACCGGACTGGGTCGGCAGGCCAAGGCCATCATGGACGAAGGCGGGCTGGTGGGCGACGACATCATGAACGGGATCGTTCGCGACCGGCTGGCCCGCGACGACGTCGCCGAGGCCGGGGTGCTGCTCGACGGCTACCCGCGGACCGCCGATCAGGCCGACGCCCTGGAGGCCGTCCTGGACGAGGGGGGCCGCCGTCTCGACGTGGCGCTGAACATCGACGTGCCCATCGCCGAGGTCACGGCCCGGATGCTGGACCGGGGCCGCTCCGACGACACTCTCGAGGCGATACAGCGCCGCCTGGAGCTGTACGAGGAGCAGACCGCCCCGCTGCGCGACTGGTTCGAGGCCCGCGGCCTGCTCGCCACCGTGGACGGTGTCGGCACGCCCGACCAAGTGTTCGAACGGGTGGTGGCCGCCGTCGAACGAAGCCGCGGAAGCGGCGGTTGACAGGTTGGATGGCCGGCCGGTCACAGATAGCGTTGCACTTCGGCTTTGGCCGGTGCTGGCGCGCGCCGACCGGGGCTCATCCCGCAGGAGGACAGACACTGCCGAAGCCGAAAGAGGACGCGATCGTATTGGAGGGAACCGTCACGGAATCCCTTCCCAACGCAATGTTCCGCGTCGAACTCGAGAATGGCCACTACGTGCTGGCCCACATCTCGGGCAAGATGCGGATGCACTACATCCGGATACTGCCCGGGGACCGCGTCCAAGTCGAGGTGACGCCGTACGACCTCCAGCGGGGCCGGATCACCTACCGCTACAAGTGAGCATCAACCAGCCATGAAGGTCCGACCCAGCGTCAAGAAGATATGCGACCGGTGCAAGGTCATACGCCGGCGCGGGCGCGTCATGGTGATCTGCGACAACGCTCGCCACAAGCAGAGGCAGGGCTGAGATGGCGCCCGTGCCCGTAGTCGAGAGGCTCCGCTGAGATGGCGCGCATCTCCGGCGTCGACATCCCGCGCGAGAAGCGGGTGGAGATCTCCCTCACCTACATCTACGGGATCGGCCGCAGCACCGCGCAGCAGGTCTGCGAGGCCACCGAGATCAATCCCGACACCCGCGTGCGCAACCTCACCGACGACGAGGTGGCGAAGCTCCGGGGCTTCATCGACGCCAACCTGCGGGTGGAGGGCGACCTGCGGCGCGCCGTCTCCCAGGACATCAAGCGGAAGATGGAGATCGGCTGCTACCAGGGCCTCCGTCACCGTCGGGGCCTTCCCGTGCGGGGTCAGCGGACCCATACCAATGCCCGCACCCGGAAGGGCCCGAAGCGGACCGTCGCCGGCAAGAAGAAGGTCAAGAAGTAGGCGCAATGGCGAAACCATCGTCGGACAGAAGGCGCACACGCAAGCGTGAACGCAAGAACGTGACGCACGGCGTGGCTCACATCAAGAGCTCGTTCAACAACACGATCATCACCATCACCGACCTTCAGGGCAACGTGATCTCGTGGGCCTCTGCGGGCAACGTCGGCTTCAAGGGCTCGCGCAAGTCCACGCCCTTCGCGGCGCAGATGGCCGCTGAGCAGGCCGCCCGCAAGGCGATGGAGCACGGCCTGCGCAAGGTCGATGTCCAGGTCAAGGGCCCGGGATCGGGCCGCGAGACCGCCATCCGGTCGCTTCAGAACATCGGCATCGACGTGACCGGGATAACCGACGTAACCCCGGTGCCCCACAACGGCTGCCGCCAGCCCAAGCGCAGAAGGGTCTGACGTGTCGCGCTATACCGGACCCAAGGCGCGCGTGTCGCGCCGTCTAAACACCAACATCTGGGGCACCAAGGGCGAGGCGATCGCCCTCGACCGGCGGCCCTACCCGCCGGGGGAGCGTGGTCGATCCCGCCGGCGCAGCACCGCTTCGGAGTTCCTGGTGCAGATGCAGGAGAAACAGAAGGCTCGCCACACCTACGGGCTGACCGAGCGCCAGTTCCGCAATCTGTTCGCCGAGGCCAGCCGCCGCCAGGGCGTCACCGGCGAGAACATGCTGCGGTTCCTGGAGCTGCGCCTCGACAACTTCGTCTACCGCATGGGCTGGGGCGCCACCCGTCCCCAGGCCCGCCAGCTGGTCAACCACGGCCATCTCAACGTGAACGGGTCCCGGGTGACGATCCCCAGCTACCGGCTGCGCAAGGGCGACGTCGTCGAACTGCGGGCCAAGATCCGCGGCTCGGCCACCGTCCAGTGGAACGTGGACGTGCTCGATCGCACCCCGCCCGCATGGATCGACCGCGGCGAGGACAACTTCACCGCCACGGTGCGCGAGCTGCCCGTCCGGGAGCAGATCGACGTACCGATCCGCGAGCAGCTCATCGTCGAGCTGTACTCCAAATAACCCTTACTCGGACCGACGCACGAGAGGCGAGGATCCCCATGCTTGTAATGCAGCGCCCGACCGTCGAAGTCCTCGAGTCGGCCGACGGCAATCGACAGCGGTTCGCGATCGGCCCCCTCGAGCCCGGCTTCGGCCATACGCTCGGCAATTCGCTGAGGCGCACCCTGCTGTCGTCGATCCCGGGGGCCGCGGTGACCCAGGTCCGCTTCGACAGTGCCCTGCACGAGTTCGCCACCATCACCGGGGTGGCCGAGGACGTCACCGACATCATCTTGAACCTGAAGGACTTGGTGCTGGTGGTGCTTTGCGAGGAGCCGGTGACGCTGAGACTCGACGTGCGCGGTCCGGCCGACGTCACCGCGGGCGACATCCAGCGTCACCCCGACGTCGAGATCCTCAACCCGGACGCTCCGATCGCCACGCTCAACCGCTCCGGCCGCCTCGCGGCCGACGTCACCGTGGCCCGGGGCCGCGGCTACGTGTCGGCTGAGGAGAACAAGGAGCTGACCGCAGCCATCGGCGTGATTCCCGTCGACTCGATCTATTCCCCCGTGAGGCGGGTCTCGTTCAACGTGGACGCCACCCGGGTCGAGCAGTCCACCGACTACGACCTGCTGGTTCTCGAAGTCGAGACTGACGGGTCGATCTCCCCGACCGACGCGATGGCTTCCGCCGGGGCCACGCTGCGAAGCCTCATCCAGCTGGTCGAGGAGATGAGCGACGACCCGCGGGGCTTGGAACTGGGGGAGATCGTGTCGCCGACCCAGCCCGACGCCGAGGCGGAGCTGATGGTGGACGACCTCGAGCTGACCGAGCGCCCCCGCAACTGTCTGAAGCGGGCCCAGATCAACACGCTGAACGAGCTGCTGGAACGGACCGCCGACGACCTGCTGGCCATCACGAACTTCGGGGAGAAGAGTCTCGACGAGGTCGTGGCCAAGCTCGACGAGCGCGGCCTGTCGCTTCGGGGAGGCACGGGCTGAAATGCCGGCCCGTCCCCGCAAGGGCCGCCGCTTCGGCGGCAGCAGCCGCCATCAGAAGCTGATGATGGCGAACCTGGTGGCGTCGCTGATCGCGGCGGAGGGCGTCACCACCACCGAGGCCAAGGCCAAGGCGGTGCGCCCCATCGCCGAGAAGATGATCACCAAGGCCCGCCGTGGCGGCGTGCACAATCATCGGCAGGCGGTGAAGTTCCTGGGCGACCGGGAGATGGCGTCCAAGCTCTTCGAGGAGATCGGTCCCCGCTACCTCGATCGTCCCGGCGGCTACACCCGCATCGTCAAGCTCGGGCCTCGCCACGGTGACAACGCTCCCATGGCGCGCATCGAGCTCGTCTGAGAGGGCGACCCGGAGCCCTCAATTGACTGGGGGCCCAGGTCCGGTCGGGGTCGTCCGCATGCGGATGACCGTGGCGTACGACGGCTCCAACTTCCACGGATTCGCCCGCAATGAGGGCGTGCCCACCGTCGCCGGGACCCTCGGCGACGCTCTGAGCAGCGTGCTGGGCCACCCCGTTGATCTCGTGTGCGCGGGACGGACCGACCGCGGCGTGCACGCCCGGGCCCAGGTGGTGTCCTTCGACGCCGACGCAGAGCGGGTTGATCCGGTCCGGCTGGTGCGGTCCATCAACCGCATGTGCGGTCCATCCATCTCTGTGTCGAGGGCCAGCGTGGCCTCTGACGGCTTCGATGCGCGGCGCTCTTGCACCGGCCGGGTCTACCGCTACCGGGTGCTCAACTCGCCTGTGCCCAACCCGCTGGTGGGCGGTCTGTGCTGGCACGTCGAGCACCCCCTGGATCTGCGGGCCATGCGCACGGCCGCCGACCGGCTGCTGGGCGACCACGACTTCAGCTCCTTCTGCCGCCGCAATCCCTCCCATCCCGACCAGTCGATGGTGCGCACGGTGCGGCGGGCCGTGTGGTGGCTCGAGGGCGACGTCGCGGTGTTCGAGATCGAGGCCAGCTCGTTCTGCCACCAGATGGTGCGCTCGCTGGTAGCCCTGCTGGTCTCGGTGGGCCTGGGCCGGCACAAGCCCTCCGACGTGGGTGCGATCATCGCGGCCCGCGACCGCGCCGCGGCGCCCTCCCCGGCCCCTCCCGGTGGCCTCGTGCTCTGGGCCGCCCTCTACGACCGGGACATACCGGGATCCGAGCATTCCTGAAGGGTTGCGGAGATTGTCGTTTGCCGGGCTCGGTCCTAGCCTGAGATGCCGGTCTGTGCGACGGCCCGCACTCACGGCGCGGGCCCCAGCCGAACGACTAACCGACGGGAGCGAACGTGGCGACCTACAGCCCCAAAGCCTCTGAGATCGAGCGCAGCTGGCACCTCGTCGACGCCGAGGGCATGGTCCTCGGCCGGCTCGCCACCGAGGTGGCGACGCTGCTGCGGGGCAAGCACAAGCCCACCTTCGCCCCCCACATCGACACCGGCGACCATGTGGTGATCGTCAACGCCGACAAGGTCGTGCTCACCGCGGGCAAGCGCGACTCGAAGCTGGTCCATCGCCACTCGGGCTATCCCGGGGGCTTGCGTACGGAGACATACGGCTCCAAGATGGCCCGCCGCCCCGATCAGGCCGTGCGCGACACGATCCGGGGGATGCTGCCCAAGACGAGGCTGGGCCGGGCTCAGATCCGCAAGTTGAAGGTCTACGCCGGACCCACCCATCCCCATGCCGCCCAGAAGCCCCAGCCCTTCGCCATCGAGCACGCTCGGGCCCGATGAGGTGATCTGAAGAATGACAGCACCACTCGTGCAAGCAACCGGACGCCGCAAGCGGTCCGTGGCCCGGGTCCGGCTCCGGACCGGGGCCGGGACGATCACGATCAACGGCCGCACGGCCGAGGACTACTTCCCGTCGCGCACCCACCAGATGCTGATCGTCGAACCGTTGACGGCTACCGCCACCGAGGGTCGCTACGACGTGGACGCCACCATCCACGGCGGCGGGTCCAGCGGTCAGGCCGGTGCGCTTCGCCTGGGTATCTCCCGGGGCCTGGTCGAGGTGGAGCCCGAGTTGCGGGACACGCTCAAGAGGGGCGGCTACCTCACACGCGACCCGCGCAAGAAGGAAGCGAAGAAGTACGGCCTCAAGAAGGCACGCAAGGCACCGCAGTACAGCAAGCGCTGAGCGCGAAACGCCGATCCGACCTTCGGCGAGCGCGCCCGGCGCCGCCGTGATGCCCGACCCGGGCGGCCCGGCGAGGGAGCGGAGATGCCCCTGACCTTCGGCACCGACGGCGTGCGTGGCGACGCCCGCAGCGAGCTGACCCCAGAGTTCGTCGAGGCGCTCGGGCGGGCCGCGGCCGGTGTGCTTGGAGCCGAGCGGTTCGCCGTCGGGCGCGATACCAGAGTCTCGGGCCCACCTCTCGCCGACGCGCTACGTAGAGGCGTGCGAAGCGCGGGAGGCGCAGCCGTTGACTTGGGTGTGGTGCCCACCCCCGCAGTGGCTCGCTGGTGCGAGGACGAAAAGGTCGCCGGGGCGATGGTGTCGGCGTCGCACAACCTCTGGCACGACAACGGTGTGAAGCTGTTCGCGCCTGGAGGCCGCAAGCTGAGCGATGAGGCTCAACACGAGATCGAGTGGCAGGTCGGGGAGTTGCTCGACGACTACTCCCCCGCGCCCGCAGCCGGCGCAGGGCACAGCCACGGCGCGGCAGAGCTCCACCCGGCCGCTTCCGGCGATGGGGCAGGGCCTGTACCAGAGACGGGGTCGTCCCGTCCGGTTGGGACGCCACCGGGCGACTCGGCGGGGGACCTGGCCCGCCGCCGTCACGTCCAGGCCGTGGCCGCGAGCCTGAAGGGGCGCGACCTGGCGGGACTGCGCATCGTGGTCGACGCGGCCAACGGGGCTGCCTGCGGCTCCGCCCCCGATTGCCTGCGCGCCCTGCGAGCGGAGGTCGAGACGATCCACGCCGAGCCTGACGGCTACAACATCAACGACGGCTGCGGATCGCTGCATCCCGAGAGCCTCCAGGCCGCGGTGGTGTCGTCCCGCGCCGACGCCGGCCTGGCCTTCGACGGGGACGCCGACCGGGTGCTGGCCGTCGATGGCAGGGGGACAGTCGTCGACGGTGACCAGATCCTCGCGGTGTGCGCCATCGACAGGGCTCAGCGGGGGCGGCTCGCCGGGAACGCCGTCGTGGTCACGGTCATGTCCAACCTCGGACTTCGTCAGGCCATGGCCGCGTGCGGCATCGACGTGGTCGAGACGCCCGTGGGCGACCGCCAGGTGCTCGAAGCGCTGGAGGAACGGGGCCTGGTGTTGGGCGGCGAGCAGTCCGGCCATCTGATCTTCCGCGACCTGGCCACAACCGGCGACGGTCTGCTGACCGCGGTCCAGTTGCTTGACGCCGTGAAGCGCTCCGGCAACAGCCTGCACGTCGTGGCCGCAGGGGCCATGACCCGGTTGCCCCAAGTTCTGGTGGGCGTGCCCATGCCGCCGGCCGCGGCGCCCGCCGACCTCGACGCCGCCCTCGGCCCGATAGCGGCTGCGGCCGAGAACCGGCTGGGTGACTCCGGCCGGGTGCTGGTGCGGCCTTCGGGAACCGAGCCCCTGATCCGGGTGATGGTCGAGGCCGCAGACCTGGAAGCGGCCCGAACAGAAGCAGCGCAACTCGCGGCGAGGGTCGAGGCGGTGCTGTCGTGCCGGTAACGGTCTGCCGAACTTCTGTCAGTTGTCCGCCGCATTGGTGGAATATTGACAGGAGTTCGCCGTTGGAGCGCTGATCTGACATGTGCGGGATCGTCGCCATCGTGCGCCGCCCGTCGACGCGGCCGGTGCCGGACGCCGCCGACGTCATCGGCACGGTCGAGGCGGCCGTGACCGCCCTGTCGGAGAGAGCCGCCGTGGCCGGAGGCCGTCTGGGGGACCTCGCGCAACAGTTGGTACCCGCGGCCGAGCGGTTGCATGCAGCCAACCGGCTGCTGGGTGGTGTGCCCGGCTTGCGCCTCCTGCTCGAGTCGCCGGAGGTGGCCGGAACGCTCGGGGACCTCATCGACTCCGCTACCGCCTCGGTGGCCGCCCTGGAAGCCCTACTGGATGCCGACACATCGCTCGATCCCGTCGAACTGGAGCACCTCAATGAGCAGCTGGTGCGAGTCCGTGACGGCCTGTGGGCTCTCGGACGGGATCGGCTGGGAGCCTCGCGCTCCGTGTCGGAGCTGCTCGCGGGGGCACAGCTGACCGCGAGCTCGTCACCGGCCGCGGTCGAGGCGTACCTGTCGATCCACCAGGCGCTGTCAGCGCTGGACCGGCTCGAGGTGCGCGGGCGCGACTCGGCCGGGCTGCACCTCCTGGTCAGCGGCCACGGACTCGACCCCGACGATCCCGTCGTGACCGCGGCCTTGGAGAGCCGCGGCCACGATCCGTCGTTCGGCTCAGGTTCGGTGCGCCTCGTCGACGGTGTGCTCAGCATCGTCCACAAGACGGCGGCCGAGATCGGCGAACTGGGCGACAACACTGCGGCGCTGCGGGCCGCAGTGACCTCCGACCGGCTGCTGGCCGTTGCGCTGGCCTCCACCGATGCCCGCGTGCTCGTGCTGGCCCACACCCGCTGGGCCTCCATCGGCATCATCTCGGAGGCGAATGCTCATCCGCTCAACAGCGAACTGACCGGTGAGCACGCGCCGTACGTGATCGGGGCCATCAACGGGGACGTGGACAACTACGCCGAGCTGTTCGACGCGGCCGGCGTAAGGGTGCCGCCCGCTATCACCACCGACTCCAAGACCGTGCCCGCTCTGATGGGCCGCCGCCTGGCCGAGGGTCTGGCACCGGGCGAGGCGTTCCGGCGCACCGTGGCCGAGTGCGAGGGCTCCGTGGCCGTGGCCGTCTGCACTGCGGGCTCGCCCGATCGTCTGCAGCTCGCACTGCGGGGCAGTGGCCAGGCCCTGTATGTCGGTCTGGGCGATGACGCCTTCATCGTGGCCAGCGAGCCCTACGGAGTGGTGGAGGAGACGTCGGAGTATCTCCGCATGGACGGCGAGGCCGCCGCCGGCGGCGGCGACCCCGGCACCGGCCGTGGCCAGATCGTCGAGCTGGACGGCAGCCGGGCCGGCCTGATCGAAGGTGTGTCCCGGCATTCCTACGACGGCACTCCGCTCCCGGTGGAGCCCGGCGGGACATCGACTGCGTCCATCACCACCAGGGACATCGACCGCGGTGATCACCGCCACTACCTGCTGAAGGAGATCGGTGAGGCGCCGGCGTCGTTCCGCAAGACGCTGCGGGGCAGGATCGTCGACACTGCGGACGGTCCGGGCCTGTCGATCGGCGCGGAGGCTCTGCCCGAGTCGGTCCGGTCCGGGCTGCGGGACGGATCGGTGTCCAAGGTCCTGGCCATCGGCCAGGGGACCGCGGCGGTGGCGGGGGAGAGCTTCGCCCGATGCCTCCGGACCCTGCTGGCCGACCTCGGCCGCGCCGCGGCCCTCGACGTGACCGCGTTGCCCGCCACAGAGCTGTCGGCCTTCCACCTGCAGGCCGACATGTCAGACACGCTGGTGGTCGCGATCTCGCAGTCGGGCACCACCACTGACACCAACCGCACCGTCGACCTGGTGAGGGCCAGAGGCGGATCGGTGGTGGCCGTCGTCAACCGCCGCAACAGCGACCTGACCGACCGGGCCGACGGCGTTCTTTACACCTCCGACGGCCGCGACGTGGAGATGAGCGTGGCCTCCACCAAGGCGTTCTACTCCCAGGTCGCCGCGGGCTGCCTCCTGGCCGTGGCCGCGGCGGGCGAGGTTGCCGGTGAGCGGGGCGCCGCCGCCCGGCGCAGTCTCCTCGAGACGCTCCGGTCCATGCCCCCGGTTCTGGAGGAGGTCCTGGAGCGGCGGGCCGCCATAGGCGAGGCGGCCCGCCGTCTCGCTCCGGGCCGGCGCCATTGGGCGGTCGTGGGCAACGGCCCGAACCAGGTTGCCGCCCGCGAGGTGCGCATCAAGCTCTCGGAGCTGTGCTACATGTCGATCTCGGCCGACGCGACCGAGGACAAGAAGCACATCGACCTGTCGGCCGAGCCCCTGGTGCTGGTGTGCGCCGCGGGGCTGTCGGGCTCGGTGGCCGACGATGTGGCCAAGGAGGTGGCCATCTTCGGTGCCCATCGGGCCGCCCCGGTCGTGGTGGCCGACGACGGCGACACTCGCTTCGAGGGCGCCTCGGCCGTGCTCCCGGTGCCCAAGGTGGATCCCCGATTGGCCTTCCTGCCGGCCACCATGGTGGGCCACCTCTTCGGCTACGAGGCTGCGCTGGCCATCGACGCCGGAGCCCAGCCCCTGCGCGAGGCCCGAGCGGCCATCGAGGCAGCCGCGGCCCGCCCGGACGGCACCGCCGAGGCCGTTCTGAGCTTGGCCCTTCCCACGTTGCGACAGAGCAGCGCAGCGTTCTCGGCCGGCCTGCAGCGCGGCGACTACAACGGGCACCTGGAGGCCTCCACCGCGGTGCGCATCGTCACGCTGCTGCGCTACGCCGTCGGGCTGGCGCCGCTCGACGGATACGAACTGGAGCTGGGCCGGGTCGGCACACCAGCCGCGGTGGTCGATGACCTCGAGGCCGCGCTCAGCGTCGGGATCGATGAGCTGACCCGACCGGTCGACGCCATCCGCCACCAGGCCAAGACCGTCACCGTCGGCATCTCCCGCTCGGACCAGACCCTGCTGGAGGCTCCGCTCATCCGGGCGGTGCTGGCCAGGGGCGCACCCAGGGACAACCTCTCCTACTCCACCATCCGGGCTCTGGCCGATCTCAGCGCGGCGGTGGCCGAGGTGCTGGGGCACACCCGCTACCGGCTGGACGGGCTGGATCAGATCGCTGTCGTCGACCAGGGCGGCATCGCGACTCAGATCACCTCGCGTACGGCATCCGTACCTTCACTGACCGGCAGCAAGCGCCGGGTGGCGGGAGAGCGCCGGGTGCTGGCCGCCCGGGGCCGCCACGACGGGCGCACGGTCGTATTCGTCCCGGAGGTGGCTGCGGGCACCACGGTGGGCATCACCCTGCTGCATGTCCGCTTCGAGGATTCCCTTCCGGCCACGGTGGCCCGAAGCGTCCTGCAGGGGTACCGCAATCGCTACTCGGAACTGCGCGACGCGGTCACCGAGACCGAGCCCGCCTTCGACGAGGACCGTCTGGCCGAGATAGCGGTCGTCGACCTGCTCACGGCCCCCATTGGAGACCTAGCCGACCACTGGCGCATGTAACCGGGCGAATTGGCAGCGTCTTGCACGGTATGCGTGCGTCGTGCCGCCAGTTCCCGCGGCGTCGAGACCAGGCCGGGCGCGTAGGTATCGTTATGGGATGACCGAGGGCGTCAGCGGCCTCTCCAATGCCGCGGTTGTGGGGATCGGAACAGACCTGGTGGACGTCGACCGGTTCCGCACCGTGCTCCGTCGGCGCCCCTCTGTCGCCGTCCGGCTGTTCACCGCGGGCGAGCGGACCTACGCGGAGCGGGCCATCGATCCCGCCGCCCGGCTGGCGGCGCGCTTCGCGGCCAAGGAGGCAACCCTCAAGGCTCTCGGCTACGGCCTCGGCGGGATGCGCATGGCCGATATCGAGATCATCCGGGCCGACGACGGCCGGCCCGAACTCGTGCTCCACGGCGACGCCCAATCCACCGCGGCCGGCCACGGCGTCGGCCGCTGGCTCGTGTCGTTGTCCCACACCGATCATCTAGCCCAGGCCACCGTCGTCGCGCTAGGCACATGATCCCGGTCGTCACGCCGGCTCGGATGGCCGAGGTCGACGCCGCCGCGCCCGAACCGACCGACGTGCTGATCGAGCGGGCCGGGGCGGCTGTGGCCCGGGCCGCGGCCGAGGAGATGGGCGGGCGGCTCGGACGGCGGGTCGTGGTGGTGGCCGGTCCCGGCAACAACGGCGCCGACGGGAGGGCTGCCGCCCGCCGGTTGCGCCGGCGCGGGGCGCGGGTTCGTGTCTTCTCCGCCATCGATGCTCTCGAGACACTGCCGGCCGCGGACCTCTACATCGACGCCGCCTTCGGCACGGGCCTGTCAAGGCCCTACACCCCGCCGCGGAGGGGCCGGCCCGATGCGCCGGTGCTGGCCGTCGACATTCCCAGCGGGCTCGATGGGCTCACCGGCGAGGTCTTGGGTGGGCCCGTGTGGCCGGCACGGCGCACGGTCACCTTCGCGGCGCTCAAGCCGGGCCTGCTGTTCGGCGAGGGCCCGGCCGTCTGCGGGGAGACGACCGTGGCCGATATCGGCCTCGCCGTCGGCGATGACGATGGCGACGCGTGCGGGCTGCTCACCGAAGCCGACATCGAGCCGCTGCCCGCGGGCACCGGCGCCACCCACAAGTGGCACTCCGCCGCTCTGGTGGTGGCCGGCTCGCCGGGAATGGGCGGCGCCGCCGCGCTGGCGTGCGAGGCCGCCGTGCGCAGCGGGGCCCGGATGATCCACCTCAGCACTTCCGCCGAGGCAGGCACGGTCTCCTTCATCGAAGCGGTGCGATCCGAGCCGCCCCTGGCCGTGGATGCGGACCGCTTCGCGGTGTGTGCAGCCGGGCCGGGCATGGGCACCGGCGAACAGGCTGCGAAGCGTCTCGCCGACGCCTTGGCGCTCGACTTGCCCACCGTGATCGACGCCGACGGGCTGCGCCTGCTGCACGAACCCGCGGTTGCGGCTGCCATGGACCGGTGCCGGAGCCGCTCAGTTCCCGTCGTGCTCACCCCGCACGACGCCGAGTTGGAGGCGGTGACGGGCAGCAGGCCGGGGCCGGACCGGATCGCCGCCGCCAGAGCCGCCGCGGCACAGACCCAAGCCGTCGTGCTGCTCAAGGGCGGCCCCACCGTGGTGGCCGACCCGCGCGGACGGGCCAGGATCGTGTCCAGCGGGGATGCCCGGCTGGCCTCGGCCGGTACCGGCGATGTCCTCACGGGCATGATTGCGGGCCGTCTGGCCTCCTTCGGGCCGCAGCGCCTGCTTCACCGAGTGGCCGAGGCCGCGAACCTCCACGGAAGGGCCGCCGGGGAGGCCGCCGGGGAGGCCGCCCGACTCCTGGCCAGCGACCTCCTCAGCGCCCTCAGAACGGTCACGCCATGAACCGGACGGGCGCGATCCGCGAACTGGCAGCGGTGGAGGCCGGTTTGGGCGCTGTGGGCCGCCAGTTCGGTGGCCAGATCGCCAGCAGTCGGCCTGCGGTGAGCGTGGTCGCGGCGTGAGCATCGCCCGCCTGTCGGCGCGTCTGGCCAGGGTTCGGAGCGCTGCCATCGAGGCCAATGTTCGGCGCCTTGCTGAGCGGGCGGGTGACGCGGCCCTGTGTGCGGTGGTCAAGGCCGACGGCTACGGCCACGGTGCCGCCACGGCGGCCCGCGCCGCTCTGGCGGGGGGTGCGTCCTGGTTGGCTGTGGCCACGATTCGCGAGGCATTGGAGGTGGCCGAGACGGCTGACAGCGTCGGTAGCGATGCGCCCGTACTTATGCTGGCCGAGTCCGCGCCCGGACTCGCGGCCAGCGCCTCGGGGCGATGCTCGAGCCGGGTTCGGTTCACAGTGGCGTCGGCCGCTGGGATTGAGGCGCTGTCAGCCGCGCCGGGACCCACCCGCGCCGTCCATCTCAAGGTGGACACCGGCATGCACCGGATGGGCGCCCTGCCCGCCGAGCTCGACTCGGTCGCCGATGCCCTGCGAACGGCCGGAGACCGGTTGCGCCTCGAGGGGGTGTGGACTCACCTCGCGGTGGCTGACGCCCCGAACGATCCCTTCACAGCCGAGCAGCTGGCCCGTTTCGACGACGCGCTGGCCCGGCTGCGTCGAAGCGGCCTGTCCACCGGTGTCGTGCATGCCGCCAACTCGGCCGGGCTGTTGGCCCACCCGAACACCCGGCGCGATCTCGTCCGGGCCGGCATCGCCGTCTACGGCGTCCCCCCCTCAACGGAGCTCGAGGGTGCCATCGATCTGGAACCGGCGCTCGAGTTGGTGTCGCGGGTCACCGCGGTTCGAATTGTCGCTCCCGGCGAGAGCGTGTCCTACGGCCGGCACTGGTGGGCCGACGAGCCCACCCGGGTGGCCACCGTCGCCATCGGCTACGCCGACGGCATCCGCCGCGACAGCGGAGCGGCCGGCGTGGAGGTGCTGGTGCGGGGCCGCAGGTGCCCGATCGTGGGCGCGGTGACGATGGACCAGCTGATGGTCGCTCTCCCCCCGGCCATTGCCGACGAGGCAACTCTGGGCGACGAGGCTGTGCTCATCGGCCGCCAGGGCGCAGACGAGATCACCGCCACCGAGGTGGCCCAGCGGCTCGGCACCATCGCCTACGAGGTCCTGACCTCGATCTCCTCCCGGGTGCCCCGAGTCCCGGGCTAGCTGCCCTTGTGCCCTCGGTAGTCGTGTAGGTTCGGGCGTGTCGGTCGACCTGCTGATCCCCGGGGTGGAGATCGGTCATTGGACCGATCCGGTGGCCCGCACCGGATGTACCGTGATCGTCCTGCCGCCGGGCACCACTGCCTCCGGAGAGGTGCGTGGCGGCGCCCCGGCTACCCGCGATTTCGCGCTGCTGGCGCCGGAGCGGCTGGTCGACTGCGTGGATGCGGTGGTGCTAACGGGGGGCTCCGCCTTCGGTTTGGCCGCCGCCGATGGGGTGATGGAGGTCTTGGAGGCCGAGGGCCGGGGGTTCGACACACCACATGGACCGGTGCCCATCGTGGTGGCTATGGCCCTGTACGACCTCGGTGTGGGGGACTCGGCCGTCCGCCCCGATTCCGCCGCGGGCAGGAATGCAGCAACGAACCGGTCCGCCCGGTCGGAGCTCGGCGCGGTTGGAGCCGGCACCGGTGCCACGGTGTCGAAATGGCTGGGTGCCGAGAATGCCGAACCGGGTGGGTTGGGCATCGCCTCCGTGCTCCGGGACGAGTTGGTCGTCAGTGGGGTGGTGGCGCTCAACGCGGCGGGCAGCCCGCCGCCGGGATCGCAGCAGATACTCGAAGAAGTCGCGGCCGGAACGTTCGAGCGGTGGGAGGGCCGGGCCGACCCTCTTGCCAACACCACGCTGTGCGCTGTCGTCACCAACGCCTCGCTGACCAAGCTCGACTGTTTCTGGGTGGCCCAAGGCGGCCACGACGGCCTGGCGCGCGCGTTGGTGCCCGCCCACTCCCGCTCCGACGGCGATGCCGTGGTGGTCGCGGCCACGGGCGGAGTAGTCGCCGATGCCGACGACGTGCGGCTCCTGGCAGTGGCCGCCGTGGCTAAGGCTGTAGGTAGCGCCGTCGGTACGATCTAGGGGTGAAGACACCCGCCCCCGAGTCCCGCTAGGCCTGGATGATCGCGTGTAGCACTGCCACCGTCGACGAGACGAGAGCCCTCGGCGGGGCCGTCGCGGCGGTGGCGGACACCGGAGACGTGGTGGTGCTCGTCGGGGACCTGGGCGCAGGCAAGACGGCCTTCGTGCAGGGCTTCGCGGCCACCCTCGGCGTGACCGCCCCCGTCACCAGTCCCACCTTCACCTTGGCCAACCGGTACGAGGGCCGCCTGGTGGTCAACCATCTGGACGTGTATCGCTTCGACTGCCCTGAGGAGGTCGACGACCTCGCCCTCCCCGAGCTCCTCGACGACGGAGTGACCCTCGTGGAATGGGGCGACACCATCTCGTCGGCGCTCGGCGCCGAGCACCTGTCGGTCACGATCCGCTTCGGCGCGGGCGACAACGACCGCAGCTTCGAGATGCACAGCCACGGCGAATCGTGGCAGCGCCGCGCCGATCGTTTGAGTGCCGCTCTCCAGCCCTGGGCCTCGCCGTGCTGATACTCGGGATCGAGTCGGCCACCGGCCGTGTCGGCTGCGCCATCGGAGGCCACGAGGGCGTGCGCGCCTCGGTTCAGGCCACCCGCGAGCGCCGCCATGCCGAGCTGCTCGCTCCCCAGATCCAGGCGGCCTGCGCCCACGCCGGCGTCTCGCTGCGAGACCTTGGCGCGGTCGCGGTCGACGTCGGCCCGGGCCTTTACACGGGTCTCAGAGTGGGCGTCACCACGGCCATCACCATGGCCCACGCCCTGCGGGTGCCCATGGTGGCGGTCGGCAGCCTCGACCTGGTCGCCTACCCGCTGCGCCACACCGCCCGAACCATCACGGTGATGATCGACGCCCGCCGCGGTGAGGTGTTCCACGCCCGGTACAGCTGCCTTCCCGGCGGGGTGCAGCGCCTGACCGATCCGGAGGTCGCTGCCCCCGACCACGTCGTGTCTCATATCCTGGCCAGTGGCGACGAGACGCTCGCAGTGGGGGACGGGGCGGTGCTCTACGCCTCCATGCTCGATCCGTTGCGCGGCGTCGAGTTGGCCGACGCGGGCTTCGCCCACCCCTCGGCCGAGTCCCTGGTGCTGCTGGCCCACGCTCTGGCCATGCGGGAGGAGTTCGTGCGACCCGACGAGATCCAGCCCCTCTACCTGCGCCGCCCCGACGCGCAGGTCCCGAGGCCGACCCGATAGGAACCGACGATGCAGAACGGAGCGGGCAACGGAGCGAGGCATCTAGGCGATGCGATTCTGGGCATCGAGACCTCATGCGACGAGACGGCCGCGGCGGTCGTGGCCGGCGGGCAGCAGGTGCTGTCGTCGGTGGTGTCAAGCCAGGTGGACCTGCATGCCCGCTACGGCGGGGTCGTCCCCGAGGTCGCCGGTCGGGCCCATGTGGAGAGGCTGGTGCCGGTGATGTCGCAGGCGCTGGTGGAGTCGGCTCTGGAGGACTCCGACATCGCGGCCGTGGCGGCCACGGCCGGTCCGGGACTGGTGGGGGCGCTGCTCGTCGGCGTGTCGGCGGCCAAGGCGCTGGCGCTGGCGTGGGACGTGCCCTTCGTGGCCGTCAATCATCTGGAGGCCCACCTCCACGCCGCCTTCCTGGACGAGCCGAGCCTGGAGCTGCCCGTAGTCGTGATGCTCGTGTCCGGCGGCCACACCATGCTGGTGCTGATGGAGGGCCGTCTGCGCTACCGCGTGCTCGGAGCCACTCTCGACGACGCCGCCGGAGAGGCCTTCGACAAGGTGGCCCGCTACATGGGCCTCGGCTACCCGGGCGGCCCGGTGATCGACCGGCTCAGCGGGAAGGGGGACCGCGACGCCATCGCCTTTCCGCGGGCGATGCTGCACGACGGCTGGCACTTCTCCTTCAGCGGGCTGAAGACCGCGGTCATCAACCACCTGAGGCGTCATCCCGACGCCCCGATCGAAGATGTGGCCGCGTCGTTCCAGGAGGCGGTGGCGGACGTGCTGCTGGCCAAGGCCCGCCGGGCCGCGGCCGCCCACAATGCCCGGGGCCTGTGCCTGGCCGGAGGCGTGGCGGCCAACAGCCGGCTGCGCGAGCTGACGCTCGACGCATGCACGGCCGACGGGCTGGCCGCGTACCTGCCGAGCCGGGCCATGTGCACCGACAACGCCGCCATGGTGGCGGCGGCGGGCTGGTGGCGATTGCAGGCCGACGGACCCTCTCCGCTCACCGTCGGGGCGGACCCCTCGCTGGGCCTGCCGGAGGACTGAAACCCCGACCCCCGCGCGTTGTGGCGCCCGCCGACGCGCCGTATCGTTGGCACTCGCCACGGGAGAGTGCCAACGCCCGTGTTGAGTCCAAGAAACCAGAAACTCCGAGTCCGGGAGGACACATGAACCTGCAGCCACTCGACGACCGCATCGTTGTGCGGCCCGGCGACGCCGAGGAGACCACCGCCAGTGGTCTCGTCATCCCCGACACCGCCAAAGAGAAGCCCCAGCAGGGCGAGGTCCTGGCGGTCGGCCCCGGTCGCCGGTCCGACGACAGCGGTGAGATCATCCCCATGGACGTCGGCGTGGGCGACACCGTCGTCTACTCCAAGTACGGCGGTACCGAGATCACCGTCGACGGCGAGGACCTGCTCATCCTCAACGCCCGCGACGTGCTGGCCAAGGTCGTCTGAGGTAGCCGATGCCCAAGATCCTCAAGTTCGACGAAGAGGCCCGCCGAGGCCTCGAGACCGGCGTGAACAGGCTCGCCGACGCGGTGAAGGTCACGCTCGGCCCCAAGGGCCGCAACGTGGTGCTCGACAAGAAGTTCGGCGCGCCGACCATCACCAACGACGGGGTGTCCATCGCCCGAGAGGTGGAGCTCGACGACAAGTTCGAGAACATGGGCGCCCAGCTCGTGAAGGAAGTCGCCACCAAGACCAACGACATAGCCGGCGACGGCACCACCACCGCCACCGTGCTGGCCCAGGCCCTGGTGCGCGAGGGGCTGCGCAACGTCGCCGCCGGCGCCAACCCGATGGGTCTCAAGCGGGGCATGGAGGCGGCCGTGGCCGCGGCCGTGGACTCGCTGGCCGATCAGGCCGTGCCGGTGTCGACCGACAAGGAGAAGGTGCAGTCGGTGGCGTCGATCTCCGCGGCCGACGCCGAGGTGGGCGAGACGCTGGCCGAGGCGTTCGACAAGGTCGGCAAGGACGGTGTGATCACCGTCGAGGAGAGCAACACGTTCGGCATGGACCTCGACTTCGTCGAGGGCATGCAGTTCGACAAGGGCTACCTGTCGCCGTACTTCGTGACCGACCCCGAGCGCCAGGAAGCGGTGCTCGAGGAGCCCTACGTGCTGCTCAACCAGGGCAAGATCAGCGCGGTGTCGGACCTGCTGCCCGTGCTCGAGAAGGTCATGCAGACGGGCAAGCCGCTGCTGATCATCGCCGAGGACGTCGAGGGCGAGGCTCTGGCCACGCTGGTGGTCAACAAGATCCGCGGCACGTTCAACTCCGCCGCGGTGAAGGCCCCGGGCTTCGGCGAGCGCCGCAAGGCGATGCTGCAGGACATGGCCATTCTCACCGGCGGCCAGGTCGTGGCCGAGGAGGTCGGCCTGAAGCTCGACTCGGTGGACCTGTCGCTGCTGGGCTCGGCCCGCAAGGTGGTCATCACCAAGGACGACACCACCGTCGTGGAGGGCGCCGGCGACAGCGCCGACGTGGAGGGCCGGGTCAACCAGATCAAGGCCGAGATCGAGAACACCGACTCGGACTGGGACCGCGAGAAGCTCCAGGAGCGGCTGGCCAAGCTGGCCGGCGGCGTGGCCGTCGTCCAGGTCGGCGCAGCCACCGAGGTGGAGCTCAAGGAGACCAAGCACCGCATCGAGGACGCCATCTCGG
>VYBO01000023.1:0-12890 GCA_009844405.1 Acidimicrobiaceae bacterium
ATCCTGGCTCAGGACGAACGCTGGCGGCGTGCTTAACACATGCAAGTCGAACGAGGCAGCGGGCCCAACGGGTGCGTTGTCGAGTGGCGAACGGGTGAGTAACACGTGAGGAACCTGCCCCGGAGACCGGGATAACCAGGGGAAACTCTGGCTAATACCGGATGCCCCCGGATGGCCGCATGGCCAACCGAGGAAACGCTCCGGTGCTCCGGGAGGGCCTCGCGGCCTATCAGCTTGTTGGTGGGGTAACGGCCTACCAGGGCATCGACGGGTAGCTGGTCTGAGAGGACGATCAGCCACACTGGGACTGAGACACGGCCCAGACTCCTACGGGAGGCAGCAGTGGGGAATATTGCGCAATGGGCGAAAGCCTGACGCAGCAACGCCGCGTGGGGGATGACGGCCTTCGGGTTGTAAACCCCTTTCAGCAGGGACGAAAATGACGGTACCTGCAGAAGAAGCCCCGGCCAACTACGTGCCAGCAGCCGCGGTAACACGTAGGGGGCAAGCGTTGTCCGGATTTATTGGGCGTAAAGAGCTCGTAGGCGGTTGCGTAAGTCGGATGTGAAAACTCAGGGCTCAACCCGGAGACGCCATCCGATACTGCGCTGACTAGAGTCCGGTAGAGGAGCATGGAATTCCTGGTGTAGCGGTGGAATGCGCAGATATCAGGAGGAACACCAGCGGCGAAGGCGGTGCTCTGGGCCGGTACTGACGCTGAGGAGCGAAAGCGTGGGTAGCGAACAGGATTAGATACCCTGGTAGTCCACGCCGTAAACGTTGGGCACTAGGTGTGGGGCCTCCTTAACGGGCTCCGTGCCGTAGCTAACGCATTAAGTGCCCCGCCTGGGGAGTACGGCCGCAAGGCTAAAACTCAAAGGAATTGACGGGGGCCCGCACAAGCGGCGGAGCATGTTGCTTAATTCGAGGCAACGCGAAGAACCTTACCTGGGTTTGACATGTTGGGGACAGCCGCAGAGATGCGGCCTCCTTATGGTCCCATCACAGGTGGTGCATGGCTGTCGTCAGCTCGTGTCGTGAGATGTTGGGTTAAGTCCCGCAACGAGCGCAACCCTTGTCCTATGTTGCCAGCACGTAAAGGTGGGGACTTGTAGGAGACTGCCGGGGTCAACTCGGAGGAAGGTGGGGACGACGTCAAGTCATCATGCCCCTTATGCCCAGGGCTGCAAACATGCTACAATGGCCGGTACAAAGGGCTGCTACACCGCGAGGTTGAGCGAATCCCACAAAGCCGGTCTCAGTTCGGATTGGAGTCTGCAACTCGACTCCATGAAGTCGGAGTCGCTAGTAATCCCGGATCAGCAACGCCGGGGTGAATACGTTCCCGGGCCTTGTACACACCGCCCGTCACACCACGAAAGTCGGCAACACCCGAAGTCAGTGGCCTAACCCTCCGGGGAAGGAGCTGCCGAAGGTGGGGTTGGCGATTGGGGTGAAGTCGTAACAAGGTAGCCGTACCGGAAGGTGCGGCTGGATCACCTCCTTTCTAAGGAGCACGATCTCAGCGGACGGTTGGCCATTCAGGCCAGTTGTCAGTTGAGTGCTTCCAGTTAAGGCACTCGCTGTCCGTCTCTTCCGTTTTGAGGAAGCGGTCATCGCACTGCTCCTCGGGCGCGCTGAACTCGTCGTCGAGCTTCATCGCCCATGGAACGCCTCTTGAGAATTGCATAGCGAGCACGAGCATCTTTCGCGAGATGCAATGAAAATGAAACCCAAGCTACTAAGAGCCAACGGCGGATGCCTTGGCACTGACTACCGATGAAGGTCGTGAGAGGCTGCGATAAGCCGCGGGGAGTTGCCTACTAAGCTCCGATCCGCGGATGACCGAATGGGGAAACCCGGCACTCGTAATGGAGTGTCACTGCCGTCTGAACACATAGGGCGGCTAGAGGGAACCGGGTGAACTGAAACATCTAAGTAACCCGAGGAAAAGAAAGCAACAGCGACTCCCTGAGTAGCGGCGAGCGAAACGGGAAGAGCCTAAACTCAGGTGGTGGAAAGCCTGGCGGCGTTGCCACCTGGGGGTTGTGGGAACTGATTGGGAGAGCGCCAGATCTCCCGCAGAGTTACAAAGACAGTGGGTAGTGGAATCGCTCTGGAAAGGCGAGCCATAGAGGGTAATGGCCCCGTACACGAAACTCATCTGTCCTCTGATCGTGTCTCCCGAGTAGCGCCGGATCCGGGAAAGCCGGCGTGAATCTGCGAGGACCACCTCGTAAGGCTAAGTATAAGTCAGTGACCGATAGTGAACTAGTACCGTGAGGGAAAGGTGAAAAGCACCCCGGGAGGGGAGTGAAATAGTACCTGAAACCGTTGGTTTACAAGCAGTCAGAGTGTCGCCTCCGTCGCCTCGTGCGTCGGAGGTCACGATGGCGTGCCTTTTGAAGAATGAGCCTGCGAGTTACGGTGTGTGGCAAGGTTAACCCGTGAGGGGAAGCCGGAGCGAAAGCGAGTCTGAACAGGGCGTTCAGTCGCATGCTGTAGACCCGAAGCCGAGTGATCTAGCCATGGGCAGTGTGAAGCGGGGGTAAGACCCCGTGGAGGCGCGAACCCACTTCGGTTGAAAACGGAGGGGATGACCTGTGGTTAGGGGTGAAAGGCCAATCAAACTCGGTGATAGCTGGTTCTCCGCGAAATGCATTTAGGTGCAGCGTCGCATGTTCAGCCGTGGAGGTAGAGCACTGGATGGGCTAGGGGCCCCACAAGGTTACTGACCCCAACCAAACTCCGAATGCCACGGTTCCAGAGTGCGGCAGTGAGTCCTCGGGGGATGAGCTTCGATGGACAAAAGGGAAACAGCCCAGACCGCCGGTTAAGGCCCCTAATTCTGTACTAAGTGGTAAACGATGTGGGATTGCCCAGACAGCCAGGAGGTTGGCTTAGAAGCAGCCACCCTTGAAAGAGTGCGTAACAGCTCACTGGTCGAGTGGCCCTGCGCGGACAATGTAACGGGGCTTAAGTACAGAGCCGAAACTGCGGATGTCTGTGTAAACAGGCATGGTAGCGGAGCGTCGATCTTGGTGTGAAGCGCCGGTGTGAACCGTCGTGGACCGTGGTCGAGTGCGAATGCAGGTATGAGTAGCGAAAGAGGGGTGAGAAACCCCTCCACCGGAAGTCCAAGGGTTCCTGGGGAAGGCTAATCCTCCCAGGGTAAGTCGGGAGCTAAGGCGAGGCCGACAGGCGTAGTCGATGCACAACCGGTTGATATTCCGGTACCACCAAGTGCGCGCCCATGCAAAAGCGAGATTGCTAAGAGGATGCCTGGTGCCCCACGAAGGGGCAATAGGTCGAATCGACCCATCTCGTGGCTGCAAGCAAAGCGGGGACACAGGAAGGTAGGTGAGCCCAGGCGATGGTAGTCCTGGGGTAAGCGTGTAGGAGGAGGACCAGGCAAGTCCGGGCCTCATGAACTCTGAGACGTGAAGCCGAGCCGCTACAGGTGAAGTCACTGATCCTATGCTGTCAAGAAAAGCCGCTAGCGAGCTCACTCGGTGCCCGTACCCCAAACCAACTCAGGTGGACAGGTAGAGAATACCAAGGTGATTGGGTGAACTATGGTTAAGGAACTCGGCAAATTGCGTCCGTAACCTCGGGAGAAGGACGACTCCAATAGGGTGACGGCCCTTAGCGGCCCGAGCTCGAAGGAGTGGCACAGACCAGGGGGAAGCGACTGTTTACTAAAAACACAGCAGCGTGCGAAGCCGCAAGGCGATGTATACGCTGTGACGCCTGCCCGGTGCTGGAAGGTTACGGGGAAAGGTTAGCCCTAGGGCGAAGCTTTGAACCTAAGCCCCAGTAAACGGCGGCCGTAACTATAACGGTCCTAAGGTAGCGAAATTCCTTGTCGGGTAAGTTCCGACCTGCACGAATGGCGTAACGACTTCCCTACTGTCTCAACCATAGACCCAGCGAAATTGAAGTACGAGTAAAGATGCTCGTTAGCTGCAGAAGGACGGAAAGACCCCGTGCACCTTTACTACAGTCTGGTATTGGTTTTTGGTATAGGTTGTGTAGGATAGGTGGGAGACTTGGAAGCAAGGGCGCTAGCCCTTGTGGAGTCAACCTTGAAATACCACCCTTCCTATGCTGGAAATCTAACCTAGGTCCGTAATCCGGATTAGGAACAGTGCCAGATGGGTAGTTTGACTGGGGCGGTCGCCTCCCAAAGGGTAACGGAGGCGCCCAAAGGTTCCCTCAGCCTGGTCGGCCATCAGGCGTCGAGTGCAATGACACAAGGGAGCTTGACTGCGAGACGTACATGTCGAGCAGGTGCGAAAGCAGGGCATAGTGATCCGGCGGTTGCGTGTGGAAGCGCCGTCGCTCAACGGATAAAAGGTACGCCGGGGATAACAGGCTCATCTTCCCCAAGAGTCCATATCGACGGGAAGGTTTGGCACCTCGATGTCGGCTCATCGCATCCTGGGGCTGAAGCAGGTCCCAAGGGTTGGGCTGTTCGCCCATTAAAGCGGTACGCGAGCTGGGTTTAGAACGTCGTGAGACAGTTCGGTCCCTATCCTCTGCAGCCGGAAGAGACTTGAGGAAAGCTGTCCCTAGTACGAGAGGACCGGGACGGACGCAGCTCTCGTGTGCCAGTTGTTCCGCCAGGAGCATGGCTGGTTGGCGACCTGCGGAAGGGATAACCGCTGAAAGCATCTAAGCGGGAAGCCTGTTCCAAGATGAGGTCTCTCACCGGGTAACCGGGTAAGGCCCGTGGCAGAACACCACGTTGATAGGCCGGAAGTGTACGCACGGTGACGTGTTCAGCTGACCGGTACTAATCGGCCGAGGGCTTGGTTCAGTTTCGCATCGAGCGCTCGGTGCTCGTGCTCGCTATGGAGTTCGTCAAGAGGCGGTCCCCGCTGAGGGTTCGCCGTACGACAACAGGTTTCGGTGGCGATAGCGGCGGGGTCACACCCGTTCCCATTCCGAACACGGAAGTTAAGCCCGCCAGCGCCGATGGTACTTGGGTGGAGACACCCTGGGAGAGTAGGACGCCGCCGGATTTCGCCGAACAGAAGGCCCCGGACCACCACCGCCGGGGCCTTCTGCCATTCCGGGGCATCCGAATTGGCAGCGTGTTGCCCCCTATGGGGGTCGTTCTGCTGCCAGTTGGCTATGAGGCTCTCTGCCGTTTCGGTGCCCGGATAGGCTCCGCCCATGGTCCGCAAGAGCGACAGGTCGGGTCGCTCGCGGTCGGGGCCGGGCGGGAGCAAGCCGCGGCAGCGAGTCCCGCTGCCGCCGGTGCCGCATTCCGCGGCGGATCCTCACTCCGAGCTGATGCGGGCGCTGGGGCCCGAACGGGGCAGGAGCGCGGTGCGGCGCTTCGAGGCGGCGGCCAAGGCGTTCCGCGCCGAGCGGTTCAAGGAGTCCCTCCCGCCGCTCACCCGGCTGGCGCGCGACGCCCCGGAAGTCGCCGACATTCGTGAGCTGCACGGCTTGGTGCTGTACCGGCTGGGGCGCTTCAAGGCAGCCATGGGCGAGCTCGAGTACTTCCGCGAGTTGAGCGGCTCCACCGAACAGCACCCGGTCCTGGCCGACTGCCACCGTGCCCTGGGCCGCTGGTCCGATGTGGAGGCGCTATGGAAGGAGCTGGGCGCGGCGTCTCCGTCGGCCGAGTTGGTGACGGAGGGACGGCTCGTGCTGGCCGGCGCCAAGGCCGACAGGGGAGAGCTGCCGGCGGCCATCCGCGTCCTGGAGCAGGGCTGGAAGCTGCCTTCGCGGCCCCGGGACCACCATCTGCGGAGGGCCTACGCCCTCGCCGACCTGTACGAACGGGCCGGCCGTTCCCCCAGAGCCCGCGAGCTGTTCCGCTGGGTCGAGACCCACGACCCGCAACTCGCCGACGTCTCCCAACGGGTCCGCGCCCTTTCGTGAGGTCGCGGCGCGACTAGGGCGCTGGTCGAGCGGCCGCCGCGCTGGCTCCCAACGGGTCCGCGCCCTTTCGTGGGGTCGCGGCGCGACTAGGGCGCTGGTCGAGCGGCCGCCGCGCTGGCTCCCAACGGGTCCGCGCCCTTTCGTGGGGTCGCGGCTAGTGGCCTGAGTCGCAAGTTCAGGCCGCTTGTTCGGGCCGCCTTGAAATCTCGGGTTGGTTTTGTGCACTCAGTCCACACAAACACACCAAGAAAATCTGGCGGCGGACGTCTGCAACGAATTCCCGACTCAGGACGCTGGTGTGACAACCACAGACGTTGTCCCTACTGCGACGGGCGGGGGGGCCTGTCTCGCGGGTCCGCGCTCGCTGACGGGTTGGGGCGCTACCGTGGCGGCAGGCGGGCGCGGGTCGCTTGGCTTGCCGGCCGGCGGTCGCCTCGGACCACCCCCTCAGGAGCTTTCCGTGGACATCCATACATTGCTCGGAGACGACGCCGAGTCGCTGCTCGATCATGAGTGCAAGACCTTCGAGCGGGAGTCGCTGACACTTCCCGGCCCCGACTTCGTGGACCGGGTCCTCGCCGCCAGCGATCGCTCGCCCCAGGTGCTGCGCAGCATCCAGTCGCTGTTCGGCAGCGGCCGGCTGGCCGGCACCGGCTACGTGTCGATACTGCCCGTCGACCAGGGCATCGAGCACTCGGGCGCAGCCTCGTTCGCGCCCAACCCGGCCTACTTCGACCCGATGAACATCGTGGAGCTGGCCGTCGAGGGAGGCTGCAACGCGGTGGCCACCACGTTCGGCGTGCTGGGCATGGCATCGCGCCGCTACGCCCATCGCATCCCGTTCATCGTCAAGCTCAACCACAACGAGCTTCTCAGCCATCCCGAGTCGTACGACCAGGTGATGTTCGGCTCGGTGGAGCAGGCTTGGGACCTCGGCGCGGCCGGTGTGGGCGCCACCGTCTACTTCGGCTCGGACAACGCCCGGCGCCAGATCGGGGAGGTGTCCGAGGCCTTAGCGGCCGCCCACGAGCTGGGCATGTTCACCGTGCTGTGGTGCTACCTGCGCAACCCGGCCTTCAAGGTGGACGGCACCGACTACCACGCGGCCGCCGACCTGACCGGCCAGGCCAACCACATGGGCGTCACCATCGAGGCCGACATCATCAAGCAGAAGCTGCCCACCAACAACGGCGGCTACCGCGCCGTGGGCTTCGGCAAGACCCACGACCTCGTCTACGACCATCTCAGCAGCGACCATCCCATCGACCTGTGCCGCTACCAGGTGGCCAACTGCTACATGGGCCGGGTCGGGCTGATCAACAGCGGCGGGGCCTCGTCGGGCGCCGGCGACCTGGCCGAGGCGGTCGCCACCGCGGTCATCAACAAGCGGGCCGGCGGCACCGGGCTGATCTCGGGTCGCAAGGCCTTCCAGCGGCCCATGGCCTCCGGCGTGGAGCTGCTCAACGCCATCCAGGACGTGTACCTGGACCCCTCCGTCACCGTCGCCTGAATCCGGTAGCGCAGAACCTGCAATGAACCAGCCGAAAGCCGTGGCCCGAGCGGCCCGTGAGCGCAGCGAACAAGGGCGGGAATAAGGCCGTGGCCCGCGACGGTATACCGGCTATCGTGACGGCTGCCGGCCGGAGATGGTGGGTCTCAACCGCGAGTCGCGCCGTCTGCTCCCGCATAGCCGGTGCAAAGGAGCATCAGTGACCGAGACTTCGGCACGGACCCAGGAGGTCCGTACGACCGATGGCATCGTCCTTCGTTTCGCGGGCGACTCCGGCGACGGCATGCAGCTCACCGGCGACCGGTTCACCTCGGCCAGCGCCCTGTTCGGCAACGACTTGGCCACCCTGCCCGAGTTTCCCGCCGAGATCAGGGCCCCGGCCGGCACGCTGGCGGGCGTCTCGTCGTTCCAGGTCCACATCTCCGACCACGACATCACCACGCCCGGCGACGCCCCGACGGTGCTGGTGGCCATGAACCCGGCCGCGCTGCGGTCCGACCTGCATCTGCTGAAGCCGGGCGGGACCGTGATCGTCAACGCCGACGCCTTCAACGAGCGCAACCTGGCCAAGGCCGGATACGAGTCCGACCCGCTCGAGGACGGCAGCCTCGACGGCTACACGGTGGTCACCGCGCCCATGACCGACCTCACCAAGCGGGCCTGCCAGGACCTGGGGGTCAAGCCCCGCGAGGCCGAGCGGTCCAAGAACTTCTTCGCCCTCGGGCTGGTGTCGTGGCTGTACTCGCGCCCGGTCAAGCCCACCGTCGACTGGATCGACGGCAAGTTCGCGGGGCGCGACACGGTGATCGCGGCCAACAAGGCCGCCTTCGCCGCGGGTCACGCCTTCGGCGAGACGGCCGAGTTGGGCGCCAGCCGGCTGATGGTCCAGCCGGCCGCGCTCGAGCCGGGCACCTACACCAACATCAACGGCAACACCGCCCTGTCCTGGGGGCTCATAGCCGCCTCCCAGCAGGCCGGGATACCGCTGTTCCTGGGGTCCTACCCGATCACCCCGGCCAGCGACGTCCTGCATGAGCTGGCCCGGCACAAGAACTTCGGGGTCCGCACCCTCCAGGCCGAGGACGAGATCGGCGCGGTGGGCGCGGCGCTCGGCGCGGCCTACGGCGGCCACATCGGCGTCACCACCACCTCGGGTCCCGGCATGGCCCTCAAGGCCGAGACCGTCGGTCTGGCGGTGAGCCTCGAGGTGCCGCTGGTGGTCATAGACATCCAGAGGGGCGGCCCGTCGACGGGTCTGCCGACCAAGACCGAGGCGGCCGATCTGCTCATGGCCATGTACGGCCGCCACGGCGAGGCGCCGCTGCCCATAGTGGCGGCCCAGAGCCCGTCGGACTGCTTCTTCACGGCCATCGAAGCGGTGCGCCTGGCCGTGGAGCACCGCACGCCGGTGATCCTGCTGTCGGACGGCTATCTGGCCAACAGCAGCGAGCCCTGGCGCATCCCCGACGTAGAGAAGCTCGACTCCATCGCGGTCAACTTCGCCTCCAAACCCAACCACGTGAAC
Source organism: Acidimicrobiaceae bacterium (assembly GCA_009844405.1). Classification (GTDB taxonomy): domain Bacteria; phylum Actinomycetota; class Acidimicrobiia; order Acidimicrobiales; family Aldehydirespiratoraceae; genus Aldehydirespirator. The sequence goes on from VYBO01000023.1 coordinate 8,931, forward strand.
GACAAGGGCGAGTCCGTCTTCTGGCCCTTCCGCCGTGACGAGCGGCTGGTGCGCCCCTGGGCCGTCCCTGGAACACCCGGGCTCATGCACCGCATCGGCGGGATCGAGAAGCAGGACGGCAGCGGCAACATCAGCTACGAGCCCGACAACCACCAGGCCATGGTGCGGCTGCGGGCCGAGCGCATCGCCCTGATCGCCCACCACATCCCGCCCGCCGAGGTCGTCGGCGACCCGGACGCGTCCGTCGCGGTGGTCAGCTGGGGCTCGACTTGGGGCGCCATCACCTCGGCCCGCCGACGGATCGAGTCGGCCGGCCACCGCCTGGCCCACATCCATCTGCGCCATCTGAACCCGCTGCCCGCCAATCTCGGGGACCTGCTGCGGTCGTTCGAGCGGGTCGTGGTGCCCGAGATGAACACCGGGCAGCTCTGCCGGATGCTGCGGGCCGAGTTCCTCGTCGACGCCCGGTCGGTGACCAAGGTCTCCGGCCAGCCCTTCACCGCGGCCGAGCTCGTCGAGGCGTGCTGGGAGGAGATCGGGACCACGGGAGCAGCGCGATGACCGACGTGCCCGTCACCACCCGCAAGGACTGGGCAACCGACCAAGAGGTCCGCTGGTGCCCCGGATGCGGCGACTACTCGATCCTCACCGCGGTGCAGCTGCTGATGCCCGAGCTGGAGGTGCGGCGCGAGGACACGGTCTTCGTGTCGGGGATCGGCTGCGCGGCCCGGTTCCCGTACTACATGAACACCTACGGCCTGCACGCCATCCACGGGCGCTCGCCCGCCGTGGCCACCGGGCTGGCCATGGCCCGGGGCGACCTGCACGTCTGGGTGGTGGGCGGCGACGGCGACATGATGTCGATCGGGGGCAACCATCTGATCCACGCTCTGCGCCGCAACGTGAACCTGAACATCCTGCTGTTCAACAACCAGATCTACGGGTTGACCAAGGGGCAGTACTCGCCCACCAGCGAGCGGGGCAAGGTCACCAAGTCCACCCCCCACGGCTCCGTCGAGCAGCCCTTCAACGCGGTCTCTCTCGCGCTGGGGGCCGAGGCGTCGTTCGTGGCCCGCACCCATGACATGGACCGCGGCCACATGCAGGAGATGTTCCGGCGGGCCCACGACCATCCGGGAGCGGCGTTCGTCGAGGTCTTCCAGAACTGCAACGTGTTCAACGACGGCGCCTTCGCGGCCCTCACCAAGCGCGACGCCCGCGACTCGATGCTGATCGATCTGTGCCACGGGAAGCCGGTGCGCTTCGGGGCCGACGGCGAGTTCGGCGTGGTGATGGACGGCGGTCGGCCCCGGGTGGTGAGCGTGGCCGACGTGGGCGCGGACGCCCTGGTGGTGCACGACGAGACCGATCCCGATCCGTCGGTGGCGTTCGCTCTGAGCCGCCTGGCCAACACCAACGACGTGCCCACACCGATCGGGGTCTTCCGGGCCGTCGAGCGCTCGGAGTACGGCTCGGCCGTCACCTCCCAGATTGCCGCCTCCCAGTCGAAGGCCGGACCGGGCGACCTCCGCAAGCTGCTGCACTCCCGCCCCACCTGGAAGGTCGCCTAGCTGTTCGGTCGGCCATCACCCTCGGCTCGGGCCCCGGGCTCGGTCGGGCGCGGCGGACGCCGGGTTGCATCTCAGGCGTCGAGCACCTGGAAGCCCGCCTCGGCCAGGTCGACCACCGGCGGCAGGGTGGACCACGGGAAGTTGATCCACAGGTCGGTGCGCCGCCACACGTAGTCGCACTTCACCAGCGAATGCGACTTCTCGTAGAGCACTGCCGAGCGGACCTCGGCCACCTCGTCGAGGCAGTAGTCGCGGACCAGCTTGAGGGTGTGGCCGGTGTCGGCCACGTCGTCGGCGATCAGGATCCTGGACTGGCGGTGGTCGACCAGGTCGAGCTGGGGGGGCAGCACCACCGGGACCTCCAGGCGCTCGCCCACCCCGGTGTAGTACTCGCAGTTCATCACGTAGACGTTCTTGACCGACAGCGCGTATCCCAGCGACCCGGCGCAGAACAGCCCGCCCCGGGCAATGGCCAGGATCATGTCGGGCCGGTACCCGTCATCGGCGACCATGTGCGCCAACTCGCGGACGCCGCGCCCGTAGAGCGCCCAGTCCATCTCCTCCCGTGCCGGAATGTCACCCATCAGCCGCTGCCCTCCTGTGGTTCCTGGCGGGTTCGCTAGTTCCTACTAGCTCCCGCCGGCTCGCGCGGGGATGATTGGATCGCTGTGATCCGAAGATGACTCTGTCTATAATGAGACTGGGTGTTCTCATACAGGAGCCTTGCAATCAGCAGATGGGCAGGTATGATATACCCGGCAGTGGGGCGGTGTCGGCACTGGCAGACGCATACCAGAGATGGTGCCGACACCGCCCCATCCGCACCCTACAAGCATCTATCGCCGTTCCACTATCGTTGAATATATCTCATGCAATAGACTGCATGGTGAGCGCGATTCGGCGGTGGTCTTGGAGCACCTGCTCGGTGCCTGAGGCTCGAAGTTCGCCGTCCTCCACCACGAGCCGTCCGGCGACGATGGTGTGGTGCGCGGCTACCGGGCCGCAGCGGAGCCAGGCCTCGATCGGGTCGGACCAGGCCCCCGCGAAGGCGATGCCGTCAAGGCGCCACACCGCGATGTCGCCGCAGGCGCCCACTGTCAGCTCGCCGATCTCGCCGGATCGTCCCAGGCACCCCGCGCCGTCGCGGGTGGCCATCTCCAGGGACTCGCGGGCGGTGAACATTCCGGTCCGGCCGGCCTGGCCGTCTCGCAGGCGGGCCAGGAGCATGGCGTTGCGGGCCTCGGTCCACATCGATCCCGAGTCGGCCGACGCCGAGCCGTCCACCCCGAGGCCCACCGGCACCCCCGCGGCCCGCAACTCTCGCACGGGCGCCATCCCCGCGCCGAGGATCATGTTGGAGCTCGGGCAGTGGGCCACACCGGTGCCCCAGCGGCCCAGCCGGGATATCTCCGCGGCGTTGGGCTGCACGCAGTGGGCGATCCAGGACCGGTCGGTGCCCCACCCGCAGTGCTCGAAGTAGTCCACCGGGCGCATCCCGAACGTCTCCAGGCAGAAGCCGTCCTCGCCGACGTCCTCGGCCAGATGGGTGTGAAGCCGCACGTCGAGGCGCTCGGCCAGCTCGGCGGTTGCCGTCATCAGCTCGGTCGACACCGAGAACGGCGAGCATGGGGCCAGCGCGATCCGCACCATGGCATCTGGCGACGGGTCGTGGTGGGCGGCCACCAGGCGCTCGGACTCGGCCAGGATCACATCGTCGGTCTGAACCACCGAGTCGGGGGGCAGCCCGCCGTCCTTCTCGCTGAGTGACATCGAGCCCCGGGTGGGGTGGAAGCGCACGCCCAGGTCGGCCGCGGCCGCGATCTCGGCCGAGATCAGGTCGCCGCCGCCGGCCGGGTGGACATAGAGGTGGTCGGTGCTGGTGGTGCACCCGCTCAGGGCCAACTCGGCCAAGCCCACCCAGGCCGACACGTGGGCCGCCTCCTCGTCCAGCCGGGCCCACAGCGGGTAGAGCGTGCGCAGCCAGTCGAACAGGCTGCCGTCCAGGGCGGGGCGGAAGGCTCGGGTCAGGTTCTGGTAGAGGTGGTGGTGGGTGTTGACCAGACCCGGCGTCACCAGGCAGTCGGCGGCGTCGACGGCACGGGCCGCGCCGGCGGGCTCGGAGCCGGCAGGGCCCACCCCCGAGACCAGCCCGTCGGTGACGGCCACCCAGCCTCCGGCGATCTCGCTGCGCTCAGCGTCCATGACGGCCACCAGCCGAGCATTGCGAACCAGCAGGTCAGTCACGGCAGTTGGTCCCGGACAGGAATTGGCAGCTGTGGGCGCCCGAAACGGCCTCCTGGGCTGCCAATTCGCGGGCAGGCGCCCGCGTCGCGAGGAATTGGCAGCTGTGGGCGCCCGAAACGGCCTCCTGGGCTGCCAATTCGCGGGC
>VYBO01000023.1:12900-18312 GCA_009844405.1 Acidimicrobiaceae bacterium
GGAATTGGCAGCTGTGGGCGCCCGAAACGGCCTCCTGGGCTGCCAATTCGCGGGCGGGCCTGCGGTACAGTGCCATCGTCAGTGGCGCGGCCGTCAGATCTCCCAGTTGGCGAAGGCGTCGATCATCATCTCCGCGTCCGGTCCGAGCGGGTACAGGATCGGGGTGGTGCAGCCGTTGTCGATGTAGTGGCGCACCTTGGCCCGGCACTCGTCGGCGGTGCCGGCCGCGCAGAGCAGCTGCACCACGTCGTCGGGTACCAGCTTCGAGGCTTCCTCGACCTGTTCGAGGGTGGCCGGCCAGGTCAGCACCGAGCCGACCTCGTCGAGCAGCGACTGCGATACGCCCGAAGCCTTCATGATGTGGGGCTGCTGGCCCAGGTACTGGGTGATAAGCATGCGCCCACCGTCGAGAGCCTCGGTCCGCTCGGCCTCCGAGTCGCCCGACGCCATCGAGCACACGATCAGCTGGGGCCGGTCCAGGTCGTCGACGGTGCGACCCACGCGGGCCGCCCCCTCCGCGAGGTGCTCCATGGCTCGCGCGTTGTACTTGGGCGACACCAGGTAGTTGAACACCACGCCGTCGGCGATCTCGCCGGTGAGGGACATCATCTTGGCGCCGGTCGCCCCGATGTAGATGGGCACGTCCTTGGGGCGGCGCTCCTGCTGGACGTAGTCGAGCTCCACCCCGTCGAACTGCACGAACTCGCCCTGGAAGGTGACGGTCTGGTCGTTGAGCAGGCCGCGGCACGCCTCCACGATCTCCCGCATCGCCTTCAAGGGGCGCACCCGGCTCACGCCCACCTTCGATGCCAGCGGCTCCCACCAGGCGCCGATGCCGAGCAGGATGCGCCCGGGGGCCAGATCGTCGAGGGTGGAGAAGGTGGAGGCCAGCCGGGCCGGATTGCGGGTCCAGCAGTCCACCACGCCGCTGCCGACCTTGATCGTGTCGGTGACCGCGGCGATGGCGGCCATGGGCACCACCGCGTCGCGCACCAGCCGGGAGTCGGCCTGCCATACGGCGTCGAAGCCCTTGGACTCCGCGTAGCGGGACAGGTCCATCGACTCGGCGAGGGTGTGGGCGTCCTGGATGTAGAGGGCTACGGGCTGGGTCATGGTGTCTCCTGTGCGACCTCTTGGCCTAGGGCATCTCTTCGAGCTTGGCGAACAGTCTGGCAGCGGCTTCGGCGGCTTTGGCTCTGATCTCGGCGGCGTCCACACGGGTCGGCCGGCCGTCGCGCAGCACGGTCTCGCCGTCGACGGTCACTTCCAGGGCCCGGACGCAGGTGGTGAAGGCCAGCGACCACGGGTCCATGCGGCCGTACGACCAGACCACAGTGTCGTCGAGAGCCTCGGGGAACAGTCTCCAGCCGGCCTCCAGCCAGCTCCAGGCCGTCTCGGGGGTGGCGGTCACGTCGTCTTCGCGGTGACGCACGTAGGCCACCCGGAACTCGTCCAGCATGGCCGCGCCGATCCCGTCGGTGCCCAGGGCCACCAGGTTCCGCCGGACTGCCGGCCGGGCGTAGCCGACCTGGTTGTTCATGTTGGAGCGGGGGTTGTGCACGATCGTGCCCGGAAGGTCGCGGTCGAGGTGCACGGCATGGACCACCAGCCAGTCGTCGCGGGCCAACTGCTCCAGGCGGGCCCCGGCCGCCAGGTCGGCGGCGCCCTCCGACACGTGGATGTGGACTCCGGCACCGTGATCGGCGGCCAAACCAGCGGCGGCTTCCAGCGTCTCGTCGGAGCAGGTGAACGCGGCGTGCACGCCGACATGGCCCCGCCCCCCGGCCCGCAGGAACCGGTCGTTCTCGGCCAGGCCTGCTCGGGCGCCCGCCGATCCGTGCCGGTCGGTCACCCCGTAGGAGCAGTCCACCCTCACTCCGACTTCGGCGCAGGCTCGGGCGATCACGTCCAGCGACCCTTCGACAGCGTTGGGGGATTCGTGATGGTCGATGATGGCGGTGGTGCCCGACTCCAGGGCCTCCAGCGCACCGAGCTTCGCCGACCACTCGATGATGTCGAGGTCGAGGGCCTGGTCCAGACGCCACCAGATCAGCTCCAGGATCTCCAGGAATCCGGTGGGGGTGCGGGGCGGCGCGGGCATGCCCCGGGCCAGGGCGGAGTACAGGTGGTGGTGGGCGCACACCATCCCCGGCGTGGTCTGGCTGTCGCCTCCGGCCGCCTGCGGGGGCGCGGCGGCGTTCCCGGTGTCTGGGACCGCGCCGGTCACGGTTGGGGCACTACCGGCTGATGCGTGTTGATGGGCAGGCGGTTGCGCCACACCCCGTCCACCTGGCGCATGGCCTCGGCCACCGCTCCGGCGGTGGGCACCAGTCCGATCTCGCCCACGCCCTTGATGCCGTAGGGAGAGTCGGGTTGGGGCGTCTCGACGAGGATCACATCGACCGGCGGCATGTCCTTGGCCCGGATGATGTCGAGCGCTCGCAGGGTGTCGAAGCGGGGCCGGCCGTCGGCGTCGCAGGGAAAGTCCTCGCTCAGTGCGTAGCCCAGGCCCATGTGGACGCTGCCCTCGATCTGGCCCTCGCACAGCAGCGGGTTGACCGCTCGTCCCACGTCGTGGGCGGCCACCACCTTCTCCACCTTGCCCGTCTTCGGGTCGGCGATCACCATCTGGGCGGCGTAGCCGAAGGTGGAGTGGATGACCGGGTTCGCCAGGCCGTCGCTGAGCTTGTTGGTCCAGTCCACCCGGTACTCGCCCTGGTAGTCGACCCCGGTGAGGCAGCCTCCGGCCATGGCCGCCCGGCACGCGTCGGCGACCGACCCGGCGCCCATCAGCGTTCCCCGCGAGCCGGTGGTCTGGCCGGCGCCCAACTCCCGGCTGGTGTCGACGTGGACCCTTACCTGGTCGGGGCGCACGCCGAGTTCCTCCACCGCCACCTGGAGGGCGACGGTATGCACGCCCTGGCCCATCTCCGTCCAGCAGTGGCGCACCTCCACGACGGTGTCGGGACCGGCCGGGGTTCCGGCCGGGTGGGCCGCGTCGGCCACGAAATGCACCACCGTCTTGCTGATCTCCTTGAAACCGTTGCCGAGCCCTGAGTTCTTGAGACCCAGCCCGAGTCCGACGGCCTTGCCGGCTGCGACAGCCTCGTCGTAGGCCGGCTTGATCGCCTCCAGGCAGTCCATGGCCCCGAGGCTGCCGCCGTCCATGATCTGGCCCGGACCCCAGACGGCGCCCGGGTAGACCGCGTTGCGCCGGCGGATCTCCCAGCCGCTGATGCCCACCGCGGCGGCCAGGCGGTCCAGAGCGCCCTCCATGGCGAACTGGGCCTGGTTGGCGCCGAAGCCCCGGAAGGCGCCGCAGACGCTGTTGTTGGTGCGGGCCGCCACCGCCTCGACGTCCACGACCGGCACAACGTAGGGGCCGCAGGCATGGCCGGCGGCGCGCTCCAGCACCTTCATCCCCACCGAGGCGTAGGGGCCGGAGTCGCCCAGCATCCGGGCCCGCAGGGCGGTGAGCCGCCCCTCGGCGTCGCAGCCGACGGCCAGTTCGATGCGCACCGGGTGACGCTTGGGATGGACCAGCAGCGACTCCTCGCGCGAGAACGTCGTCTTCACAGGACGGTCCAGCAGCCAGGCCGCCAGCGCGGTCTGGGTCTGGTTGGAGCAGTCCTCCTTGCCGCCGAAGGCCCCGCCGTTGGCGACCTGCTCGGCCCAGATGCGGCTGCTGTCGATCCCCAGCACGGCCGCGGTCTGGTCGCGGTCGTCCCACACGCCCTGGCCGCCTGAGTACAGGTCCAGGCCGCGCTCGCCGTCGACGACCTTGGGCACGGCCAGCGTCGACTCGGGCTCCAGGAAGGCCTGCTCCACCCGCTGGGTCTGGAACGTCTCCCGCACGACGTGGGCCGACGCGTCCAGCGCATCGGACACGTCGCCGCCCCGGGCGTAGGTCGACACCGACAGGATGTTGCCGTCCAGTCCCCACACCGCGTCCTCGGCGCCGTCGGCCACGGCCGCGGCCGGGTCGGTGATCGGCGGCAGCGGCTCGTAGACCACGTCGACCAGCTCGGCTGCCCGGCGGGCCGTCTCGCGGCTGTCGGCCACCACCAGGGCCATGATGTCGCCTAGGTAGGACGTGAGGCCGCCCTCGGGGATGAACACCGGCCAGTCCTTGTGGATCAGCCCGATGCGCAGGTCGCCGGGCACGTCGGCGCCGGTGAACACGGCCACCACGCCGGGCCGGGCCTCTGCCCGGCTGGTGTCGATGGAGATCACGGCGGCCCGGGCATGCTCGGCCAGGTGCACCGCGCCGTGGAGCATTCCCGGCGCGGTCATGTCGTCGATGTAGAGCTTGTCGCCCATCGCCAGGTCGGTGGACTCGTAGCGGGCGGCCCTGGATCCCACGCCCCGAACGACCTCGACGGCAGTCCCGTCGGCGCCGGCCATCCCGTCGGCCCCGGTGGCCAGCATGTCGACCGCGTCGAGGATCTTCAGATAGCCGGTGCAGCGGCAGAGGTGGGCGCCGAGATGGCGGGAGGCATGGTCGCGGGTGAGGCCGGATCCCTTGTTGTCGATCAGCGCCTTGACCCGCATCACGATCCCCGGGGTGCAGAAGCCGCACTGCACGGCGCCGGCGGCCCCGAAGGCGGCCGCGTAGCGGTGGCGCTCCTCGTCGCTGAGGCCCTCGGGTGTGACGATCTCCGCGCCCTGAGCCTTCTCCAGGGGGATCTGGCACGCCACGCGGGCCTTGCCGTTGAGCAGCACCGTGCAGCAGCCGCACTGGCCCGACGGCGAGCAGCCGTCCTTGGCCGCGATCAGCCCGAGCTCCTCCCGCAGGGCGGCGAGCAGGTGGGGATGGTCGCCGACGCGCACGGTCGAGCCGTTGCAGACGAACTCGGTGACGGTCGGCGCCACGGGCGCGGCTCGCTCCTGGATGTCGGTCATGTCAATAGCTCCTCCACCGCCGCACACACTATATTAATTCGGCACCTGAGCCTGAATCCACTGGTGGGTGACTGGTGTGATGGGAATTGTACGAACCCGACTACGGTCACACCGCCGACACCCAACCCGCCTTGTCCACCTGACCGGTCAACGGGGGGAAGCGCCAGGCAAGAAACTCCGAGCCTGGACACCCTCACCTCCCCGGGTGGTGGACCCCCACCCCCTTGGAACTACTCGTCCAAGTGGCGACGGCGAGATTGCCGTCGCCACTTCGGGTGGGGTTGGACAATGGGTGCTATCGGAGGTAGCGACGATCGCTTGCCTGCCATTCGTCACGAGGGTCAATGAGCATGTCTGCCACCGACGAGTCAGATGGCAGCGGTTCCAGCGACGACGGTTCACAGTAGCGGTCCTCCCCTACGGTCACTAGGGCCAGCGTCCCGCCAAGCCATCCGCTAAGAGCGAGCGCGGATTGATCGGCGGCCAATCGCGTCGCAGGGTGGTCATTTC
>VYBO01000080.1 GCA_009844405.1 Acidimicrobiaceae bacterium
CGGAGGGCGAACTGCGGGCCGGTGACCTGTTCGAGACGATCGTCTTGCTGGCGCACCACGAAGGCGCGCATCTGGAGATGGGCGCCTACATCGAGGAGTTCGGCGAGGAGTCGAGCCGAATGCGCCATGTCATGCGGTTGTTCAGGAAGGCGAGTGCATGGTGGCGGGAGTACAGGGGCCGGTGGCGCAGGAGGCGCGACATGGTGCTCACCGCCGACCACCGCGAGACTGCCCAGGACCGGATCCGTCGCGACCCGGCGATCCGCAAGCACGTCTTGATGGGGTGTGTCGAGCACTTGATCTTGGGCGAGGACACGGTCGCCGGGAGCAGGCTGCGCGACTACGTCGTCGGTGCCGTCGGATTCGAGCGTCTCGGAGCGATGACCGGAGAGTCGCCGCAGCGCCTAGAGCAGCGGTTCGGCGCGGAGGGCGAACTGCGGGCCGGTGACCTGTTCGAGACGATCGTCTTGCTGGCGCAGCACGAAGGCGTGCATCTGGAGATGGGTGCCTACCTGGAGAAGTTCGTCGAGGCAGGCGCGCCGGACGCTTGATCCCCTGCGGTCTGCGCTCTCACCCATTCGCGGACGCTCTAGTGTCCTGAGTCGCAAGTTCAGGCCGCTTGTTCGGGCCGCCATGAAATCTCGGGTTGGTTTTGTGCACTCAGTCCACACAAACACACCAAGAAAATCTGGCGGCGGACGTCTGCAACGAATTCCCGACTCAGGACACTAGGCGGCGGGCTTCCCGTCGAGGGCGGCGAGGTGGGCACTGAGCTGTGCGAGGGGCACTGCCGTGGCGCCGCTGCGCGTCTGCGACCGGTCGCCGCCGTAGACGATGACTGTGGCGGCCACGCCGGGGATGGTGCGCTGGATGCGGCGCAGCGCGGCGAACCAGGCTCCGGTGAGGGTGGCCCCGGACTTGACCTCGATGGCGGCGAGACCGGCGGGAGTCGGGTGCAGGAGGTCGCATTCGAGGCCGTCGGCGGTTCGGAAGAACGACAGCTCGGCGTAGCGGGCGTGGTTGTGGGAGCGCTTGACCGCCTCGGAGACAGCGGCGTTCTCGAAGAGCGGGCCCCGCAGGGGGTGGGCGGCGAGCTGCTCGGGACTGCGAATGCCGATCAGGTAGCTCGCCAGGCCGACATCGACGAAGTAGAGCTTCGGGGCTTTGGTGAGGCGCTTGCGGATGTTGGTGTGATGGGGCGGCAGGCGGAACACGATGTCGCTTGACTCTAGGACGCTCAGCCACTGGCGGGCGGTGGGCTGGGAGACGCCGGCGTCCGCGCCGAGGCTGGACAGGTTCACGAGTTGGCCGACCCGGCCGGCGCACAGCCGGACGAATCGGCGGAAGGCGGCGAGATCGCGGATCCCGCCGATGCGCTGGGCGTCGCGCTCCACGTAGGTCACCTGGTAGTCGGCGAGCGCCTGTGTCGGGTTGAGCCGCTGATCGTGGATCCGGGGATAGCCCCCCGTGTACAGGATTTTGTCGACGGCGCCCGACGCGCCTGCGAGCCGGCACTCGGCGAGCGTGAACGGCAGCAGGCGCAGCAGCGCCGTGCGACCGGCGAGCGACTGGCTGATCGTGGACGTCATGCCGAACTGCTCGCTGCCCGTGAGCACGAACTGGCCGTTTCGACGGTCCTCGTCGACGATCACCTGGATGTAGGACAGCAGACTCGGCACCCGCTGGATCTCGTCGAGCACCGCGCCGTCACCGAATTGTGCCAAGAAGCGCCGCGGGTCGGACTCGGCGAACTCGCGGGCGTCTGGGTCCTCGAGGTTGGCGTAGGCCAAGTCCGCGAAGGCGCTGCGGCACAGCGTCGTCTTGCCGGACTGGCGCGGGCCGGTGACCGTGACAACCGGGTACTGGCCGAACAAGCTCAGGAGATACGGCGTGATCTCTCGCTCGATCATCGCCTCAGCCTATCGGTACCCCGTAAATCCAAAATACTAACTTGAGATAGCTGCCAACGATCGGGCGGCACCGAGCGCGGCAGGGCATGCGCCTCCGCAGCCCGCGCGCGCTCTGATGTGTGAAGTCTGACACATCGCGCCCGGTCGGCAGGCCGCCCGCGTACAATGGCATGCGACCGGGCCTTGTCGCCCGGTCGCGGCTTGTTGGCGGTCGGGGAGTCGAAGCCCCGCCCCCGACGGACGCCGGCAACGCCCGCCTGCCGCACCAGCCCGAGGAGCCGAGAGAGCGATGGCTGACGAGCGATACCCCCTGTCCAAGACCCGGAACATCGGGATCATGGCCCACATCGACGCGGGCAAGACCACGACGACCGAGCGGATCCTCTACTACACGGGGCGCAACTACAAGATCGGCGAGGTCCACGACGGCGCGGCCACCATGGACTGGATGGCCCAGGAGCAGGAGCGGGGCATCACCATCACCTCGGCCGCCACCCACTGCATCTGGCGGGATCACCGCATCAACATCATCGACACGCCCGGCCACGTCGACTTCACCGTCGAGGTGGAGCGGTCGCTGCGGGTGCTCGACGGCGCGGTGGCCGTGTTCGACGGCGTCGCCGGGGTGGAGCCCCAGACCGAGACGGTGTGGCGCCAGGCCGACCGCTACGGCGTGCCCCGGCTGTGCTTCGTCAACAAGATGGACCGCACCGGCGCCGACTTCCACTTCGTGCTCGACTCCATCCGGGAGCGGCTGACCGAGAAGGTGGCGGTGGTGCAGTTGCCGATCGGCAGCGAGTCGGACTACCGCGGCATCGTCGATCTGGTGCGGATGAAGGCCCGCATCTGGTCCGGCACCGACCTCGGGGTCACATGGACCGAGACCGATGTCGGCGACGACATGATCGAGGAGGCCGAGCTCTACCGCCACGACCTGCTGGAGACGTTGTCGGACTACGACGAGAGCCTGCTCGAGAAGTTCCTGGAGGACTCCGAGATCAGCCCCGGCGAGATCGCGGCCGCCATCCGGGCCGGCACCATCAGCGGCGGCCTGGTTCCGGTGCTGAACGGCTCGGCCTTCAAGAACAAGGGGGTGCAGGCCCTGCTCGACGCGGTGATCGACTACCTGCCCTCGCCCAGCGACGTGCCCGCGGTGACCGGCACCGATCGCCGCTCCGGCGCCGAGTTGACCCGGGCCGCCGACGACTCCGAGCCTCTGGCCGCCCTGGCCTTCAAGATCGCCACCGACCCCCACGTCGGCAAGCTCACCTACTTCCGCGTCTACAGCGGCACCCTGGCCAAGGGGGCCCAAGTGCTCAACACCCGCACCGGCCGCACCGAGCGGATAGGCCGCATCCTGGAGATGCACGCCAACGACCGCGTCGACCTTGACTCGGTGGCCGCGGGCGACATCGCGGCGGCCATCGGGCTCAAGGACTGCCGCACCGGCGACACGCTGTGCGATCCGGAGAGCCCTATAGCCCTCGAGGACCTCGACTTCCCCGACCCGGTGATCGACGTGGCCGTGGAGCCCAGGTCGAAGGCCGATCAGGACAAGATGTCCAAGGCGCTGGTCGCCCTGTCCGAGGAGGACCCCACCTTCCGGGTGCGCACCGACGCCGAGACCGCCCAGACCATCATCGCCGGCATGGGCGAACTCCACCTCGAGGTGCTCGTGGACCGCATGCTGCGGGAGTTCAACGTGCAGGCCAACGTGGGAAAGCCGCAGGTCGCGTACCGTGAGACGCTGGCCGCTCCGGTGGCCGACCACACCTACGTGCACAAGAAGCAGACGGGCGGGTCGGGCCAGTTCGCGGTGGTCACCGCCACCGTCGAGCCCAACCCGGGCGGCCAGTACACCTTCGAGAGCACCATCCGCGCCGGCGCCATCCCCCGCGAGTTCATCAAGCCGGTCGACGACGGCATCCGCGAGGCGATGAGCAATGGCGTGCTGGCCGGCTTCCCGACGGTGGACGTCAAGGTCACGCTCACCGACGGCCGGACCCACGACGTTGACTCGTCGGAGATGGCCTTCAAGATCGCGGGCGGCGGCTGGTTCCGCGAGGTGGCGGCCAAGGCGAAACCGGTGCTGCTCGAGCCGGTGATGTCGGTGGAGATCGTCACCCCCGACGACTACCTCGGCGATGTCGTCGGCGACCTCAACGCTCGTCGCGGCCAGGTTCGCGGCACCGAGCGGCGGGGAGGCAACCAAGCGGTGAGCGCGCAGGTGCCGCTTGCCGAGATGTTCGGATACAGTACCGATCTTCGGTCACGCACGCAGGGACGGGCGACGTACACGATGCAGTTCGACTCGTACCAGCCCACCCCCGCGAGCGTCCAATCCGAGATCGTCGCCCGCGTACGGGGCGAGTGATCCGAAGTTCTCAACCACCCGACCACAAGAGGAAACACCCATGGCCAAGGAGCAGTTCGAGCGGACCAAGCCCCATGTCAATGTGGGCACTATGGGCCACATCGACCACGGCAAGACCACGCTGACAGCCGCCATCACCAAGGTGCTGTCCGACCGCGTCGAGGGGACCCAGTTCACCGAGTTCGACAAGATCGACAACGCCCCCGAGGAGCGCGAGCGCGGCATCACCATCAACGTCGCCCACGTCGAGTACGAGACCGGCAACCGGCACTACGCCCACGTCGACATGCCGGGCCACGCCGACTACATCAAGAACATGATCACCGGCGCCGCCCAGGTGGACGGGGCCATCCTGGTGGTCTCGGCCGCTGACGGCCCCATGCCCCAGACCCGCGAGCACGTGCTGCTTGCCCGCCAGGTGGGCGTGCCCAGCATCGTCGTGGCCCTCAACAAGGTGGACATGGTCGACGACGAGGAGATCCTCGAGCTGGTCGAGCTAGAGGTGCGCGAGCTGCTCGACGAGTACGAGTTCCCCGGCGACGACACGCCGGTGATCGGGGTGTCGGCCCTGAAGGCCCTCGACGGCGACGAAGAGTCCGCCCAGCAGGTCATCGAGCTCATGGAGGCCGTCGACAGCTATATCCCCACTCCCGAGCGCGACATCGACAAGCCGTTCCTGATGCCCATCGAGGACGTCTTCACGATCACCGGCCGGGGCACGGTGGTCACCGGCCGGGTCGAGCAGGGCGTGGTCGAGACCGGCCACAAGGTCGAGATCGTCGGCCTGCGCGAGACCCAGGAGACGACCTGCACCGGTGTGGAGATGTTCCGCAAGATCCTCGACCGGGGCGAGGCCGGCGACAACATCGGCGCCCTGCTGCGAGGCATCGACAAGAAGGCGGTGCAGCGGGGCCAGGTGCTGGCCGCGCCCAAGAGCATCACTCCCCACACCGAGTTCGAGGCCCAGGTGTACGTCCTGAGCAAGGAGGAGGGCGGGCGCCACAAGCCGTTCTTCTCGAACTACCGGCCCCAGTTCTACTTCCGCACCACCGACGTGACCGGCACGATCACCCTGCCCGAGGGGATCGAGATGTGCATGCCGGGCGACAACACCGTGATGCACGTCGATCTGATCAGCCCGATCGCCATGGACGAGGGCCTGCGCTTCGCCATCCGCGAGGGCGGCCGCACCGTCGGCGCCGGCTCGGTCGTCAAGATCATCAAGTAGAGGGGGGAGTCCGGCGGTGGCGGCGGCCAAGCACAGGGTCCGGATCAGGCTCAAGGCCTACGACCACGAGATCCTCGACCAGTCCACGAAGAAGATCGTCGAGACGGTCAAGCGGACCCAGGCCACCTTCAGCGGTCCCGTGCCGCTGCCGACCGAGAAGCACCGCTACACCGTGGTGCGGTCCCCCTTCAAGGACAAGGACTCCCGCGAGCACTTCGAGATGCACATCCACAAGCGGCTGCTCGACATCCTCGAGCCGTCCAAGAAGACGGTGGACACGCTCCAGCGCCTCGAGGTCCCCGCCGGAGTAGACATCGAGCTGAAGGTCCAGCAGGCCTAGCGCCCGCTATCGTCGGAGGCTCCTGGGAGTCTTCCGAAGGAGATGGGATGAGCCCTGCTGCGGCCCGCGAACCGCACCGTCCTGCGCCTGCCGGGGACCGGCGCGGCTTCCGCGATGCTCTCGGCGGCGAGGGCGTGTCTGTCATCGCGGAGATCAAGCGGCGCTCGCCCTCCCGGGGCTCGCTGCGTGCCGGCGCCGACGCGGTGGCGCTCGCCCGTGCCTACGAAGCCGGGGGTGCGGCCTGCGTGTCGGTGCTCACCGACGAGGAGCGCTTCGACGGATCCGCCCAGGATCTGCGCGACGTGCGGGCCGCGGTCGGCCTTCCCGTGCTGCGCAAGGACTTCCTGACCTCCGAGCAGGACATCCGGGAGTCCCATGAGATGGGAGCGGACGCCGCTCTGGTGATCGTGGCCGACGTCGCCGCCGGACTGCTGGGGCCGCTGCACGATCTCGCCTTCGAGCTCGGCCTCGATGTGCTCACCGAGATCCGAACCGAGTCGGAGCTCGAGGCCGCCGCCGAGTGCGGGGCCGACATGATCGCGGTGAACCAGCGCAACGACCCCAAGGACGCCGAGTTCACCGTCGAGTACGACAAGGCCGCCAGGATGGGCCCGCTATTCGACCAACTCGGTCCGGGAATCGTGAAGGTGGCGGCCTCCGGTATCGGCGTTCCCGGCGGAACCACCATGGCGGAGATCGCCGCCGCGGGCTACGACGCAGCGCTCATCGGCGAGGCCCTGGTCACCGCCCCCGATCCCGCCGAGGCGCTGCGAGCGCTGCGGTGTTCTGTCCCGGTCCGGGCAGGCGCCGGGTGAGCAGCAGGCTCGTCGGCAAAACAAGCTGGTAGAGCTGCGGCAAGACTACCAGTAGCTGTCAGAAGAACTACTGGCGCGACGCCCTGGGCGAACTGCTTGCACAGCCTGACGGGCTCAGTCGGCAAGAGCACAACCATTTGCGCTTGCTCTCCTTCTTCGGGCGATCGGCAGCCGGTACCGCTGGATGGGTTGGCCCGGTTCGGGGACAGCGATTGCCCGGCGCGCCGATCGGTGCCGACCCGCCTTACGCGGGCGCCTGAGTCCGGTCGTCAGGCTTGGGCGGTGTACAGCCCCGCGCCGGTGGCGAGCGACGTCTCGTTGATGGCGGCCTGCTCGACGGAACCGGCCGCCAGGCGTGCCAGCGCCGCCGCCGATGTGTGGTCGCGGCGGGTGGCGCGTTCCTCCAGGAAGCCCGCGGCAGTCTTGACGGCGGCCACGGCGGCGCCGACGTGCTCGGCGGCGTTGGCGGCGTTGATGGAGGCTTGCCATTCGGCGCTGTCCGCCTCGTAGACGCCGACACGCCATCTGCGCATCCGGCCGTCAGGCTCGCGCGACGTGCTCACCGCGGCGTCGAGGCTCCGGCGCGCCGACCGGTCCTTGATCGTGTCGATCAACTCGTCGACATCATGGCTGCGCCACGGCGAGCTGCCCTCGGCGCAGATCACAGCCTTCACGGCCAACTCGATGGCCAGGTGAGCGTCGGCCAGCAGGCTCAGATAGCGCCTGTGACGCTCCTCGGCGACAGTTGTGATCCCCGCGGCCACCCGCTCGGGGACGCTTCGAGCCTCTTCGTCTGGCACAGACTTCAAGGTCCGACTGATGCTCTCCATCTCGCCCACCGCAGACTTCAGGTGCGCCGCCGCGGGATCGAGGTTGTCCAGCGCCACGCCCTCGACGCTACCGTTCGGTGCTCCGGCCGCCCCGTCGCTCGAGGCCCTCGCGAACAGCTCGGTCGCCTCGCCGGAGATCGCCGCGTCGAACGAGGCCGACACGTTGGAGATCAAGTGCTCCCACTGCTGCTCGGTCCTCACGATCAGGTCGCATCGGAACCCGCAGCGCCGCCTCACCTCGCCGTCGACCTCCAACTTCGCCTCACGGGCGTCGCCGGGGAGGTTCCGGGAGAGCAGCACCACCAGATCGAGGTCCGAGCCGGGGGCCGCGTCGCCTCGGGCCACTGACCCGAACACCAGCACACGACCCACCCGCGCATCGTTTCGGGCGACCTCCTCCGCCAACCGGCGGGCATCCTCCATCGTGGGAGCAACCCGTGCCGACACAACCCTAAGCTACCGCCTCGAGCGGGGTGGTCGCGCCATGAACTGGGATCCGAGATCAGGTGCTCGGGCCGTGACGGAACGGGGGCGTTGACGGGTTGGGGGGCGCTTCGGGGCCGCTAGACCCCGCAGTTCGCCCCGGCCGTCCGGGGTGGGAACGAATCGACATCCGCACAGGCCCTTGTTGGATCCCCAGCGGTCCTACCGCGGGGAAACGTGCGGCACAACCGAATCGCCGCTCCGCCGGGCTTGCCCGAGCGGAGCGTTCGCGTGAGCGGCCCGCTCCGGCCAGATCATCGTGGTGGGCCGCTGGCGCTTCGAGGACGTGCCCCGCACCAGGGACGCCGCGGCCGCTCTCGACGCCCTCGCAGGTCAGTTGCCTGCTGGTTCGCCGTTGCTGGCGGGCTCGGTGTCAGCAGGCTCGTCTGGTCGCGTGCGCTGGTCGAGCCAGGTCGTCATGAAGGCCTGGGCGGTGGCCGCGACGGGCAGGGCCAGGAACGCCCCCACAATCCCCATCAGCGCAGTGCCGGCGATCACCGAGCCGAAGGCCAGCGCCGCATGGATCTCCATCGTGTGGGCGGTGACCCGCGGCGACAGGAGGTAGTTCTCGAGCTGCTGGTAGACGACGATCACGATCAGCACGAAGAGCCCGGTGCGCGGTTCGTGGAGCAGCGAGACCAGCACCGGCAGCACCCCCGCGACGTAGGCGCCGATCGCGGGGATGAACTGCGACACGACTCCCACCCATATCGCCAGCGCGACCGGCGAAGGCACGTCGAGCAGCAGGAAGGCGATCCAGTGCACCACGGCCGAGATCAGGGCCAGGACCGTGCGAGAGTAGATGTAGCCGCCAGTCCTGTTCATGGTCAGATCCCAGATCACTGTCGCCACCAGGGCCCGCCGCGGACTGAGCCGCGTCCACGCCAGGCGGCGCAGTTTGGGGCCTTCGGCCAACAGGTAGAAGGTGAACAGCGCCACCGTGAACAGGTGGAACAGCGTGCTCACCACAGTAGTGCCGACGTTGACCACATCGTCGGCGAAGCGGCTGAAGAGGTCCTGCACTCCGCCGCCCTCGATGAACTCCTCGCGCAGGGTGTCGAACTCCACGTCGAGGCCGAAGGTGTCGTTGAGCCAGTCCTCGATGTCGTCGATGTAGGCGGGCGCCTTGTCGATCAGGTAGGTCGTCTCCGATGCGAGGGCGCTGCCGACCACGGCGATGAAACCCGCGGCGACCGCCGAGACGGCCGCGAAGGCGAGGGCGGTGCCGATGCCCCGCCGGATGCCCCGGTGCTCCATCCGGTTGACGGCCGGCTCCAGCGCGAACGCCACGAACAGCGAGACCACCAGCACGACCAGCAGGGTGCTGAGAGCCCTCACCACGCCCACCAGATAGAAGACGGCCAAGCCGCCGAGCCAGAACCAGACGATGGCCAGCTTCACCCACGCGGGCATGGCCCTGCCGTCCTCCACGGCCCGCGACCCTACACGACGCCACTACAGCCGTTCTCGCACACCGTACTGATGTGCAATAGAGTAGGCAGTGCGGATGAGCTGGGATCGAGATCAGCTGCTCGGAGCGCTGGCCTGGGTGTGGGAGCGCTGGCTCGGGTTCGCGAGGGGCGACGGGGGCGCGGTGCTCCGGTGGGCCGGGTTCGCGGTGCTGGCGTTGGCCGTGCTGGGGGCGGGCGGGCCGGACGCGCTGATGGTGTTTCACCTGTTTGGGAGGTGATGAGATGAGACCGAGACGCTTGAACCCGAAGAGTGAGCACCGCGTGCCGGTTCGTATTCATCTTCTGTGGGCGGGTCCGCACACCTTCGGGGACGTCCTGGGAATGAAGGATCTCGGCGACTACGGGATCTATCAGGTCTGCGGCCCCCACCCAGCCAGCGCGGCGGAGTCCCTGCAATACATCGGGCAGGCGAACGGTCAGACCTTCGGCGAGAGGTTCACAGACCCCGACCGCCAGGAGTGGTGCCCCGATGACGTCGCCACCGGGGCCGCCAATACCTCGTCAAGCGCGTCTACCGAGTCACTTTCGGGCTGCGCCAACATCGTCGACTTTCTGGTCAGAGCCGGGCTCCATGCCGACCAGTCCAATCGTTGAGGGACTGCGCGAGTCGTGGAGGTTCGGAGGGTCGCTTCGAGACCGCCAGACGCCGCGGTTCCACCCGGGCCGTCTGGAGCGATCACGAATAGCGGGTCGAGGTAGGACTGTGCGGCATGGGTGCCGAGCGATAGCCTTCAAGGTTGTCTCAGCGGCCTGAGAGGGGTGCCGGTGCCCACGATCTATCGCGACAGCGGCTACTCGCTGGCCTACATGATCGAGGACATCGAAAAGGGCAAGATCGCTCTGCCCGACATCCAGAGGCCCTTCGTGTGGCAGTCGGCACAGGTGCGCGAGCTGTTCGATTCGATGTATCGAGGCTTCCCGGTGGGAACCCTGATGTTCTGGGAAACCGGCGCAGATGTCGGGGTGCGCCAAGTCGGCGGAGGCGAGAACGACGATGTGGCCAGGCTGCTGATCGTCGACGGCCAGCAGCGGCTCACCTCGCTGTTCGCGGTCCTAACCGGCCGCCCCGTGCTGACGAAGCAGTTCCAACAGAAGCGCGTCCACATTGCCTTTCGCCCAGAGGACGAGACCTTTGAGGTAGCTGACGCTGCCATAAGGCGCGATCCCGAGTTCATCGCGGACATAACGGTCTTGTGGTCCGGCGAATTCAAGTCGAGGGTGCGAGAGTTCTTGGACCGACTCGGTGCCCACCGCGGCCTCCGACTCGATGGCACAGACATCGACTGGAACAAGCACCAAGATATGTTGGAGGAACGCATCGACAAGGTCCGCGACCTGCGTAACTTCCGCTTCCAAGTCCTCGAGCTCAGCGCGGCCGCAGACGCAGAGCAGGTCGCCGAGATCTTCGTGCGCACCAACTCCAAGGGCGTGCAACTCAAGCAGGCGGACTTCATCCTGACACTCATGTCGGTCTACTGGGAGAAGGGCCGGCAGCAGCTGGAGCAGTTCTGCCAGCACGCTGTGGACCGTGCCGTGACCGCCCCATCTCCGAGGAACGCGTTTATCGATCCGAGTCCCGATCAGCTGCTACGCGCCGGAGTCGGACTGGCGTTTCGGCGGGGGCGCCTCAGGCATGTCTACAACATTCTCCGGGGCAAAGACCTCGAGAGCGGCGCGGTGTCCGTCGACAATCGCACCGCCCAGTTCCGCGCGCTTGAACACGCGCAGGAAACAGTACTCGACCTAGGCAACTGGCACGAGTTCCTCAAGTGTCTGACCTATGCCGGGTTCCGCAGCAGAAGCATGGTGACATCCCAGACGGCACTCCTCTACACCTATGTGCTGTGGTTGATCGGCAGGCGCGACTTCGGCTTGGATCTGAAGACACTGCGAGGCGTGGTCGCCCGGTGGTTCTTCATGGCCCACACCACCGGCCGCTACACGAACTCGCCGGAGACCCAGATCGAGGCTGACCTTGGCCGGCTGCCGGCGGATGACCCCGGCGGCCGGACCTTCGTAGACGTGCTCGACCGTCTCGTCAGGTCCACGTTCACCACCGACTACTGGAACATCTCGGTGCCCAACCGGCTCGACACGTCTTCGGCGAGGTCGCCGGTGCTGTCGGCCTACCAGGCCGCCTTGAATCTTCTCGACGCCGAAGCACTGTTCAGCGACCTGCGCATACGCGACCTGCTCGAGCCGTCCGACGCTGCTCCCCGATCAGTCGAGCGGCACCACCTGTTCCCGCGAGCGCACCTCGCGGCCAAGGGCATCAAGGATCAGCGACAAGTCAACTCCATCGCGAACATGGCGTACCTCGACTGGCCCGACAACGCAGGAATTTCAGCGGAGGACCCACTTGCCTACTGGCCGGCCATGACCGCGAACCTCGATCCCGACCGGCTTGCGCGCCAATTCTACTGGCACGCGCTGCCCGTCGGCTGGGCGCAACTCGACTATCCGACCTTCTTGGAACGACGGCGACTACTGATGGCCGGGGTGGTTCGAGACGGCTTCAGTAGGCTGTGGGACGACGAGCCTGCGCCCGAGTCTGTAGGCGGCGTGACAGACCTGCTCCATGTGGGGGAGTCCCAGACCGTGGAGTTCAAGTCCACGGCCCGCTGGAACCTCCGAGCAGGCCGACCCGACAAGCGGATGGAGCACGCCGTCGTCAAGACCGTGTGCGGTTTCCTCAACGCACAGGGCGGTAGGCTCCTCATCGGAGTGGACGACAACGCCACCGTGATTGGTCTCGCAGAAGACCTGAGGACGCTGGTCAGTAAGCCCGACAACGACGGCTACGAGCTGTTCTTGCGCCAGCTCCTTGACAACAGCCTGTCGGTCCCGACGGCGGCGCTCGTCAACATCGGCTTTGAGCGTGTTCGCGGCACGGACGTATGCGTCGTCTCGGCTTCGTCTTCGGGCCGGCCGGTGTTCGCCAAGTCCCAGGACGGCGGCAGCACCCCCAATGAGTTCTGGGTCCGGGTCGGCAACGCCACCAAGCAACTCCACGGCGACGACATGCTGGAGTACAGGGCAAGCCACTGGGGCACGTGACCCGCACGCGGTAGCTGAATCGTATACGGGTGCCGACGGCGACGGTGTCTGGCCCCATGTGGATGGGTCGAGGTAGGCGGCGCTGCTGGATTGCCACTGCTGTCAGCGAACAGCACTGTAGGGACAGAGGATATATCGAAGACTATTTTGAGTTCATCCGAACAGCACCGTGGGAGATGTCGATATGCTCGATGGCGAGGGTGCCGTGCACCCGGAGGCTGCTACCACCCGGCGAGGAGGCGAAGATGTCAAGTGAACGCGACACCTACAAGTACCAGCTTGTAGGACCAGACAGGCGCATTAAGCACAGCGGCATAACCAACGACCTGAATCGCCGCGAGCGAGAACTGCGGCGCGAGTATGGCGATGGCGACATCCGGCAAGTCGGGCGTAGGACAACCCGTGAGGCCGCTCGCAAGTGGGAGGCAAGCAGACCGACTGCTGGTCGTGCCGGGCCGTGACGGAACGGAATCCTCTGGGGTTCCAGTCCTCGCAGGAGCTTCGATGCAGTGGGAGGACGGCAAGGTTCCTCATCTTCCCCCGTACTGACGAATCCCGGGGGTGGCGCGCTCAGAGGCCCCGCAGGGGTGGCGGGGTTTGCTGGTGCTTGACGGGTTGGGGGGCTGGGTGCGTGCCGTTACACTCCGCGGTTCGCCCCGGGCCGTCCGGGGTGGGTACGAATCGACGTCCGCACAGGCCCCGGCGGGTTATCGCGGGGGAACCGTGCGGCACAACCGAATCGCCGCTCCGCCGGGCTCGCCCGAGCGGAGCGTTCGCGTGAGCGGTGCTCGCGCCGAGATGTCAGGACTAGGCATGGCCACCAAGGCGATCGTGGGCACCAAGGTCGGGATGACCCAGGTGTGGGACGAGAACAACCAGGTCGTCGGAGTCACCGTCCTGAGCGTCTCGCCTTGCCGGGTGGTGCAGGTCAAAACCAACGAGCACGACGGCTACAGCGCGATACAGGTGACCTTCGGCATGATCGACCCGGCCCGGCTGACCCAGCCGGAGGCCGGACACTTCCAGCGGGCCGGAGTGGACCCCGGCCGGTCGGTGCTGGAACTGCGGCTCGACGATGTTAGCGAGTACGCCGTCGGCCAGGAGATCGGCGTCGACCTGCTCGACTCCGGTGAGAAGGTCGACGTGACCGCGGTGTCCAAGGGCAAGGGATTCACCGGCGTGATGAAGCGCCACGGCTTCAAGGGACAGCCTGCCGGCCATGGCGCTCACAAGGTGCACCGCAAGCCCGGAGCGGTCGGCCAGTGCGCCACCCCCTCGAGGGTGTTCAAGGGCAAGAAGCTGCCCGGGCGGGCCGGAGCTGCCCGGGTCACGACGCTCAACCTTGAAGTGGTGAAGGCCGACGCCGACGCCGAGGTGCTGCTGGTCAAGGGGGCCGTACCCGGGCCGAAGGGCGGAACCGTGGTCGTGCGCAACGCGGTGAAGGACGGCTGAGCCATGGAGCCGGTGAAGGTGGTGAGCCCGAAGGGCCGCAAGGTCGGCGAGGTCCTCCTCGACGACTCGATCTTCGGCGTGGAGCCCAACATCGGCGTCATGCACCAGGTGGTGACCGCCCAGCTCGCGGCCCGCCGGGCAGGCACCCACAGCACCAAGGGCCGGGCCGAGGTGGCCGGCGGCGGCTCCAAGCCCTGGCGCCAGAAGGGCACCGGCCGGGCCCGCCACGGCTCGATCCGGTCCCCGCAATGGCGCGGCGGCGGGGCGGCCCACGGTCCCAAGCCGCGCGACTACCGCCAGCGCACTCCCAAGAAGATGAAGCGCCTGGCCCTCGCCTCGGCACTGTCCGACCGGGCTCGCTCGGGCAGCGTGATCGTGGTGGACTGCTGGCGTTTCGACGGGCCTCGCACCCGCGACGCCGCGGAGGCCCTCGACGCCATCGGAGCGACGGGCAAGGTCTTGGTGGTGCTGGGTGACGACGACTCCGACGCCCGGAAGAGCTTCCGCAACCTCCCGCCGGTGCACTGCCTGCACTACCGCGAGCTGAACACCTACGACGTGCTCAACAGCGATGTGGTCGTGTTCACCTCCGACACCCTGCCCAGCGGCCGAGGCGTCGGCGACCAGGGCCCCGGCAGCGCGGAAGGCAACGGTGACTCCGATGCGTGATCACCGCGACGTGATCCTGGACTCCGATGCGTGATCACCGCGACGTGATTCTGGACTCCGATGCGTGATCACCGCGACGTGATCCTGCGCCCCGTCGTGTCGGAGAAGAGCTACGCGCTGCTCGCCGACAACGTCTACACCTTCATCGTCGCCCCGCAGGCCACCAAGCCGGAGATCCGGGCCGCGGTGGAGGCGATCTTCGACGTGGAGGTGGTGAAGGTGAACACGCTGCGCCGCAAGGGCAAGCGGCGCCACAACCGCCGCAACAACACCTGGGGCCGCCGGCCCGACACCAAACGGGCCCTGGTCACACTGGCCGCGGGCGATTCGATCGATCTCTTCGAGGCCTGACCATGGCGATCCGCAAGCGCAAGCCGACCAGCCCCGGCCGCCGGTTCCAGACCGCGTCGGACTTCTCCGAGATCACCCGCTCGACCCCCGAGCGCAGCCTCCTGGTGCGGCAGTCAGGCACCGGCGGCCGCAACAACCACGGGCGCAAGACGGCCCGTCACCGCGGCGGCGGCCAAAAGCAGCGATACCGCAGGATCGACTTCACCCGGACCAAGGACAACGTCCCGGCCACGGTGGCCGCCATCGAGTACGACCCGAACCGCACCTGCCGCATCGCGCTGCTCCACTATCACGACGGGGAGAAGCGGTACATCTTGGCGCCCAAGGGTCTGGAGGTGGGCGACCGGATCATGTCGGGCGCCCGTTCGGAGGTCCGTCCGGGCAACGCCATGGCCCTGCGCTACATCCCGGTGGGCGCCGTCGTGCACAACGTGGAGCTGAAGGCCGGCGGGGGCGGTCGAATGGGCCGCAGTGCCGGAGCCAGCGTGCAGCTGGTGGCCAAGGAGGGCCGGTTCGCCACCCTCCGCCTGCCCAGCACGGAGATGAGGCGGGTGCCGATCGACTGCCGGGCCACGATCGGCGAGGTCGGCAACTCCGAGCACGAGCTCACCAAGATCGGGAAGGCGGGCCGCAACCGCTGGAAGGGCGTGCGGCCCCAGACGCGGGGCGTGGCCATGAACCCCGTCGACCACCCCCTCGGCGGCGGGGAGGGCAAGTCCTCGGGCGGACGCCACCCGGTGTCTCCGTGGGGCAAGCCCGAGGGACGGACCCGCGCCCGCCGCAAGGACTCCGACAAGCTGATCGTTCGACGCCGCCGCCGGCGCGGCACCCGGAGGTAGAGCCATGCCTCGCAGCCTCAAGAAGGGTCCCTTCGTGGACGACCATCTGCTGCGCAAGATTGACGAGCTCAACGAGCGCAACGAGAAGAGGGTCGTCAAGACGTGGTCGCGCCGGTCCACCATCATCCCCGACATGGTGGGTCACACCCTGGCCGTGCACGACGGCCGCAAGCACGTGCCGGTGTACATCACCGAGTCGATGGTGGGCCACAAGCTGGGTGAGTTCGCACCCACCCGTACGTTCCGGTTCCACGCCGGCCAGGAGCGGGGGGCTCGTCGCTGATGGTCGGGGTCAAGACCGATGAGCGGCCCGGAACGCGGGCACGAGCGTCCTACGTGCGCAGCTCGGCGTACAAGGCCCGCGAGGTGCTCGACCTCATCCGGGGCAAGAGCTGTGCCGACGCCGTGGACATCCTGGCCTTCTCGGAACGCGACGTGGCCCGGCCCATAGGCAAGGTCCTAGACTCGGCCCTGGCCAATGCCGAGCACAACGATGGTCTCGACGCCGACGAGCTGTACGTGTCGGCCTGCTATGCCGATGAGGGGCCGACTCTCAAGCGCTGGCGGCCCCGGGCCCGAGGCCGGGCCACCCGCATCCGCAAGCGGACGTGCCACATCACGGTGATCGTTAGCCGCTACGACCCCGAGAGGCTCGAGAAGGTTCGGGCCAAGCAGTCACAGCGCGGCGTCGCCACCGCGGAGGCCCGCCGCCGCCGGGTGGCCCGGTCCCGTGCTGCCGCCCAAGCGGAGGCAGCGGCCTCCGGCGAGCAAGCCGAAGAGACGGACGTTGAGGCGGAAGCCGACGTGGAGGCCCAGGCCGCGGCCGTGGTCGAGGCCACCGAGGCTGCCATGGCTGGCGACAGCGTCGCCGACGACGCTGAGGAGTCCGGCACGGTTGAAGAGTCCGGCGACTCCGAAGAGTCCGACGACAAGGCTGACGGGAGCGGCTGATGGGTCAGAAGGTCAACCCCTACGGGTTCCGCTTGGGCGTTACCACCGAATGGAAGAGCCGCTGGTTCGCCGACCGCAAGGAGTATGCGGACAACGTCATCGAGGACTGGAAGATCCGGGACTTCCTGATGACCGAGCTGCCCCATGCGGCCATCAGCCGCGTGGAGGTGGAACGCACCCGCGACCGCCTGCGCGTCGATGTGCACACCGCTCGGCCCGGCATCGTGATCGGCCGCCGCGGTGCCGAAGCCGACCGCCTGCGGGCCGGGCTCACCGAGATCAGCGGCAACCCCCGGGTGCAGCTCAACATCCAGGAGATCAAGCAGCCCGAACTCGACGCCGCTCTGATCGCCCAGGGAGTCGCCGACCAGCTCACCGGCCGCGTGGCCTTCCGTCGAGCGATGAAGCGGGCCGTGCAGAACGCCCAGCGGGCCGGTGCCCTGGGAATCCGGGTGCAGTGCTCCGGGCGGCTGGGCGGATCCGAGATGGCCCGCACCGAGTGGTACCGCGAGGGGCGGGTGCCGCTCCACACCCTGCGGGCCGACGTGGACTACGGATTCCGCGAGGCCCGTACCACCTACGGCCGGATCGGTGTGAAGGTGTGGCTCTACAAGGGCGACATCCTGCCCTACAAGACGCTCTCCGAGGACAAGGCATCCAAGGAGGCCGCCATGGCCGCAGGGGAGACGTCGGGGCCCGGGGCCAGGCCCCGCAAGATCGTCTCGTCCTCGGCGGCCCGACGCCGCGAGTACAGCGACGAGACCGTCGACGAGGAGCCGGCGCCGCTCATCGGCGAGGCCGATCCGGAGTTCGAGAAGCTGCTCGACGAGGAGGCCGCCATCGAGGCGTCCACCCGCGAGCACCACGAGACGCCGCACTTCCGCCCGGGCGACGACTGAGAGAGCTGACGACGATGTTGATGCCGCGCAAGGTTCGCCACCGCAAGCACCATCGGGGCCGTACCAAGGGTGTCTCGAAGGGACGCACCGAGGTCGCCCACGGCGACTTCGGCATCCAGGCCCTCGAGCCCGGGTGGCTCACCTCCCGCCAGATCGAGGCCGCCCGTGTGGCCATGACCCGTCACATCAAGCGGGGTGGCAAGGTCTGGATCAACGTGTTCCCCGACAAGCCGGTGACCAAGAAGCCGGCCGAGACGCGGATGGGGTCGGGCAAGGGCAACCCCGAGCACTGGGTGGCAGTCGTGCGACCCGGCCGCGTCCTGTTCGAGCTGTCCTACCACGACGAGGGCATCGCACGGGGCGCCATCGACCGGGCCATTCAGAAGCTGCCCATGAAGGCCCGCTTCATCGCCCGGGAGGAGGGGTTCTAGATGGCCCGCGCCAAGGC
>VYBO01000074.1 GCA_009844405.1 Acidimicrobiaceae bacterium
CACGGCCCCGCCCCGTATGGGCCGGGTCGCCCGCCTATCCGCGGGGCCTCTAAGGCAAGTTCACCTCGTACACCAGGCTCACAGTGCCTGTCTTGTCGAAGACTCGTTGTTCCTTCAGCGTCAACCCGATTCGCTTGGACATCTCCGGAACCAGGGGAATGCCCCCGCCGAGCAGGATGGGGACAATCGAGACTTCCACCGTGTCGACGAGCCCTTCCGCGCAGAGGCTGCGAAACAGTTCGCCGCCGCCGAACAGCCAGATGTCTTTGCCCGGCTCCTCTCGAAGCGACCGGACAACGTCCTCCCAGTCGTCCCCGACGATGGTGACACCGGTGTAGTCGTCCTGGCTCAGTGTCCGTGAGAACACGAACGTTCGGGTGCCCGACTGTGCGGAGGCACCGGTGTCACCAGTCACTTCGAACGTGCGCCGGCCGAGCAGGAAGGTGTCGAACTGCCCGAACAACTCCTCGAAGTCGATATCGGGATCGACGCCGATCCAGTCGAACTCGTCGTCGGGGCCTGCGATGTAACCATCGAGGCTCATGGCGCAGTTGTATCGAATCCGCCTCATAGCCAGCCTCCGGTCGGCGATCCATCGGAACTTAGGCGCTCATCTTGCGCTGGGCAGAGACGCTCACGTTCATCGGCCACTGACTTGCAACCACCGGTAGAGCTTGCCTACGGTCCGTGGCTGCGGCAGTGGGGCTCGGCCGCCACGAAGCAGGAGCGCTGGTCGACAGCATTGGAGGACAGCAACGATGACGCTGGAGTTCGGGGTGAGGGAGCTTGAGGCCCAGCCCATTGTGGGCATTCGCACGACCGTGGCGATGAGCGAGATCGGCAACGCCATGGGTCCGCTGTTCGGCGAGTTGAGCGGACACATCGCGCAGCGCGGTCAGGAGCCGGCCGGGATGCCCCTGGCCAGATACCACTCGCCGCCGGGAGAGACCGTCGAACTCGAATGCGCCATCCCGGTGGCGTCGCCGATGCCCGGCGAGGATCGAGTCCGACCCGGAGAGCTTCCCGCCGGGAGGGCCGCGACCGTCACCCACCTCGGCCCGTACGACGGCCTCCCCCAGACATGGATGGCGCTGACGGCGTGGATGGAGTCCCAGGGGCTCGAAGCCGCGGACTCACCCTGGGAGGTCTACGTGAACGACCCCGCCGCCGAGCCCGACCAGTCGAGGTGGCGCACCGACATCTTCTTCCCGGTGCGCTAACCGGCGCCCTTGCCGCTCGCAGCGGCACCCCAAGAGCCTGCACAAACCCGGTGAAACTCACTCCCGCTCGTGGTATGTTCTTGTCACTTCCCCTATCTCTTCGGCGGTAGGGTCGAGACCGCCCTTCGGGGCGGTCTCTGTTTGTGTGGGGTGAGGATCGCTAAGGTCCTTGCGTCGCATTGCAGGATCGATAGAATCA
The DNA here is from genome assembly GCA_009844405.1 of Acidimicrobiaceae bacterium. GTDB lineage: Bacteria > Actinomycetota > Acidimicrobiia > Acidimicrobiales > Aldehydirespiratoraceae > Aldehydirespirator. Next base: position 1,420 of record VYBO01000074.1, read on the forward strand.
CATTCACGTAGTTTCTAGGTGGGGTTCACCCCACTTTGTTAGGGAGGGGTTCCATTGTCGCCCCCATCGTCGGCTCCGACCCGCAGCGATGCCGTCCGTCTGAACCGACTCGCCTATGAAGCTAGGTATCAGCACGAACTTGAAGAGACGGAATGCGGACACATAGCGCTCATGCACGACGAAGAGGTGGTCGGCGTCTACGACGATGCGAACGTCGCGTGCGAAGTCGGCTTCGAGCGTTACGGCTCAGGGAGCTTCTCGATTGTGCGGATCGGCGCCAAGCCTGTGAGCCTCGGCATCTTCACGTTCGCCCTCACCTGACCCCTGACGTTGCCGACTCTTGAGGTCCCGTTCGTCGACGGCCTGATCGTGCTGAACGTGGCCATCGCGCCGCGAGGTCGCGAGGAGCCCGAGCGCGGCTTCCGAGCGATCCTCGACACAGGAACGCAGCTGACGGCCATCTCGCCCCGAGTTGTGGCCGCAATAAAGCCAGATGCCGTTGGGGAAATCCAATTGAGGGTCGCCGACGGTTCGGAGCGATGGGCCGATCAGTACTGGATCCGCATCCGCGTTCCGCTCGGCCTCTCGGCCACGGCAGAAGCTCCTGCGTACGACACTGTGGCCACACAGATCCCTACGTCCTTGGAGGGGTGCGATGTTCTGCTGGGAATGGACATCATCTCCAAGTGGCACGTCACCTTGAGCGGCGGCCGGTGCCGGATCGAGTTCTAGAGAGGCCGTAGAGGACAGGTGCGCTGCTCAGCCGCAGCTTCGCCAGTCAGCGGGATCGGCCATCCATCTCCATGCGAATCGGGTCATCACCAGCACGGCCACGCCTGTTGCAGCCATGAGTGCCGCTGGCGCAGGCCGATCAGCCACCATGGTCGCGGCTACGGCCAGCGAGATTCCCGCGCAAGCCAGCATCATCAGCGTCATCGAGACACGGAATGACCTAGTCATGCGGGAACGTTAGCACCGACACGTTCACCGGGTGCCAGCTGCACCCCAGCTCTGCGGCGATGTCGTCGTGGGGCCGGCCCCGCCCGGACTGGCGCGTCGCCCAGCGCCCCGCTCTTGTCGTGAGCCTCTCCCGCTCGGGCGCGATCTGCGAATCCTGCTCGGTCACGGTGCCCGCCGCGCAGTCGCAGTCCCCGCAGCGCCAGCGGCGCTTGTGCCACACCAGCCGCGCCGGCCGCCCGAACGCCGGCAGGTCCACCAACTCCACTTCCCGTTCGCCGTCAGACCACAGCACACCGCCGCAACGCTCACAGCCAGGCCGCGGCGCCCAGCGGCGTATATGCACCCGCAGCGGCTCGCCCGCCTCGTCTTCGACGCCGAGCACCTCCACATCACCCAGTCCCACCAACAGCTCGCACACGCGCGTAGGGTCGCACTCCACAGGGATCCTCCAGATCTCGGCTGTCGCGAAGCGCCGATTCTGGGGGATCCCTCGCGTTCAGCTGAACAGGTTCCTCAGCACCGAACACATGAGGGGCGGCCGTGACAACCTGTTCGGGACTAGCGATTTCTCAACGGTCGAGGCTGCACCTGCGGGCGAGCGCATACCCCTGCTGGTTGATCTGTATGAGCAGCAACTTCGCGATGTCGCCAAGTTCCGGCACACGCTGGACTTTGAGATGAAGCGAGCCAACGAGACGGTCGCCTATTACGTGGTCTATGCCACCCGCAGCCTTACTGGCGTTGAGAAGTTCAAGGACGCGATGTGGAAGGTTGATCCAAGCACCGGCTCGACTTTCTCTGACCGGAACTGGAATCAGCAAGCGTTGGCGACCTCCACCGGTGGATGCAAGTGATCGGCCATGATGGCCGGTCGCACCACAAGCATCCGAACCGGTGGAGGTTCCCATCATGGCACAGAGGCTCAGCT
>VYBO01000065.1 GCA_009844405.1 Acidimicrobiaceae bacterium
ACGTCTCCCCGCGCTTGCTCGACCCCTCCTTCCGTCTGCAGCCTCCGATCAGATTACGCGCCTGGGGGTGGACGGGTCGTTCTGGGGGATGCACACGCAGCGGCCGGATGCGTCGTACTGCCAGCCGTGGTAGCCGCACACGAGACGGTCGCCGGCCAGCCAGCCCTGCGACAGCCGGGCGCCCCGGTGGGGGCACAGGTCGAAGGCGGCGTGCACCGAGCCGTCGCCGGTGCGCCACACCACGTACTCCTCGCCGAAGAGCACCGCCTGGTGGGGCTTGTCGGTCAACTCGGCCGAGTACACGACCGGATACCAGAACTCCCTCAGTGCAGGAATCTCGCTGACGAGCACGGCTGCCTCCCCCGGCCGACCGACCCCTTGAGGTTAGTGCAGGGACCCACCGATAGCGTCAGCCGGCGTGAGCGAGGGGGGTCCGAGCGAGTGGCGGCGTGGGGAGTATGTGATCTCCGACGACCCGGCGCGGTTCGATGCGGACGCCATGCACGACTTCCTCGAGGTAGAGGGGTACTGGGCGGCCGGTCGCAGCCGGGAGCAGACCGCGGAGGGGGCGGCCAACAGCGTGGTGCTGGGGGTTTACGGGCCCGACGGGTCGATGGTGGGCGGGGCCCGGATCGTGACCGACCGGGCCACCTTCGGATGGCTCACCGATGTGTACGTGCTGGCCGAGCACCGCGGCCTGGGACTGGGCCGGGCGGTGGTGGCCGCGGCCTGCGGGCACCCGGCGGTGGCCGGGATCAAGCGGATGCTGCTGAGAACGGCGGACGCCCACGAGCTGTACCGGTCGTTCGGGTTCACCGAGCCGCCCGCACCGGAGCGGTGGATGGAACTGCGACGAGAGCCGGGTGGGACCGGGACTACTGACACGGCCGCCGGTCCGGCGGGGGTGGCCGGTCCGGACGACGCCGCAGGCGGGATGGCCGGCCTGGCCTACGACCCTGCAGCCGGTCCACAGCCCCACGAGACCTGGCAGGGAGACGGGCTGCCCGACCCCCGCACCGCTCCGGTCTCGCAGGTCGCCACCTACCTGCTGGAGATCGTGACCGCCGAGGGTCCGGTCACCGCCGACCGGGCCTACCGGCTCTACATCCGGGGGGCAGGATCCTCCAAGGTCACCCAGCGGGCCCGGGCCCCGATGGAGCAGGCGCTTGGCCGGCTCACGCTGCGGGGCCAGGTGGAAGTCGACGAACTCGACAACGCCGGCGAGCCCCAGCAGGTGCTGCGCCTGGCCGGGACGCCGGCGGTGGTGGTGCGAGAGCTGGGCGAGCGCTCGCTGTACGAGGTGCCGCTCAACGAGATCGCGGCCGTGGTGGGGCACAAGCGACGGGAACTGCTGGGCCGCTCCGGGGCCGGCGGCCAGCCTGCCCACGCGGTGGCCGGCGTGATCCAGCAGGCCGCGCTGCGCCGGGCCGGCCCCGAGCGTCTCAAGCGGGCCGTGCTCGACGGCTACGGACTGATCCGCATGACCCAGGCGGCCGAGCAGTACCTCGACGCCGCCCTGGCCCTGCTCGACGAGGACGCCGCCTAACCGCCACCAAGAAGCCGCCAAGCCGCCGCCACGAAATCTCGGAGCGATTCTGCGGACACACCCCACATTTCAAACCCGAGATTTCTGGGACCCTCAACGCTCCTGCCGGCCCGCCGCCACCGGCCCGGACTTGGAGGCCGATGCCGGAGCGAGATAATGTATACAGTCGCGGGCGCCGGGGATTCCGACCTCTCCCCGGCGCCCTTCAATCGCAACAACAGTTACAACGGAAACAACGCGGACCGGGAACACAATCTCAAGCGCCAGGAGCAGTCAATGGCCGAATTGATGTCATCGAGCGAGTTCAGAGTGGCCATGGAGGACGCGTTCTCGGGCACCATGGCCAAGGACGCCTCATTCAGCCGCGCCTGGGCCGCAGGCAAGCTCCACAAGCAGCACTTCGTCCACTGGGCGACGAACCACTACCACTACATCGGCCCGTTCGGCGACTATCTCGGCCTCATGTACGCCAACACGCCCGACCACGCCCGCGACGCCAAGGACTTCCTGTTGCAGAACATGTACGAGGAGGAGCTCAGCGACGACCGCCACACCGACCTGCTGATCCGCTTCGCCGAGGCGTGCGGCGGCACCCGGGAACACGTGCAGGACCGCAACAACGCCATGCCGTTCGCCAAGGGCATGCAGGGCTGGATGTACTACGTGTCGGGCCGGGAGAACTTCGTGGTGTCGTCGGCGGCGCTGATCGTCGGCCTGGAGTCGCAGGTGCCCTCCATCTACCGCGCCCAGTACCCGACGCTCATCAACAAGTACAGGTTCTCGGAGTGGGAGGCGGAGTTCTTCGACCTGCACATCACCTCCGACGAGATCCACGGCGAGCGGGGCTACCAGATCGTGCTCAAGTACGCCGACACGCCCGAGCTGCAGCAGCGCTGCCTGCACTTCGTGAGGGAGGCGGCCGACATGCGCTTCGCCTACACCAAGGCGCTGTACCAGACGTACGTCGAGCCCGACCTCGGCCCCTGGGTGGAGGAAGACGAGCGCGAGCCCGCGCTCGTCGGCTGATCCCCTGCCGCCGGCGACGCGGGCACCGGCGCAGCCGAGGATGTAGGTCGGCGTGCCGCGCATCTACTTCAAGACAGCCGACCAGTACGTGGAGTTCGCCGAGGGCGATGAGGTCAACGTGCTCCGGGTGGCCATCCGGGAGGACGTCGACGTGCCCTGGCGGTGCGCCAGCGGCAACTGCGGCACCGACCGCCTGATGGTCGAGGAGGGGGCTGAGAACCTCGACCCGCCCCGGCGCCGGGAGCGGGCCCGGCTGGGCGAGCTGGTGGACGAGGGCTACCGCCTGGCCTGCCAGACCTACACCCGGGGCGACGTGACCTTCAGCTGGAATCCCGACCAGGTCGGACTGGACGACGAGCCCGGTGACGGCGACGGAGCCGGGTCCCGGACGGGCTGGGCCGGCACCGGCTGAGCTTGGGGACGGGCTGAGGGCGGACGGACTGAGCAATGGCGGCGGGCCGAGGGCGGAAGGGCCGAGGGCGGAAGGGCTGAGCGATGGCGGCACCCAAGGGATGGTTCGAGGTGGGGGCCACCGAGGCGGAGCTGGCCGCGGCCGGCAAGCTCGTCGTGAACCTGCACCGCCACGAGATCCTGCTGCTGTGGAACGATGGCGAGCCGGTGGCCCTGTCCAACGTGTGCATCCACCGGGGCCGCAAGCTCAACGAGGGCGTGATGCTGGGCACCCGGCTGGTGTGCGCCGGCCACCAGTGGGCCTACGAGGTCACCACCGG
>VYBO01000042.1 GCA_009844405.1 Acidimicrobiaceae bacterium
CACGGCCCCGCCCCGTATGGGCCGGGTCGCCCGCCTATCCGCGGGGCCTCTAAGCCGTGCAGATCACTCCTAGATCCATCCGCAGACGGACTTGTTGCACAAACTGATACGACTCGCCGACTCCTGGATGCGGTCAAGCCCATGTCGCCCGCGCCGCTCCCGAAGTCACGGGAGTTGTTTGTGCTTTAGCCATACCAGTCCTTCGCCCCGCGAGATCACCGCAACATCGATCGGGCCACCGACGACGTCAGCACCTGCTCACAGCCTGCGGCTACTAGCCCGGGACATGCTCCCAGAGTTCAAGCGCACCAGAACCGAACTCCCCTAGTTCGGCTCCCGGCCCTGACCAAGCCGGCCGCGGTCATCCGCCCTCCGCAGACGACTCGCCCACTATGTTGTGTGGACAGCGAGAGGACGGAGGGACGACGATGGGGCCACGAGAAGCCGTGGACTCTTTGGAGGATCCCCGTTTCGACGTTCCCTTGTACACGGTGGCCGAGGCCGCCCGGATCCTGGATGTTCCGTCGACCACCTTGTCAACTTGGGCCAAGGGCTATGTCCGCCGTTTCGCTGATCGCCCCACCGTGACCGCTGGACCGGTGATCACTTGGCTCGAGCCTGAGACGACCGGCACACCGTCGATCCCATTCGTGGGCCTAGCCGAGGCGTACGTAGTGGCCGCGGTGCGCAGAAGCGGTGTACCCATGCAGCGAATCCGCCCTGCCATCGACGAATTGAAGCATCAGATCGGCATCGACCACGCCCTCGCATCAAGGCGTCTCTACACCGACGGAGCAGAACTCTTCGACTGGTCACGCTCGCTGAACCCTATGGGATGCCCCGCGACGAGACCTTAGAGGACGTCGACTGGCTCAGGCTGACCGGCACGCAAGGCCTAGCCGTCTTCATGAAGGACGAGGCCATCAGAAGGAATCAGCGTGAGCGCGACGTCGTGCGCGCCTTCTCAGTGCGTTGCTTCTGTCTGACGCGTCAGGGACTCACGGCGCCCGAGATGGCTTCTCGCTTCATTGACAATCTCGACGCCATCACCGGGGCGTGCCGTTCGCCAGGTCCATTCATCTTCGCCGTGGAGAAGACCAGGATCGTGCAGCGGCTGTGAGCACGGCAGGTGTGGCAGATGACGATCCACCATCTTCAGACAGAAGCGACCTACCGATCTAGGTACGGCCACAACATGAATCTGCTTTAGATTGTCATGATCATCTAGAGCTCATGTTTCAACGGTTGCTGTCGCCGCCGCGGCCTGACCGCCGGGGAACTCACGGAGTCTTTGACCTCGACCGGATACTCAACCGCGAGTTCGTTGGCTTGGCCGGCCCCACCGGACCCCGAGCGCACTATGGCGCACAGAAGTGTGACCAGACGGCCTCGGACCTGGCCGGGCCGATGCCTCTGACCCTTTCGAGTTGCGAGCGGCTGGAGAACGGCTGAGCGTCGACTAGCCGGGCGGAGAGCACCTCTCCGATCCCGGACACCGCGTCGTACTCGGCTGCGGTCCTGCCCGCGATCAGGCACTCGCCAGGTGTGGCGGTCGCAGTCGTCGGTGGAGCTGTGCCCGCCGTCGCCTGTGGCTCGGTCAAGACTTCAGGCGCCTGACCGCCGCACCGGGCAAGCGTCGCACGGAGGGCGTCCGCCTCGGCCTGGTCGACGGCGAGGCCCCACTCCGACTTGACCGCCACCGTGGTCACCGCCAGGAAGCAGCGTCCCGCGGCCGTGACTGTGTACCCGCCGCCGCATGCGGACGACGAGGCGATGTCGGCGTCGGACCACTCGGAGATGTCGTCGGCGCCCTTGGACTGGTTCACACACGCCTTGGACGCGACGTGGTTGTCGGGGTCCTGGCTGAACCGCTGCTTCTGGGACCCGGGCCAGGTCCAGCCGCCCGACTCATGGGCCTCGTGCAGAGCCACCACGTGGTCGACGTTGCAAGTGTCGATGGGAGCGCCTGTGTAGGGGTCAGTTGAGCCGACTGCCCCGCGGCAGATGTCGCTGTTGTGTGGTCCCCAGTCGTCACGGTCATAGCCCGAGCCGTACTCGGCCGCCACCGGCAGCACCACCTCGGGTATCGACACCTCAGGCACAAACGGCTCGGGTACCGACACCTCAGGCACAAACGGCTCGGGTACCGACACCTCAGGCACAAACGGCTCGGGTACCGACACCTCAGGAGCGACGATCACCGCCACATCGGTCGTCGGCACCGACACGTCGGGCACCGACACCTCCGGAGCAGGCGCTGTCGCCAACGGTTCGGACTCTGGGCTCGTCAGCGAGGAGGGAGCGGGTTCGAGCTCAGCGACCGGGGCCGGCGCTGCGGGCGCAGGGTTCTCATCCGGCGGCGAGCCTGCTGGCGGCCCGCAACCGGCTGCGACAACAAGCGCCAGTGCTACTGCAATCGGTGCGAGCCAACCGTGACGGCACCCGCGGCAGCGCTCAAACGTGGACCACATCTAGCTCATCGACTAGCGGGAAGTCGTGGTCCTGGGTAACGACCGGCACGTCGAGGGCCATTGCGGTGGCTGCGATCCATGAGTCGTTCACCGGCATACTTGGACCCTGGTCCCGCAGGACGATGCGGAGCCGGGCCCAAGCCGATGCGACGCGGTCGTCGACAGGCACCGGCTGGAGCGCCAGAGCCGCCTCAAGCGTCGAGAGCCGCCGATCGCGTGTTGGGGTGTCGGTTGCCGCCAGGACGCCGGCGCGCAGTTCGCCGACGGTGATCACCGAGACGGCCAGCTCTTCCGGGAGCGAGTCCTCCAGGATCGGCCGCTCAGCCTCTCGGGCGATGAAGATCGACGTGTCGGCGAGGCCGCGACTCAGTGCCACGGCAGGTCGTCGGTCGTCTCGTCGGCCAGCGAGGCCAGGTCATCGGCGAGCCCGGCATCGGCCTGATGGGCCAAGACGTCGCGGACGAATCGCCCCCGGGACATCCACCGCGACCGCTCGGCCACGGGGGCCAGTTCTGCGACCGGGCGACCGTTCACAGTGACGGTGATGCACTCCCCGTCGGCCACGCGGTCCAGTAGGGCCCGTGTCCGGTTGCGTAGTTCGCGGGAAGCTACCTCACTCATGCAACGATTGTAGCACAAATGCTACACAGCCATTCGCCACCGTGAGATGGCGAGCCGCTTGCGCGGCTACGGGACGGGCTGGACGGTCTCCACTGGTTCGCCCTTTAGGGCGGCGAGGACCTTCGCCACCACCTGGACTGAGACATCGCGTTGGGCTGCCCCGGTGCTGGCGCCCAAGTGCGGGGTGTGGACGACCCTGGGGTGGCCGATCAAGGGGTGATCTGGCGGCGGGGGCTCGGAGTCGTACACGTCGAGGCCCAACCCTCCTAGGCGGCCGTCGTCGAGGGCGGCACGGGCCGCCGTTGAGTCGATCAGGCTGCCCCGGGCCGCGTTGACCACGACGGCACCCGGCTTGATGGCCGCGAACGCGGCTTCGTCCAGCAGCGCGGAGCCGTCCTCCTGCGCCACTGCGTGGAGGCTCACGAAGTCGGAGGAGGCCAGCAACTCCGGCAGCTCCACCATCCTGACCCCGTGCTCGGTGGCCACCTCGGCCGGGATGTAGGGATCGGTGGTCAGCACGGCCATCTCGAAGGCGAGCGCCCGGTGGCCCACGGCCCGCCCGATGCGGCCGAAACCGACCAGGCCCAGCGTGGCGCCGGCCAGCTGCGTGCCGACGTACTGCTTGCGGTCCCAGTTGCCGTCCGCCAGCGAGTTGTGGGCGTCGGTGATGCGCCGGGCGGTCGCCAGCATCAGCGCGAAAGCGTGCTCAGCCGCAGCCAGGGTGTTGGCCTCGGGGGTGTTGACCACCGCGATGCCGTGGGTGGCCGCGGCGGCCAGGTCGATGTTGTCGACGCCCACGCCGGCCCGGCCGATGACCCGCAGGCGCCTGCCCGCCGCGACCAGCTCGGCGTCGGCCTGGGTTCCGCTGCGAACGATCAGGGCGGCGGCGTCGCGCACCGACTCCAGCAGCTCGGCCCGGCTCTGACCGTCGGCGAACACAGCCTCGACGCCGGGAGCGGCCAGCAGGTGGTCCGCACCGGCCGCCCCCAGCGGATCGGCCACCAGCACCTTGTGTCGCTCAGGCATCGGTCATCCCCTCCAGTGTCCGCTCAGGCATCCGGCGTGCCGCGCCTCGCCCGCCTCTCGTTCGAGCGCGGCACTCCCCCGCAGTCTCGCGGCAGCAAGTCCGCTACTCGTGGATACCGAAACGGTGCAGCCCGTAGGCGTTGATGGAGTTGCCCCTGAGCACCCTGTAGCACTCGCCGGTGTACATCGGCGGCAGGCCCAGCTTGGGCGGGTTCTCGGAGAAGGCCACCGCGGAGCAGCCCTTGGCCGCGCAGCGCCGCACCTCGGCTGCATCCATCTCGGTGTCACACAGCGGCAGCAGGGCCAGCGGGATCAGCCGGCCCCGCCCCGCGGCCCCGCCCCGCGGCCCCGCCCCAGTCGTCGATGATCCAGTCGTTGTAGATGCGAAGGCACTCGGACGCGAGCTCCTTGTAGATGCGAAGGCACTCGGACGCGAACTCCTTGTAGATGCGAAGGCACTCGGACGCGAACTCCTTGTCGTCTCGCTCGAGGAAGGCCTGCAGCCGCAGAACCGGGGGAAGAAATTGCGGAAGTTGATGGCCGCCTCCACATGGTTGAGATCCATGTCGGCCAGCCGGACGGTCTGCTCGTGGGCGGCAGCTCGGTGATGGCGGGAGTGGGCGTCACTGCCTGGGCCTCCGGCTCGGCGACCTGATCGCTGTGCTGCCTAGGCGTCGACCCTGCGGGCGCATGACCTGAAGATATCTTCCGCCATGTCGTCCCACAGGTCCTCGGTCTCGCCGTCCAGATCGCTCGGGTTGGGGGTGGAGCGCAGTGCCCGGTCGAGGGAGCGGAACTCCTCCAGCGTCAGTCGCTGGCGCAGCCCGTCGAAGGAGCATCCGCACAGCACTCTGGCCTCGGCTTCGGTGAGGTTCTCGGTGTTGGCCTCCATGCACGAGACCAGGAAGTTGTGCTCAACCGCGGACTCGGCCCCGAACTCCTCGTCTTCGAAGCGTTCGTCCTGCTCGGCCTCGTCCCAGGTCTCCGGGTCGGCGCTGTTGCCGCATCCTGCCGCCACCAGCACGACGGCTGCGGCAAGAACCCAGCCCATGCGCTGGAAGGTGAGAGCACGTCGCGTCGCAGCGGCGTCACTCCCGCTCTTGTTCGCTGCGCTCACGGGCCGCTCGGGCCACGGCCCCGCTAGACGTCTCCTCACAATCATCACGAATCGTCACCGACCCGCTCGGCCTCTGGGACGGGACGAAGGCGTGCGCGCATAGCGGGTCCGAGGCTACCGGCAGGCGTCAGCCGCCCAGCGCCCTCGCCCGGGTGAACACCGCGTCGAGCATGGGCTCGGTGAGTCGTCCGGTGAAGGTGTTCTGCTGGCTGGGGTGGTAGCTGCACAACAGGGTGCGGCCGTCGGGCAGCGGCGCCTCGGCGCCATGGCCGAAGCGAGGCCGCGGACCCGATCCGACTTCGCGCCACACCACCTGCTGGGCGAAGCCGCCCAGCACGACCACCACCTTCAGCGAGCCGAACGCGGCCAGTTCGCGCCTCATGAACGGCATACAGGCGTCGCGTTCGGCGGGGGTGGGCTTGTTGTCGGGCGGCGCGCACTTCACCGGCGCAGTGATCCATGCTCCGGTGAGGACCAGACCGTCACCGAGACCACTCGACTGGGGCTGGTTGGCGTAGCCGGCGCGGTGCAGTGCCCGGTACAGCCAATCCCCGGAGCGGTCGCCGGTGAACATCCGGCCGGTGCGGTTGGCCCCGTGGGCCGCGGGCGCCAGTCCGACCACCAGCAGGCGGGCGTCGGGGTCGCCGAACCCGGGCACGCCGCGGGCCCAGTACTCGTCGTCGCGGTAGGCGGCCCGCTTGGTGCGCCCGACCCGCTCGCGCCACTCCACCAGCCGGGGGCAAACCCGGCATGCGGTCACCTCCGAGGCCACCTCGGCAAGGACTCGGCGCGAGCCGGGGGACTCCACGGACTATTTCCAGAGGCGGACCGTGAAGCGGTACTCGTCCTCGATGAACTCCGGATCGGTGCCATTGTGGGCAACCATGCTCGGTATGACCTTGCTGCGGATCCCCATGCCCCGGGCATCGACGTAGCCGTAGTCGCGCATGATGTTCACCAGGGTCTGGTTCCTGGCATAACGAGCTCCAGACCGCATCCCAGCCACGGTGATCGTGTTGGGCAGCCTGCCCGGGCTCTGGATCTCAAGGCGATCCGAGAAAATGGACAACATCGGATCGGCGCCCTCAATGCTGTAATCGCGATGCGCAAGCGCGTTGACGACAACTTCACGGACTGCCACCTCAGGGAAGTCACGACGGTCAACACGCCGAGCGCCCTCCAACCGGGACGAAACACCGGAGTTGCGTCGCACGAAGTCCACCGCCCTCTCCACAACTCCCGTCTCGACGATCGAACCGTCCGATGCACCGAGCGGAACAAGCGGCCCCTTGATGTCCTCGTCGGAATGTGCTCCGTAGCCAGGCTCCTGACCCGGGTAGCAGACAGCCCGGATACCCGACTGAGGTATGAACCTGCCAGTGTTGGAACCGAAGAGGAGCATTCCGTCGATGGTGGCCGAGGTGTGCCCGGCCGCCTCGATCGCAAGCTCCAGGTTGCAGAGCAATTGTCCCCACTCGTCCGAATCGGGTGACGGCACGCCGTCATCCCCTCGGATGCGGGCGAAATAGTCGAGCAGGCGGCGACGGTCCAGGTCGCCTAGCCCAGATCCGGTGACCGGCTTTAGGCCGTAACGGAGGCCTCCGGACTGCTGGTAGAGCCGCTGCTCCTCCTCGCGGGTCGCGTCCCGGGTGATTGTGCCGACCCGCACCTTTGTTATCCAGTGGCTACCTTTCCTGACCTTGTAGGGCTTGTCGGGAGCATTCTGCGGAAGGGTCAGGACCCCTATCCGCATCTCCGGCACCCATTCCAGTTCCTGCCAGAGGGGGATCGCGGCAGGCTGCAGATTGTCTCTGGCAACCTGCATCACCCACTCTTCGGCACTGCCGGGGCTGCGAGCAAGGCCCGAGACCGTGCCATCATCCTCGACACCCAGCAGAATGTGGCCACCCTCAAGATTCAGCAAGCCTGCCATGCGCTCGGCGAGCACTGCCGGTGTGACGTCGTCACGCTTGAACTCAATTCGCGAGTTCTCGCCTCCGGCAATCGCCGCGACCAGATCAGTGCGGTTCATGGTGGGCCACGGACTGAGATAATCGGATCACGAGCAGGCTCAGAATCCGTACTTGCGGCGTCGAGTCTCGAAGGCAGTCTTGCCGCCTTCTAGGACCTCCTCCACCAGTGCTCTCACAGAGGGTGAGTCGATCGAGCCCATGTGCTCGGATGAGATGAATGCTCTTCCACCGGAAGCTTCACCTGAGGCGTGTAGCCCCATTATCAACTCCGCATCGCCCAAGACCGGAATATTGGCGTTGTGGGTCGAAAAGACGAACTGTCGACGGCGCTTCTCATCGCGGATCCGAGGCACAACGCCCTCAGTAATGAACCGGTTGTCAAGATCATCTTCCGGCTGGTCGATCACTAGCGGCGCGTCCGATTCCAGTAGAAGCAACAGAAGCACAGCGGTAGCCTTCTGTCCCTTGGACAGGTCTTCGAGGGAGCTCCAATCGGGGGGCTGGCCTGCTGGGGCGGTGTTTAGTTTGAGATCCGTCGTCGGAGGCAACTCCAACTCCTCGATCTGCATCAATGTGCTCTCAGAGGCCCCGGCCAAGCGCTCAGCCTGCTTGGGCGGTAGGCCGAATCTCTGCTTCAGACTGTCCGTGCCCTTCCGGCACGCGTCGACCAACTCCGGTAGCGACATGTCCTCCATTCGCTCCAGTATCGCGAGCGTCTCTGAGAGACGGCCTCCGATCTCCGAGGTGAGACGGGACACGAGCGGCTTGCGATTGCCAGAACTACCAACCTCGACGCGTACTTGATCCTTCAAGGCCGCGCTGACCTCGCCTGCAGCCCGACTGAGATTCCGGAACTCTTCGGCCTTGACGTCCTCCCACTCGGCCAAGAGTTGGCGCCGGCGACTCGTGTGCTCCTCAACAAGGCGCCCCAGCAAGCTCCGCCGCTTGGACAGGGGCTGCAAGTTCTCAATGTCGCGCCGCAGACGGATGAACTCCTCACCATCCACAGCGGACTTCTGCAACTGGCGCAGTATCGACTGGTAATCGGCATCGACGCCGCGCTTGCGCTCCAACCACCGGGAGCGAACGCCCTCGATTCCCTCGTCCGCTCGCTCTAGAGCTGCCTCAAGTCTTCGTGTCACGTCCTCAAGCTCTCGGCTTAGTTGCTCTAGCACTTCGCCCGCACCGCTGAGGATCTCAGCGCCCGGCAAGTCTTCGAGGGCCTCCTCGGACACGAACGTTGCGTCGACCGGCAGCTCCCGTTGGAGCGTCTCCAATGCCTCACGGAACACTTGCACGCGTTCGGGAACAGACGCCAGGATGCGTTCCTCCCGAACTAGCAGACTCTGATCGCGCAGACGATCCTCCAAGCCAGCTTCCTGGAATCGTTCAAGAGTTTGCTCCAGTCTGGGCAGATCTGCCAGGCGCTCGTCTATGTCGTCCAATTCGGAGTTCGATTGCAGGATCGCCAGCCGCGTCTTCTTGAGTTCGCGGCGGACCTCGGCTTTCCGCTGACTGAGCGACTCATCCGGCTTGATGAAGCGACGTAGTAGTGACGTGAGCTTGTCCTCGCTAGTCGTCAACTCCGATATCTCGTGCTGTCCGTAGACTTCAATCCTCGGCAGGATGTCGCCTGGCAGGAGCTCAAGCACCCTTCCATCCTGGTCTCGGACGACCGGGGGGTTGGGTACCGTGCGCTCAATCCTGTACCGGAGCTCGGCGGGCCGGCAGCAGCGCACGAGCAGCGACAACTTCGTTCCCGGCCGGATCACCTGTCGCACGATGTCCTGATGGGTCTTGAGTGCCTCTGTGCCCTTCGGCTCAAGTCCTAGCACGTACCTGAGGCTCTCGACCACCGTCGACTTCCCGGTGCCTCGGCCGCCAATCATGACATTCAGGTTCTCGTTGAGGTGCACAGCGGCACCGTCCAGGAATCCTCCTCCTTCCCACGCGAGGGCCACCAATTCGGAGTGTTCTTCGGGAGCAGGGTCACTGTTGAGGCGAAGTCTCGAGTCCGGGTCAAGGAATGCTTGTCGGAGGCCTTCGACAGTGACCTCGTCCGTCATCTTGATCCAGCAGGTGGCGGAAGCGTCGTCTAGGTCCTCAGGCTTGGTCACATCCTTGGCGTTGAGTGCCGCCACAGCCTGCCTGCGGCTTGCGGGGAAGCCGCGACTGTAGTCAGGATTCTGATCCTCCAAGATCTGGCGAACGTCCTCGGGGAGTTGCGCGATTGAGCCGGGAATCTGGACCGCAAGCAGGTCCTTACACTGCCATGCCCTTATTCGAGCCTGGCCACTCAACACCTTGAACAGACCCTTCTTGCCGGTCGAGTGAGCAGCTACCGCGATGCCACCCTGCTCGCGGATCTTGCCTAGGACTGTCACGAAGTCGTATGCGCATTGAGTAGACGAAGGTTCAGTATCTCGTACCCCGAATTCACCAAGGAACCTCTCCAACTGCTGATCTTCCACGTCCGGCGAGTAGACGCACAGGACATGTATTCCCTCGGTCGATTCCAACTCAAATCCGGGAAGGATGGTGACACCGGTTCCTTGAGCGGCGGTCCTGAAGCGTGAGACGTCGCGCACGCTGTTGTGGTCAGTGATTGCCAGGACTGCGACTCCGACTTCCTGGGCCTTGGTCACCATCCCACGCGCGTGGTCCGCGGCGCGCTCATCCTGTTCAGCTCCCTGGAAGGTGCTGAGGTAGTGGGCCGGGTTCACTTGCAGCGCGCAGCGCATGAATCGCGCACCGGATCCGAGGCTCAAGGCATCTGCGATCACATCGTCGGCGCTCATCGTTCCTTCCCGGCGTGCAGTAGCCGGCGGAATCCTAGCCGTCGGTGCGGAGCCGGCGAGCGAGAAACGAGCACAACTGCTCGTCTCGCCCTTGGAGGCCCCGCAGGTAGGCGAGCGAACTCGTTCCATGCGGGCGGGGCCGTGGCCCGCGCGGCCCGTGAGCGCAGCGAACAAGAGCGGGAAGCACCCCGCCCCGATTCGACGGGGCTGCACCTGCCCGCGCACGCTCTTGGGACTTCCAACTGCTTGGCGGACTCCACGGACGATCAGGCTACGTTGACACCCGTCATGGCCACTAGTTCTGCCCGCACCTCGGCCAATCCCGCTTCCAAGGCCGGTGCTGAAGCCGCGGCCGTGGTGCTGTTCGTGCGCCACGGGCAGACACCGACCACGGGGGCGGTGCTGCCGGGCCGGGCGCCGGGTCTCCACCTGTCGTCCGAGGGTGTGGAGCAGGCGCAGCGGGTGGCCGAGCGGCTGGCCGGGCTGGGCCGGATCAAGGCGGTCTATGCCTCGCCCATGGAGCGCACCGTCGAGACGGCCGGACCCATCGCCCGGGCCTGCAGGCTGCGGGTGCGGCGGAGCCCCGGTCTCGTCGAGTGCGACTTCGGCCGGTGGACGGGACGCAAGCTTCAGAGCCTGCGCAGGCGCAAGGACTGGGCCACTGTGCAGCACCACCCGAGCGGGTTCCGCTTCCCCGGCGGGGAGTCGTTCGCCGAGATGCAGGCCCGGGCCCTCGACGCGGTGGCCGCCATCTGTGCCCGCCACGCCGGCGAGACGGTGGTGGCCGTGTCCCACGCCGATGTGATCAAGGCGGTCGCCGCGTCGGCGGCCGGCACGCCGCTGGACCTGTTCCAGCGGATCGTGATCTCGCCGTGCTCGGTCACCGCCATCGCCTACCACCCCTCCGGCCCGATCCTCCTGACCGTGAACAACACCGGCGACGACCTCGCCTCGCTGCGGCCGTCGTGAGCAGGCATCTTCGGCCGTGAGCGAGTCGTTCCACTTCGAGGCGGTCGACATGCTCACCGTGGGCACCCTCGGGCCCAAGGGCGAGCGGGTCTTCTACCTGCAATGCATGGCCGAGGGCGAGCTGGTGTCGCTCAAGTTCGAGAAGCGCCAGGCGGCCGCCCTGGCCGAGTATCTGGAGCGGGTGCTGGGCGAGCTGCCCGGCGCCGAGGAAGCAGACCCGCCCGACGACCTCGACATGCGCGAACCGGTGGTGGAGGCATGGACGATCGGCGCCCTGGGAATCGCCTACGACCAGGATGAGGGCCTCGTGATCCTCGTGGCGGAGGAATTGGTGGAAGACCCCGACGACACCGGAGCGTCGGCTCGGTTCACCCTGACGCGCCCCCAGGTCAGGGCGCTGGTGGCCCGGGCCCGGGCTGTGGTCGCCGCCGGTCGGCCACCGTGCCCGTTCTGCCTGCGGCCCCTGGAACCGTCCAACAGAGACTGGTGTCCGTGCCACAACTGACGCCTCCAACAGGCCCCACCGGAATTGGCAGCAGAACACCCCCTATAGCGGCCAAAACGCTGCCAATTCCCCACGCCCGCTCACCCCGCACCGGAATTGGCAGCAATACACCCCATATGGGGGCCAAAACGCTGCCAATTCGTGTCTAGCCATGGCGGACGGTACGGGCGACGCGGCGGGGCAGTCCCCGATCAGGGACCGTCCCCCGATCGACACTGGCCGCGCCCTGTCGCTGCTGGCCGACGGCGAGGTGGAGCTGCGGGGGAGGATGCCCTACAGCTCCAACACGACCTTCCTGGTGGACGTGACCCACGAGGGGCTCGACGCACAAGCCATCTACAAGCCGGTGCGGGGCGAGCGGCCGCTGTGGGACTTCCCTTCCGGCTTGGCCCACCGCGAGGCCGGCGCGTTCTGGATGGACGCCGCGCTCGGGTGGGACGTGGTTCCCCCCACCGTGGTGCGCGACGACCTGCCCTTCGACGAGGGGTCGCTCCAGCTGTTCATGCCCGCCCATTTCGAGGAGCACTACTTCACACTGGTCGAACAGGAGCGGCTCCGGCCCGAACTGGAGCGCATCTGCGCGCTCGACATCGTGATCAACAACACCGACCGCAAATCGGGCCACTGTCTGCTCGGCACCGACGGCACCGTCTGGGCCATCGACAACGGCCTGTCGTTCCACACCCAGTTCAAGCTGCGCACCGTGATCTGGGACTTCGCCGGCGAGCCGCTGCCCGGCGACGTGAGCCGGGATCTGCGCTCACTGCTGGACGCCGGTCTTCCCGAGCCCCTGGCCGCGGCGCTCACGGCCCATGAACGGGACGCCACCCTGGCCCGCACCGAGGCTCTGCTGGCTTCAGGCCGGTTCCCGTCCGACGGCCACGGCCACCGCTGGCCCTGGCCACTGGTGTAGGCCCGGCGCTCGCGTCCCGCAAGTTCAGAGCCGGCGAATCCGGTAGGGTCAGCGGCTTTCGAGTGCCTCGGTGAGCTTGGGCAGGACCTTGTGCACGTCGCCCACGATGCCGAGGTCGGCCACCGCGAAGATTGGGGCCTCGGAGTCCTTGTTGATGGCGATGATGTTCTTGGAGCCCTTCATGCCCACCAGGTGCTGGGTGGCGCCCGAGATGCCGCAGGCGATGTACACCGTGGGCTTGACCACCTTGCCGGTCTGGCCGACCTGGTAGCTGTAGGGCACCCAGCCCGCGTCCACGATGGCCCGGCTGGCCCCCGGCGCGGCGCCCAGCTGCTTGGCCAGTCCCTCGATCATCGAGTACGCCTCCGCGGCGCCCAGTCCCCGCCCGCCGGAGACCACGATGGCCGCTTCATCTAGCTTGGGGCCTTCGGACTCCTCGGTGAAGCGGTCCCGGACCACGGCGCCGCCGGTGGATCCGAGGTCGGGGACGGGAAGGTCCAAGACCTCCGCCGGTGGACCGCCCACCACTGCGGGCTCGAATGACTTCGGGCGGACCAGCCAGACGTCGGGGCCGCCGCCGGTGAACCGGGAAGTCACGTTCAGGGTGCCGCCGAACACAGGCTCCACCCCCACCAGGCGGTCCCCGTCGAGGCGCAGGTCGACCACATTAGACAGCACGCCGACGTCGAGCTTCACCGACAGCCGGGCGGCCACGTCGCGGCCGTCGTAGGTGGTGCCCAGCAGGAAGGCGTCGGGCGCGGCCACACCGCCGCCGGAGATGGCGGCGGCCACCGCTGACGCTACCGACACGCCCTTCATGCGCCCGTCGAGGTCGCCGGTGGCGTACACCGCGGTGACCCCATGGTCGCCGAGCTCGGCCGCGCAGGCCGCGCCGTCTCCCCCGCAGAACACCTCGACGGTGCCGGCCACCTCCCGGGCCTTGGCCAGCATCTCGAGCGTGATGGTGGCCACGCCGTCGTCGCCGGCCTCGCAGAACACCCAGATCTTGTCAAGTGCCATAGCGGAGCCTCCCTATCGCCCGCGCTTGTTCGCTGCGCTCACGGGCCGCTCGGGCCACGGCCTCGCTTCGCTCCTCGTGAAGGTTCTCATGCTGCTGCTCGGCCTCCTAGATGACCTTGAGTTCGTCGAGGAAGGCCACGATGCGCTCGTGGGCGTCGCCCTCGTCCACCACCACCTCGCCCGCGGCCCGCTCGGGAGCCTCGGCAACGTCTGTGATCTCCTGGCCGGCACCAGCCCAGCCGACCCGCTCGGCGGCGATGCCGAGATCGGCGATCTTCAGCTGGTCGACCGGCTTGTTCTTGGCCTGCATGATCCCCCGGAACGACGGGTATCGGGGCTCGACCACTCCGGCCGTCACCGACACCACTGCGGGCAGCGGGCACTCGACCAGGTCGGCGCCGGCCTCGGTCTGGCGGCGCACGGTGGCGGTGGAGCCCTCCACGGCTATCTCCTTGGCGAACGTCACCGAGGGCAGCCCGAGCAGTTCGGCCACCTGGGCGGGCACCACGCCGGTGTAGCCGTCGCTGGACTCGGTGGCGGCCAGCACCAGGTCGGGCTCGGCCCTCTCGATAGCTGCCGCGAGCACGCGGGACGTGCCCAGAGCGTCGGAACCGGCCAGCGCCTCGTCGCTGATGAGCGTGGCCGAGTCGGCCCCCATGGCCAGAGCGGTCCGCAGGCCGCTCACCTCGTCGTTGGGCACCATCGAGACCAGGTGCACGGAACCCTCGCCGGCGGCGTCCACCAGCTGCAGGGCCATCTCCACCCCGTAGGAGTCGGACTCGTCGAGGATGAGCTTCACGTTTCGCCGCAGCGTCCTGGTCTCCGGGTCCAGTGCGCCGGGATCGGCGGGATCGGGAATCTGCTTAACGCAGACGACAACCTTCATGGGCGCCAAGTGTGCCAGCGCACAGCCAGAAACGAACCTCGCCCGCCGACAAAATCATCACCTCTTGCTCACCTACTGGGATGCTCTTCAGCGCACCGGGCTCGCGAGCAGACAGACTGGGTAAGTGCGAGTCCTGCTGCTGGTGAACTCGGCCGCTTCGTCGGTGACCGGACGGCGCCGGGTGGTGATCCAGAAGGCGCTGTCGGCCGACCATGAGGTGACCCTGTCGGAGACCGTCCGGCGCGGCCATGCCACGCGGCTGGCCCGTTCGGCTGCATCCGACGGCATCGACGTGGTGGTGGTGCTGGGCGGGGACGGCACGCTCAACGAGGCCGCCAACGGCCTGGCCGGCACCGACACCGCCCTGGCGGCGCTGCCGGGAGGAAGCACCAACGTGTTCGCCCGCATCATCGGCCTGCCCGACGACCCCATAGAGGCCGCCGGCCAGCTCCTCGACGCCCTCGACCGGGGCGCGGTCGCCAGGATCGGGCTCGGGGTCGTCGACGGGCGGTACTTCCTGTTCCACTGCGGCGTCGGGTTCGACGCGGCCGTGGTGGAGCTGGTCGAGAGCCGCGGCCCGCTGAAGCGCTGGGCCGGGCACCCGCTGTTCATCTACGCGGCGGTGACCACCTGGCTGCAGCGGGCCCACCGGCGACGCCCTCCCATGCGGGTGCTCGACGCCGGCGGCGACACGCTGGCCGAGGGCCTGTTGACAATCGTGCTCAACCTCAACCCCTACACCTACCTGGGCAGCCGCAGCTTCGACCTCGTGCCGGGCCTCGGCCAGGACGAGCCCCTCGTCACCGTGACCCTTCCCAGCCTCTCGCTGCACCGGATGCTGCCGGTGGCCCTGAAGGCCCTGCGCTCAGGTGACGTGCGAGGCCTGCCCGGAGCAACGGTTCACGAGGGCCTGAGGGACCTGACCGTGCACGCGGAGCCGCCCGTTCCGTACCAGGCCGACGGCGACCACCTCGGCGCGGCGCCCCGCCTGAGGATCCGCTGGGCGCCCGAAGCCCTGCGGCTGGTCCTGCCCTGAGCGGCTTCCTCCGTTCGGCCTCCGGCTCAGGCTGCGTCGACCACGGCCCGGGCCACGTCGGGCACGTCGGTGATCAGGCCGTCCACGCCCATCACCAGCAGCTCCGACATGCGCTCCGGGGCGTTGATGGTCCACACGTTGACGGCCAGCCCGGCGTCGTGCGCCCGGCGCACGAATCCAGCGTCGCACATGGCGTCGAAGGGATGCACCGCCGCCATGCTGTGGGCGCTGGCCCGGGCCACGGCCTGCGCGGGCGCCACGATCCCACAGATCAGCGCGGTGCGAATGGCCGGATCCACAGCCCGCACCGCATCCGCCGCGTCGACGTTGAACGACGACACCACGGCCCGCTCCGGGCCGAGATAGGCCGCAATGAGGCCGGCCACCGCGTCGGCCACGAGGTTCTCGCTGTCGTAGTCGGGGTCGTCGGGCAGGTTCTTGATCTCGAGGTGCACACCCATGCCCTCGCAGGCCTCAAGCGCTTCAGCCAGGCTGGGCACGTAGTCGGGCAGTTCGTCGGCGTGGAGGTGGCCGATCCGCCGGCCGTCGTCCAGATGGGCGTCGTGGTGGACGACGGCCACGCCGTCGGTGGTGCGACGCACGTCGAGTTCGACCCAGTCGGCACCGAGTTCCCGGGCCAGCCGGAAGGCTTCCAGCGTGTTCTCGGGCGCGGCCCCGCCGGCGCCCCGATGCGCTATCACCGCTGCCACCCCGGCAGTCTCGCACAGACTTGCTGCCGAGGAGAATCCCGCCGGCACGGCGCCGGAGCTTGGGCCGCGGCCGCCGACGCTCCCACAGCCAAAGCGAAACCCGCGGGCGCAAAGCCGGGACTTTCACTACGGTGGCGAGCCCGCTCCTGTTGCGAAGATGATCGGTACCCAGCAATCCGACGCTAGATGGATCCCGACACCGCTGGCATACGGCGTGGTCCTGGCGGCGCTGGCATTGATCTGGACGATCGCGCTCAACCCTTCGGGGGCACGCTCCGCACCCGAAGGCAGCCCCGAGTCCACGAACCAGCCGGGCACCTCCGACGGAAAGGCCACCCGGCCGCTTCGCTACACGCCGGGGAGCCGCTGCATCGGACTCTTCAACTATGCGTTCGCAGACGAGGTCGAGGCCGCCCACCCCAGCGCACGGTTCACGGCAGCCGTCCATGACCACCGCACGGGCTGCCGGTACGACCTCAACAGCGGTCTGGAGATCACCACCGCGAGCGTCATCAAGGCCCAGGTCCTGGCGGGCGTGCTGCTGGCCGCCCAGGAAGCGGGCCGGCGGCTCAGCGAGTCCGAGGCGGCCGACGTCGAGTTGATGATCCACTACAGCCACAACCGCCCGCCCACCTCCAGGCTGTACTTGCAGATCGGCAGCGCGGCCGGCATGGAGGCGCTGGACGAGCGCTTCGGGATCGCCGGCACGAGCCACACCGCGTGGTACGGCCGGACGCTGTCCACCGCGGAGGACCGGACGCGGCTCGTTGAGCAGCTCCTCATCGGCGGAGGGCCGCTGAGCGCCGGGTCGGTGGAGGCGGCATGGGAGTGGATGGCCGGCGTGAGCGCGGCGCAGAGCTGGGGGGTCACCGCCGGCCTTCCAGCCGGATACGAGGCTGCGCTTAAGAACGGCTTCTTCCCGATGTCCGGCGCCGGGTGGCGGCTGGGCACCACCGGGGCGGTGCGAGACCCGATCGGCGGCTCCTACGCCATGACGGTGATGACGGACAACAATCCGAGCGAGTCGGCCGGCATCCGGCTGGTGGAGCAGATCGCCCGCCACATCAACTCCGCGCTCACCGCCGGCGCGCCGGCCGAGCGCGCCGTGGACCTGGTGGAGTGCGTCGAACCGCCCAAGGGATCGTCATGGTCATCGGTCGCCGAGATGCTCGGCGGAGTCGATGCCGCCAGGCTGCGGCGTCTCAACGGCGGCGAGCCCAGACCGCTGACCGGTCAGCGAGTCTGCTTGACATAGAGCGAGCGCGGATTGATCGGCAGCCGATCGCGGCGCAGGGTGGTCATTCC